>JAMLIQ010000059.1 GCA_023954095.1 Burkholderiaceae bacterium | reverse complement strand
CGTTGTCTCGTAAAGTTGTGTCCGAATGTTGCAGCAACCGTGCCAACACCGTTCACCCCCTGAGCAAGCCGCTCTTCCCCCATTCACGCAGCTTCATGTGCCTGAAATTCAGGCAACGCAATTGCCTGAATTCAAGACAACTGCCTGATTTTTAATCAGGGTTTTCCAGCCTTCCGTACAAGGTGGCACGCGAAATCCCCAACATGCGCGACGTCGCCAGCTTGTTGCCGTCGTTGGCGGCCATGGCGGCTGCAATGGCCCGGCGCTCCAGTTCGGCCACCTGCACCGACAGGGGGCGCAGCAGGCTGTCCTGGCCTGCAGCCGCCTCGGGCGGCAGGCGGGACTCCGCCACGGGCGCCGCCGGTTCCACGCCCGCCTCGCGCAGGATCATGCGCAACTGCTCAGCGTCGATGGACTGGGAATCGCTGCGCATGGCGGCCTGTTCCAGCACGTTGCGCAATTCACGGATGTTGCCGCGCCAGGGTTGCGCGGCCAGCAGGGCCATGGCATCGGAGAGCAGTTCGGGCGGCGCTGTGCCGTTGCGCAGGGCCAGGTCTTCGCCCAGCACCTCGACCAGCGCGGGGATATCGCCTGGCCGCTCACGCAAGGGCGGCACCCGCACCGGCAGCACGTGCAGGCGGTAGAACAGGTCTTCGCGGAAGCGCCCCTCGCGCACCAAAGCGCCCAGATCACGCGAGGTGGCGGCCACCACGCGCACATCAAAAGGCACCAGCGTGTTCGACCCCAGGGGCTCGATCTCGCCCTCCTGCAGCGCACGCAGCAGTTTGGCCTGCAGGCTGGCGGGCATGTCGCCGATCTCGTCGAGAAACAGCGTGCCGCCGTCGGCCAGCTTGAACTTGCCGTCGCGCCCCTTGCGGTCGGCGCCGGTGTAGGCGCCCGGGGCCACGCCAAAGAACTCGGCCTCCAGCAGGGTGTCGGGCACGGCTGCAATGTTCACCCCCACAAAGGGGCCGCTGGCACGCTGCGACGCCGCATGGATGGCATGGGCCAGCAGTTCCTTGCCCGTACCCGTCTCCCCCAGCAGCAGCACCGGGCTGGCCGACTGCGCGGCCCGGCGCGCCTGGCGCTTGACTTCAGTGGCGGCCGGGCTGGAGCCCACGAAGCTGGCAAAGGTGTATTTGGTGCGCCGGTCCCCCGCACCCGCACCGCGCTGGGACTGGCTGCGCTGTGCCGCGAGTTCGCGGCGCGCATCGTCCAGGTCGCGCTGCAACAGGGCGAACTTGCTGATAAGCGGCTGCAGCGTGGTCTCCGGGTGGTCAAACAGCACAATGCCGATGGCCCCGATCACCTTGCCCGCGTCGTCGCGCAACGGAATACGGCTGACCACAAAGGTGCCTGCCCGGTTGGTCAGCAGGTCGATCAGCACGGGCTGGCCTGTTTCCAGCACACGGCGCATCTGCGTGTTGGGGATCACTTCCTCGACCGTGCGGCCGACAAACTGGTCGACAGAGGTCAGCCCCAGATCGGGCAGGAAGCGCTGATAGCCCTCATTGACCCACACGATGCGCCCCCGCAGGTCCACCAGAAACATGCCCTGGCTGACCGTGGAGAACAACTGGAACATGGAACGCGCCGCCAGTTCCAGGATGCCTTGCGCATCCAGCGGCAGTGCGGGGATCTGGTCGGAAGAATCTGGCATGGGCCCGATGGTAGCGTGCAGGTCGGCAAGTCGAAGCAGCAGCGGCACGGAGGATTTGGAAATGGAATCACAATCCGGGCATGAGCACCCTTGTATCCCTGCGCATTGACAAATGGCTGTGGTGCGCGCGCTTCTACAAGACGCGCAGCCTGGCCGCCGAAGAAATCGCCAAAGGCCGCATCACTGTCAACGGCCTGGCGGCCAAGGCTTCCCGCGAGGTGCGCTCCGGCGATACCGTGGTGCTGCGCCAGGGGTCCGTGCAGCGCATCGTGGTGGTGCGGGCACTGAGCGGCATGCGCGGTCCTGCGCCCGTGGCGCAGCAGCTGTACGAGGAAACCGCCGAAAGCATCGCCCTGCGCGAGAAAGCCCAGGAGCTGCGCCGCCTGGCGCCCGAGCCTGCCGCCGCCCTGCACGAGGGCCGTCCCACCAAGCGCGACCGCCGCGACATCGACCGCGCCCGCGACTGGGGCAGCCGCTGGAGCGCCTCGGTGGACGATTGAGCCGAATCAGCCCGCCACTTCACCCGCAAAGGCCGGCCCCATCTTGAAGACGCCGCTGGCACGCGCGCAGGGCACCCCATCGGCACGCACCAGGCCCTGGGCAAACACCAGGGAGCGCGTGGCGCGCAACAGTTCGGCTTCGCCTTCGACCCAGCAGCCCAGGGGGGCCGGGGCCAGGTAGTCGATCTGCAGGCTGATGGTGGGCAGAAAGCGCATGCCCACCTCGGGGTTCTTGCGGTGTACCGAGAGGGGCAGCAGCATGTCGCAAAAGCTGGCCATCATGCCGCCATGCAGGTTGTTCATGGGGTTGATGTGCCGCGGCTCGACCCGGAAGCCAAACTGCACGAGCGCGCCCTCATGCCGCAGATACAGCGGTCCGTTGTTCTGCATGAACGCGCCGCCCGCGTCCAGCGCATGGAAACCAGGAGGAATCTGAAGGCTGTCGGTCATCGTGTTTCGTTCTCCACGTCTTGCTGGAAGCTGGCGGCCTGCAGCGCCGCGGGGTCGACCATCCATGCGCCATAGACCTGCTCGAAGTCGGCAACGATCTGCGCCAGCGGCAGGTCGTCAAAAGCGCCGCGCTGGCGCACATATTCCATATGGCGGTTGCCCGCGCTGTCGAAGGGGTGGTAGATCGAATCGCTGCACCCATCGAATTCCAGGGGCAGCAGGCCGAATCGCTCGCACAGGCTGAGGTTGAAGGCCGGTGTGGCCTTGACCCACTGGCCATCGAGCCAGATGTCGGCATAGCCATGCCAGATGAACAGGTCGGTCTTCATGGTCTCGCGCATGCGCTCGGTGCTCAGGTGGTTGCGCACATCGGCAAAGCCGGGCCGCGCTGCAATGCCTGCCGCACGGCAGGCGGCAACCAGCAGCACCGCCTTGGGAACGCACCATCCATACCCCTGGGCCAGCACCGTGCTGGCGCGCATGCCCTGGGGCGACAGATCGAGGCGATAGGGGTCGTACCTGAAGCCATCGCGTACCGCGCGGTAGAGCGACACTGCGCGCTCGCGCTGGCTGCTGCCTTGCGCATGCTGGCGGGCAAAGGCCAGGACAGCCGGGTGGTCGCTGTCGATCAGCGCCGTGGGGGCATAGCACGCCGGTGTGGGTGTCTCGGTCATGCCGCAAAGTGTCATGCAAGTTACCGACGGGTAACTGTCGCAAAGGCGTCAGGAAGCGGCGCCTACCCTGGCGGATTCAGGGCCTGCACGGCCTCGACGGCATCGCCGCCCTGGGCCAGCACCGGCCCCGCATCCGGGTACAGGTGCTGCAGCACGTCGCGCAGCACATCACGCACCACGGCCTGGCCATGGTCCTGCGGCACAACCGCAGCGGCGCCCTGCCCGCTCCACAACGATGCCAGCCGCTCGCGGTGCTGCCCAAGCACCCCTTGCACCGCCTGCGCCCACGCCTGGGGCGCTTGCTGGCGGCGCCACTGGCCCTGCCCGCGCCCGAAATGCGCGATGGACAGGTAGAGCATGGTGGCGTTGCCCAGGGCCTCCGTCAGGGAAGCGGCGCTCCAGCGCACCACTTTCTTGTCCTGGTGGGAATAGACGTTGTAGCCCCGTGCCAGCGCCGCCGCGCCGAAAGCGCCCATCACCCCGCCCACCAGCGCCCCCGTTCCCAAGGACAGCCCGCCCGTGAGCAGATCCGCGCCCAGCCCGGTGAGGATGCCCGACACCACGCCCCCGGCAAGCGCCGACGAGGATGCATCCACCGGCTTGTGGACGGCCAGTTTGTCCTCGGCCAGTTCCATGATCTCGGCCGCCGACACGCCGTCGAGCCGGTTGATGGCGATCAGCTGGTCCGTGACCGCCTTGGTCTGCTCGGCATACCGCTGGGCCAGGCCCTGCATGCCGGATTCGAACGGCGTCGGTTCCGCATTGCGCCCCCCGGGAATGCGGGCGCGCAGGCTCTTCCAGGCATCCTTGAGACCGTCAAACCAGCGCGCATCCATTTCCACCACGTCACCGGACAGGCGCAGCAGGTAGTCGGCCAACGCCTGCACCGAGGCGTCGAAGCGCCGACGGTAGTCCTGCCCCAGCAGCAGGGCCAACTGGTGGTAGGCCGGGCGATCGGGCGGCGGCAGCACCTGGCCGATGTCATGGAACAAGGCCAGTTCCTGCAGCCAGCAACGGGTATAGCCATCGAGCTCCAGCACGCGCTGCACCACGGGGAAGCCGCCCAGGTGGTGGCGCCATTCAGCAGCGCGGTGGCCTGCGGCGCCTTGTTCGCCCCCCTGGTTGAGCAAGACCAGCACGGGCTTGCCCACCCAGGCCAGGATCTCCAGTTCGGGCGCCACATACACGGCATCGAGCGGGCGTTCGAGCAGGTTCACCGGGTACAGCACCACGCTGGCCCGCGCGCGCAGCTCCAAGGCCAGGCGCTGCCCGCGCCACAGGGCCGGGTGAAAGCGGCGGTCCCAGACTTCACGCACCAGCCAGGCCAGCCAGCGCTGCTTGCGGCGCAGGCGGCCCGCCAGCCGAAAGCTGTCGCCAAACCCAGGGGTGTCCCACAAACGCAAGGCACCGCCATCCTGGGCAACCACCAGGTCGTACGCGGCCAGCGCCCGGGTCACATCGGGGGCATCTTCGACCTCGCCCACATCCTGCCCCAGCAGGGTGCGCACCAGGCTGGTCTTGCCCACGTTGGTGTGGGACACCACGAAGATGTCGATGCCGGGCGATGCGGCGGAGGCTGTGTCAGCGGTCATGGTTGAGCCTTTGGCGCAGGGCCTGCAGGTCTTCTTCGCGCACCTGCTGCAAATCGACGAACAGGGGCTTGGCGCCCACCCTGTCCAGCACGCGGCGCCATTGGTTGCAGCGCTGGCGCAGGCGCTCGATGTCCTGGTGCGGGAAGCCGCCCATGTCCACCACCGGCACCACGGGCGTATCCCGCCCTGCGCTGCGCTGCAAGCGCTGCAGCAGCACGCCATGGGCATCGGCCTCCGCCGTGGCCGCCAGCGGGAAAAGTGCCACCACGGCCACATGGCCTTCGGGATGCAGGGCCTTCTTCCAGTCGGTGGCGTCCTGGCCCATCAGCACCGGCGGCTCGATGGCGATGTCCACGGCCAGACCGTAGATGCGTTCGAGCAGGGCGGTCAGCCGGGCACGCACTTCGGCCGACAGGACGTAGCGAAAAGGAACCACCACCACACCGATTTTCTGGCCGCGCCAGACAGCGCGCAAGGTGATGAAATAGGCCGCGCGCAAGGGCAACGGGAAAGCCCGCCGCAGCCGCCAGCGGGCCAGCATATTGAGCAGAACCAGCCCCAAACGGGGCACAGCGACCCATGCCAGCACGGAGACGCCATACAGCCAGATCCAGGGCTCTGCGATTTCGCCCGCACCGCCCGGCATGCGCAGGCGGTCGATGTGCTGTGCATCCGGGATCGGCAGGTTCAGCAGCCAGGCACCCGGCGCCAGCACCACACTGACGATGGCATGCAGCAGCTCGCCGTTCACAAACGCGTAGGTGGTTTTCCAGCCTGCGCGGTACTCCTCGCTGACACCCCGGGCAAAAAAGCTGCCCACCGCGCCCAGCGCGAACAACAGCGCCGCCAGATGGGCGGCCAGCCTGAAGCGCACCGCCTGCAGGGGCGCCGCCAGCGCGGCCCAGGCCTGGCGGAATTCCGCAGCCCAGGGGCGCCCTTCACCCTTGCGCAGCCCCAGCATTTCCAGCACCCACCAACGCCCCAGCAGCGCAGCGGGCAGCCCGTGCGCCCCCTGTCCCGGGCCCCACCTGCGCCACAGCCAGGCCAGCGACAACCAGGCGAAAACCAGCCCGTTCCAGCCGATCAGCAGCACCAGGGGCCACTCGACCACATCAATATGGGGCTGCGCCGCCAGGTAGTCGGTGGCAAAACCGGCCAGCAAGGCGCACACGGCCAGCACAAACCCTGCCCAGAAAGGCAGCCTGGGTGCCCGCAGCCGGATCGCCCGGTCTGGCGTGCGGCGCTGGATTTCCTCCAGCGCCCACTGCGCCCGGCGGGCCACGAACACCGGAAAGGGCGCGCCGCGCCCCACCAGTTCCCGCGCGGCGCGGGTGGCCTCGTGGGCATCGCCCGCAGTCCAGAGTCCGCCGTTGTCGCGGGTTTGCTCCAGCACCCGGACCAGGGTGATTTGCTGGGCTTGCAGTTCGGTCAGCAGCATGTCGATGGCTTCATGGTCTCTGTGAGGATACCCGGACATTCGCTTACAGCAAGCGCACGCCGCGCGCACCCTGCTTGCGGTAGCCTTGCATTTTTTGACAGGAATCCACTGATGCTGAAAAACGCGGTTTTGAAGGGCCTTCTGCCCGCCCTGACGGTGCTGGCGGTGCTGGCGGGCTGTGCCAGCCCAGGCCCGGCCACCGGGCCCACGGGGGCTCCGCTGGGGGGCACCTGCAATGCCGGGCCGGCGCAATCGGCCGTCGGCAAAAGCAGCACGGCCAAGGTGGTGGAAGCGGCACGCGTCTCCGCCGGTGCGCTGATGGTGCGCATTCTCCGTCCGGGGCAAATGGTCACCAAGGAATTCGATCCCGAGCGCCTGAACCTGGAAGTCGATGCCGCCGGCCGCATCATCGCGGCGCGCTGCGGCTGATCCGGCACCCACCGGCGGGCCGGCGCAGCGCGGCGAGCGCGCTCAATCGGCCAGGAACAGTTCCTGCAGATCGCTCAGGAAGTCGAACCCGCGCTCCGTCGGCTGCACACGGGCCATGTCGCGCACGATCAGGCCCTTGCGCTCTGCCTCGTCCAGCGCCTTGGCCAGCACCGTCACGGGCAGACCGGTGCGCTCGGTAAAGTCCTGCAACGCAAACCCGCGGCGCAGGCGCAGGGCGTTGAGCATGTATTCAAACGGCAGGTCGGCGCGGCGCACGTCGTCGTCCAGCGCCAGCGCGTTGCCCGCCAGCGCGTTGTCCATGTACAGGCGCGGCTCGCGCAAGCGGGCCTGGCGCACCACGCGGTGCGCAAAGCTGATCTTGCTGTGCGCGCCCGCGCCAATGCCCAGGTAGTCGCCAAACTCCCAGTAGTTGGTGTTGTGCACGCACTGGTGGCCGGCACGGGCGTAGGCCGAGATCTCGTAGCGCTGCAGCCCCGCCTGCCCGGTCAGCTCGGTGATGCGGTCGAGCATGGCGTAGGCGTCGTCGTCGGGCGGTACCGCAGGCGGGTATTTGGCAAAGAAGGTGTTGGGCTCGATGGTGAGGTGGTAGACCGACAGGTGCGGCGGCGCCAGCGCCAGCGCGGTGCGCAGGTCTTGCTCCAGGCCCGCCAGGTCCTGGCCGGGCAGCGCGTACATCAGATCGAGGTTGAAGGTATCGAATGCCTGCGCCGCTTCTTCCACCGCCGCCAGGGCCTGGGCGCGGTCGTGCACGCGGCCCAGGGCCTGCAGGTGCTGGTCGTTGAAGCTTTGCACGCCGACGGACAGGCGCGTGACGCCCGCTGCGCGGAAGGCGCGAAAGCGGTCTTTCTCGAACGTGCCAGGGTTGGCCTCCATGGTCACCTCGCAGCCCGCCGCCAGCGGCAGGCGCGCGCGGATGTCGGCCAGCAGGCGGTCGATGGACTGGGGCGCAAACAGGCTGGGCGTGCCGCCGCCGATGAAGATGCTTTGCACCTGGCGGCCCCACACCAGGGGCAGCGCCGCTTCGAGGTCGGCGCACAGGGCGTCGAGGTAACGCTGCTCGGGCAGCGCTTGCTCACCCGCCCAGGCGTGCGAATTGAAGTCGCAGTACGGGCACTTTTTCAGGCACCAAGGCAGGTGCACATACAGCGACAGCGGCGGCAGGCTGGCGAGCTGCAGCAGGCCGGGGCGCATGTAGTGCTGGATGTCGCGCACGGGTGCACCGGGCTGCGCTGCGGGGGTGATGGGGATGTTCATGGCGATATCAAAACAATAGCTGCTTGCGCTTGTCTGTGAAGGCTTTCAATATGAAAAGTATTTGAAAGTGCCTAAATACAAGCGCTGGAAGCTCACTTTTTTGATTCATTACAACCAGCGTTCGCGCATCAGCGCCAGCATCTGCTGCGCTGCGCGGCCCCGGTGGCTGTGGGCGTTCTTCACTTCGGGGGGCAGTTCGGCAAAGGTCTGGCCGAACTCGGGGATGAACATCACCGGATCGAAACCGAAGCCGTGGCTGCCGCGCCGCTCGGGCGCGATCTCGCCGACCACGCGGCCCACGGCAATCAGGGGCTCGGGGTCCTGCGGGCTGCGCACCGCGACCAGGGTGCTGACCATGGCGGCGCGGCGGTTGGCCTGGCCCTGCATCTGCTCCAGCAGGGCACGCACGTTGTTGTCGTCGCCTTTTTCGTAGCCAAACTGCGTGGCGTAGTAGGCCGTGTCCACGCCCGGCAGGCCGCCAAAGGCGTCCACGCACAGGCCGGCGTCGTCGGCCAGGGCGGGGAGGCCGGTGTGCTGGCTGGCAAAGCGGGCCTTGGCCAGTGCGTTTTCGACGAAGGTGCGGTGCGGCTCCTCGGCCTCGCCCACGCCCAGGTCGGCCTGGCGCACCAGCTCCACGCCCAGGGAAGCGAGCATGGCCTGCAGCTCGGCGAGCTTGCCGCGGTTGTTCGATGCCAATACGATTTTCATAGCCAAATCGGTCTCCAGCGCTTATTCAGCAAACGCGAACAGCTATCAGTTTTGAAGAGCCGCCTGCTGCATCTGCACCAGTTCGCCAATGCCTTTTTCGGCCAGCAGCAGGAGCTGGTCCATCTCGCAGCGGGTGAAGGCCACGCCCTCGGCCGTGCCCTGCACTTCCACGAAGTGTCCGGCACCGGTCATGACCACGTTCATGTCGGTGTCACAAGCCACGTCTTCCACGTATTCGAGGTCGAGCACGGGCTGGCCCTGCACGATGCCCACCGAGATGGCGGCCACGGGCTCGCGGATGGGCGAAACCGCAAGCTTCCCGTTGGCGAGCAGGGTGTTCACCGCGTCCTGCGCGGCCACCCAGGCGCCGGTGATGGCGGCGGTGCGCGTGCCGCCGTCGGCCTGGATCACGTCGCAGTCGAGCACGATGCTGCGCTCGCCCAGGAGCTTGAGGTCGAACACGGCGCGCAGCGAGCGGCCGATGAGCCGCTGGATCTCCTGCGTGCGGCCGCTCTGCTTGCCGCGCGCGGCCTCGCGGTCGCTGCGGCTGTGCGTGGCGCGCGGCAGCATGCCGTATTCGGCCGTGACCCAGCCCTCGCCGCTGCCGCGCTTGTGCGGCGGCACTTTTTCTTCGACCGTGGCGGTGCACAGCACCTTGGTATTGCCGAACTCGATGAGCACCGAGCCCTCGGCATGCATGGTGTAGCGGCGGGTGATGCGCACCGGGCGCAACTGGTCGGCGGCACGCTGGCCGCTGCGTTCAAAAGTCATAGAGAGTCCTTCAGGCCTTCCGCGCGGCGCTGCGGCGAATGGCCTCGTTGATTTCTGCAATAGAGCGCTCGATGGCTTCGTCGTCCAGGTCATCGACCAGGCCATCAATGGGGCCCGCCTGGATGGTGGAGGCAAACACATCGTCGCTGATGCTGTCGGTGGAGACACCCTGGGTGGACTCGAAGGCGTCGGGGGTCTCCCACTCCATGGCCACCACCGTTACGTTGTCACTGCTGTCGCCGGCCTTGCGCAAGGCCTCTTCCACCAGCTCGGGCACGGCCTGCGAGACGGTCTGACTGCCCAGCTGCTTACCGATTTCCTCATCGCTGAGGGTGCCCCACAGCCCGTCGGAACACAGCAGGATGCGGTCACCCTGCTCCAGATGCACGGGCCCCGTCATGTCGTAGATGGGCTTGGTGGGCGAGCCCAGGCAAGTGAACAGCACGTTGCGGTTGATGCGCTCCAGACCGGCGGGCATGTTGCGCAGTTCCAGGTAGGAGTGGTCGCGCGTACGCGTGAGCAGTTCACCGCCGCGCACCATGTACAGGCGCGAATCGCCACAATGGATCCACGTGGCGCTGCCCGACTGCACCACAGCAACCACCAGCGTGGTGCGCGGCGAATCGATCATGCCCTTGTCGCTGGCGTAGCGCAGGATCTGGTGGTGCGCTGCCAGCAGCGCAGACGAAAGGAACTCCTGCACGTCCTCCAGCACGGGCCGCGCCTGGCGCTGGTACAGGGCGGCCACGGTCTGCATGGCGATCTGCGCTGCCACCTCGCCCTCGGGGTGCCCGCCCATGCCGTCGGCCAGCACGAACAGGCCGGACTCGCGCGTGTAGCAGTAACCCATGCGGTCTTCGTTCTTCTCGCGGCCGCCGCGGCGGCTGATCTGGAATACGGAGAATTTCATTTGGGCTTGGCTCCGATTCCTGTGGCGTCACCCACTTTTTGCACATTCTTCTTGGTGTCGGACACCAGGGTATCGAGCTGCAGGCGCATCTTCTCGCCCACGCTCAGCTTGGTATAGCGGCGCTCGCCTTCACGCGAGAGTTCCTTTTGCAGTGCAAACACCGATTGCGGACGCGACAGCGGGTCCAGCGCCATGCACCATTCGACCACCTCGATGAGGTTGTCCGAATACACCCCGCGCAGCTTGGCCAGCGCCAGCGACAGCCGGTCCTTTTCCTGGCGCTGCGGCGCCTCGTTGGGCGGAAAACCCTGCATGCAGGCATAGATGCAGGCGCCGATGGCATAGATGTCGGTCCACGGCCCCATGGCGGAATCGCGCCGGTACATCTCGGGGGCGGCAAATCCGGGCGTGTACATGGGACGGATGAAGTTGCCTTCCTTGGACAGCACTTCGCGTGCGGCGCCAAAGTCGATCATCACGGCCTTGTTGTCGTCGGTGATGAAGATGTTGGCCGGCTTGATGTCCAGGTGCAGCATCTTGTGCTGGTGCACGATGCGCATGCCGCGCAGCACCTCATCGAACAGGCTGCGGATGGTGGACTCGCGGAACACCTTCTGTGTCTTGAGGTCGCGCGCGGTGATGATGAAATCCTGCAGGGTGGCGCCCTCCAGGTAGTTCATCACCATGTAGACCGTTTCGTTCTCGCGGAAGAAGTTGAGCACGCTGACCACCGAGGCGTGCGAGATCTGGGCCAGAGCGCGGCCTTCTTCAAAGAAGCTCTTGAGGCCCAGGCGGTACAGCGAGAGCTTTTCGGGGGGCACCTTGGGCAGCAACTCGCCCGGTGCGCGTGTCGCCAGCGACGATGGCAGGTATTCCTTGATGGCGATCTGCTGTCCATCGGCATCCACGGCAAGGTAGACCACACCAAAACCGCCGGACGACAACCGGCGTATCACACGGTATCCACCGATCGTGGTATCGGGCGGCAGCGGCGCCGGTTTGATTTTTGACATATTTTGCGCAGAAGATTCGGGGGCCGATCAGAACCCGGATAATCGCCGGATCGCAAGCAACCATCAAAAGTCCAATGCCAGTTTACAGCATGACCGGATACGCCAGCGCCCAGCACGGTGCGGGCACCGGAAGCAGCGAAGCCGAGTCCCGGCCGCTCTCCGGGCGGCGCCTGGGACTGGAGATCCGCTCCGTCAACAGCCGCTTCCTCGACCTCTCGTTCCGCCTTCCCGACGAACTGCGCGCCATGGAACCCATGCTGCGCTCCCTGCTGAGCGCAAAGATCAAGCGCGGCAAGGTGGAGGTGCGCGCCACGCTGGAAAGCGGCGACTCCTCGACCCTTCCCGACCCATCGCCACGCATGCTGCAACGCCTCAATTCTGCGCAGGATGCGGTGCGCTCGTGGCTGCCGCAGGCTACCCCCTTGAGCGTCGCTGAAGTCCTGCGCCTGTGCATCGGCCAGGGCGCGGGGACCGAGGACTGGGGCGAAGCCGTCCCGGCGCTGGCCGAACAGGCCCTCACCGCCCTGCTCGACGCCCGGCAGCAGGAAGGCGCCCGGCTGGCAGCCATGCTGCAGGGCCACCTGAAGCAATTGCGGGCCCTGGCACAGCAAGCCACGCCCCTGGTCCCCTTGCTGGTCGAGCAGCAGCGCCAGCGCTTCCTGGAGCGATGGAAGGAAGCCATGGGCCTGGCCGAAGGCGCTGCAACACCCGAGGCCGCACAGGACCGCGCCTTGTCGGAAGCCACGGCCTTCGCCATTCGCATCGACGTGGCCGAGGAAGTCACCCGCCTGCAATCGCATCTCGATGAAATCGAAAGACTGCTCAAAAAAGGGGGCGAGATCGGCAAGCGACTCGATTTCCTCATCCAGGAACTGCACCGTGAGGCCAACACCCTGGGCTCAAAATCGTCGGCACTCGACCTCACGCGCATCAGCGTGGACATGAAAGTCCTGATCGAGCAGATGCGCGAGCAGGTGCAAAATATCGAGTAACGCTTTATTTTTCATAGCGCAATGCGCCCACCCTCTATGGACTATCCGGGTAATCTATTCGTCGTCGCCGCGCCCAGCGGAGCAGGCAAATCCAGTCTGGTGAAAGCCCTGCAGGAGCTGGACTCCCAAGTGCATGCCTCGGTTTCGCACACGACACGCCCTCCCAGGGGCCAGGAAAAGCACGGCCGGGAGTATTTCTTCGCATCGGAGTCCGAATTCGACGCGATGGTCGCCTCCAACGCCTTTGTGGAATGGGCAAATGTGCACGGTCGCCGGTATGGCACCTCCAAAAAGGCCATTGAGGAACGCATTTCCCAGGGCAACGACATCGTTCTTGAAATCGACTTCCAGGGCGCCCTGCAGATCAAGGATGTCTTTGCCAACGCCGTGCTCATCTTCATCCTGCCCCCCAGCTGGGATGAACTGCGCTCCCGCCTGGAGCGCCGCGGCGAGGATTCCGCCGACGTCATCGAGATGCGCCTCCAGAACGCCGCAGAGGAAATGGCCCACGTGAGCCGGTTCGACTTCGTTATAATCAACGAGCTTTTCGAGCGTGCGCTTTTCGATCTGAAAACCATCGTCCACGCCCAACGACTCAAATATGTGGCCCAGCGCCGCGCCCGCGCAGAAACCTTTCTGTCGCTCAACATTTCCTGACGCCCCGGAGTACCTATGGCCCGCATTACTGTCGAAGACTGCCTTGAGCAGATTCCCAACCGATTCCAGCTCGTGCTGGCGGCCACGTACCGCGCACGCATGCTCAGCCACGGGCATGCCCCCCGCATCGAAAGCCGCAACAAGCCCGCCGTGACGGCCCTGCGCGAAATTGCTGCGGGCAAGGTGGGCATCGAAATGCTCAAAAAGGTTCCCGGCTGATTGTTTGCCGCTGGCCCATTGACGAAAGCACCGCATGCGGTGCTTTTTTTTGGATCCAGTCTTTTGGCGGTAGCCACGCTACATTAAAGGCATGAAAGCGGTGTTGAACAATTCCCCCGCAGGCGATACCCGACCGGGAGAACATCCGGCGCCGCCTGACGCCAGTTCTGCGGCGGCCAATGCAGCAGCAGCCAGCTTTGCCGCGCTCACCGACAGCCTGGACTACCTTGACAGCGCCCAGGTGGAGCTGGTGCGCCAGGCCTACCGCTTTGCCGACGAGGCCCATCTGGGCCAATTGCGCAACAGTGGCGAGCCCTACATTACCCATCCCATTGCCGTCGCGGCCCAATGCGCCACCTGGAAACTTGACGCCCAGGCGCTCATGGCGGCACTGCTGCACGACGCCATGGAGGATTGCGGCGTCACCAAATCGGATTTGATTGAGCGCTTTGGCGCCCCCGTGGCGGAACTGGTCGACGGGTTGACCAAGCTCGACAAGCTGCAGTTTGACACCCGGGAAGAAAACCAGGCCGAGTCCTTCCGCAAAATGCTGCTGGCCATGGCCCGCGATGTGCGCGTCATCCTGATCAAACTGGCCGACCGTACGCACAACATGCGCACGCTGTCCGACATGCCCCGCAGCAAATGGGGCCGCATTTCGTCTGAAACCCTGGAAATCTACGCCCCCATTGCCCACCGCCTGGGATTGAACCAGACCTATCGTGAACTGCAGGACCTCTCGTTCCAGCATCTGCACCCCTGGCGCTACGTCACGCTGTCCAAAGCCGTAGGAAAGGCCCGCAACCGCCGACGTGATCTCATCCAGAAAGTCCAGGCCGATGTCGACGCTGCGTTTGCACGTCTCGGCATGAAAGTCCGGCTGGCAGGACGCGAAAAAACCCTGTACGCGATCTACCAGAAGATGACGCTCAAGCATCTGAGCTTTGCGCAGGTGACCGACATCTATGGGTTCCGGGTCATTGTCCCGAGCATCACGGATTGCTATACGGCCTTGGGCGTACTGCACCAGATGTACAAGCCCGTACCCGGAAAATTCAAGGACCACATCGCCATTGCCAAGCTCAATGGCTACCAGTCACTGCACACGACACTGGTGGGCCCTTCGGGGGTGAATATCGAATTTCAGATGCGCACCGAAGAAATGCACCTGATTGCAGAGGCCGGCGTGGCAGCCCATTGGCTCTACAAGGCACAGGAGGCCGACGGCACGACCGCAGAACGGCTGGGCACCAAATGGCTGCAGTCCCTGCTCGACATCCAGAACGAAACCCGCGATGCCGCCGAGTTCTGGGACCACGTGAAGGTGGATCTGTTCCCGGACGCGGTCTATGTCTTTACGCCCAAGAGCCAGATCATGGCCCTGCCCCGGGGCGCCACGGTGGTCGATTTTGCCTATGCCATCCACAGCAACGTCGGCAATCGCACCAGTGCAGCCAAGATCAACAACGAACAGGTTCCGCTGCGTACCGAACTCAAGAACGGCGACGTGGTGGAAATCATCACGACACCCCATGCAAAACCCAACCCGGCGTGGCTGGGCTTTGTACGCACCGGACGGGCGCGTTCCAAAATTCGCAACCATCTCAAGACGCTGGCACAAACCGAATCGGAGAACCTGGGCGAGAAGCTGCTGACGCAGGCGCTGCGTGCAGAAGGATTGGAGCAACTTCCCGACTCCAGCGACGAGACCCTGCCCATCTGGGACAAACTGCTGAGATTCACCGGCAGCCGCTCCCGCAGCGACCTGATGACCGATATCGGCCTGGGCAAGCGCATTGCCTCCATTGTGGCCAAGCGCCTGGTCGGACTGATGTCCGAACATGGCCATCGTCCCAACGCGCTGCTGCTGACACGGGAGCGCTACAGCTCCCACGAAACAGTGTCTCAAGGGGGCGTCACCCTCGATGGCAGCGAAGGCGTTTCGGTCAAATATGCTCCGTGCTGCCGCCCCATCCCCGGGGACAGCATTGTGGGCTATCTGGGCCGCGGCGAGGGACTGGTCGTACATGCCGCCCAATGTGCCGTGGCCAAGCGCCTGCAGAACAAGGACAGCGAACGTTTCATTGCGGTGGATTGGTCGGAAGAACCGGTGCGCATGTTCGAGACGCGCATCACCGTGACCGTGAACAACGGCAAAGGTGTTCTGGCCCGCATCGCGGCAGAACTCGCCCATTCCGAAGCAGACATCACCCATGTGGACATGGACGATGAAACGGCGCTGGACACCATCGACCTGCGCTTCCTCATCGCGGTGCGGGATCACACCCATCTCGAAGCCGCACTGCGCAACCTGCGCCGTACACCTGCCGTCATCAGGGCGATGCGCGCCTTGCCGCTCAGCTGATGGGCTGCGGATAGGACACGCTGAGTATCTCAAGCGCCCGGGTTCCTGCCGGCGTTGGCAGCATCACCTCATCGCCCACCCGCGCCTTCAGAAGGGCTCGGGCCACCGGCGAAATCCAGCTGACCTGTCCCTGGCTGCTGTCGGCCTCGTCAATGCCCATGATGGTGATGGTGCGCGTGACGTCCAGATCATCCACATAGGTCACCGTGGCGCCAAAATACACCTGCTCACTGCCCCCGTGGATCGCAGGGTCCACGATCTCGGCAGTCTCGAGACGTTTGGTCAGAAACCGAATCCTCCGGTCAATTTCACGCAGCCGCTTCTTGCCGTAGAGGTAGTCGCCGTTTTCCGAACGGTCGCCATTGCTGGCTGCCCAGTGGACAATTTCAACCATCCGGGGGCGCTCGTTGTCCATCAACTCCAGCCACTCCGACCGTAGCCTCGCGTACCCCCCGGGCGTCATGTAGTTCCTGCTCCCGGCGGGCAACGGCGGCAGGTCCTGGCCCTCGTCGTCCTCGGTGTCGGTTTCCTTGGTAAATGCCTTGCTCATATCGCTTCTGTCGATGAATCCAAAAATTCCTTTGTAGATCGGCACAACGCGGGCGCCAGCTGGCCCGCATGATCGTTCTGCAAGCCGTCAGGCTTTCGCACATAATGCCCTGCACCTTTGGCGCAACTGCAGCGCACAGCCCGCGCATCCCCCCACCCTTCTTGTCACCATGAATCCGCAAGCCGATGAACTTTGGCGCGCCCCGCGCTGGGCGCTGGCCGTACTGCTGGCTTTGCTGGGCATGCTGGGCCCGTTCTCGATCGATACCTATCTGCCCGCATTCTCGGGCATCGCCGGTGCACTGAACGCCAGTCCGGTCGAAATGCAGCAAACACTTTCGGCGTACCTGTTCGGCTTTGCGTTCATGAACCTGTTCCATGGCGCCCTGGCGGACAGCTTCGGGCGCAGGCCCGTGGTGCTGTGGGGCATTGCCATGTTCACCCTGGCATCGGCAGGCTGCGCGCTGGCACAGAGCATCGAACAACTGGTGTTGTTCCGTGCGCTGCAGGGCCTGTCCACGGGCGCTGGTATCGTGGTATCGCGGGCCGTCATCCGTGACATGTTTCCGCCCGCACAGGCACAGAAAGTCATGAGCCAGGTCACGATCTATTTCGGTGTGGCCCCCGCGGTCGCTCCCATTGTGGGGGGCTGGCTGTATGTGCATGCCGGATGGCACAGCATTTTCTGGTTTCTCACAGCGGTTGGCATTGCGCTCTGGACCGCCAACTACCGTCTTCTGCCGGAGACGCTGCATGCGGACCACCGCCAGCCTTTCAACGTGCCGCATCTGCTGCGGGGCTACTGGCAGCTGGGCTCCAGCCCCCGTTTTCTCCTGCTCGCACTGGCCAGCGGGGTGCCGTTCAACGGCATGTTTCTGTATGTGCTCGCAGCGCCAGCGTTTCTCGGCCACCATCTGGACCTGGCTCCCACCCAGTTCTTCTGGTTCTTCATGCTGACGATCTCCGGCATCATGACGGGCGCCTGGCTCAGCGGACGCCTGGCGGGCCGGATTGCACCCAAGCGGCAGATTCGCCACGGATTCCTGATCATGCTCACCATGTCGCTCCTGAATGTAGCGGCCAACCTGCTGCTGCCACCCCATGTGGCCTGGTCCATGTTGCCTATTGCCATTTTTGCTTTTGGCTGGGCTCTGATGGTGCCTGTGGTGACTCTGCTGGTGCTGGATCTGTATCCTGAGCGGCGTGGCATGGCCTCGTCATTGCAGGCTTTTGTGGGTTCGACAGCCAACGGCATGGTAGCCGGGGTGGTGGTTCCCTTGGTCATGCATTCCACGCTGCTTTTGGCCATTGCCTCCCTGCTGATGATGGGCATTGGGCTGCTGGCCTGGATCTATCTGCACCACCGCTGGCCTGAAATCGGGCGCCACGTTGGCTGAGACACTCAGTCCTTGAAACTGCCGCCCCGTCGGCGTTCGTTGGGCATTTCCTGGTAATAGTGCTGTTTTTCGGCGTACATCGCCTGGTCGGCGTGGTGCAAGGCTGCCTCCACCTGATCGCCTGCAGCGCAAGAGGCCAGACCCATGGCCAGACTCAAATGCTGCCCGGGATAGAACTGGTTGTTGATTTCAACCAGCGATGCAATGCGTTCTCGCACCGCCACGGCACTGCGCTCATCCATGCCCGGCAACAGAACCGTGAATTCATCTCCGCCCACGCGCGCGGCGCAGGCGGAGGCGTCCACCGCCTTGGCCAGCACCTCCCCCACACGCCGCAGCAGCGCATCACCGGCGGCATGCCCGTGCTCGTCGTTGATGGCCTTCAGTCCATTGAGGTCGATGGTGATCACACTCAAGGGCCAGGGTCCCTTGCGCGTGATGCGGTTGAGTTCCTCGACGTAGAAGGTCCGGTTGCGCAACTGGGTGAGCACATCGTGCTTGCCCAGATATTCGAGATAGGCCTCGGCCTTCTTGCGCGCCGTGATATCCACCAGCGACAGCAGAACCAGATCCCAGTGCTCATGGTGGTCGGCCAGCACCGAGAACTGCATGTGGATATACACCGGTTCACCCGATAGCGCATAGTTCACCACCTCGCGCTGCTGGAACAGCTTGCCATCCCACAGGTCCTGCAACTGCTCGGCAAACGAATCGTGCATTTCACCCCGGAAAATGCGCCCGATGCTGTTGAGCAGTTCGTCCTTGCCCGCCGCACCAAACATCTTCAGGGTCAGCTGGTTGATATCGATGACCCGTATTTCCTCCATGCAGCGCGAGACGAACTCGGGATGCACTTTGATGAATGTCTTGAAATCACGGATGCCTTGGGCACGCACGCCGTCCATCAGGTGCTTGACGGCAGAAAAATCCTCTACCCACAGCGAAACCGGAGAATGCTCGAACAGATCACGCGCATACCGCTCGCTGCGCTGGATTCGCAGAGCGCTCTGCACCTGGGAGGTCACGTCTTCGAGCGAGACCAGCACACGACTCCACGTCGCCTCATGTCCAGGAATGATGCGCGCACGGATGCCGACATCCAGACGCCGCCCATCCAGGGCGTAATTGACCGTCTGGTTGGAAAATCCCGGCGCACCGGACCACAGCTGCGAAAGCTCGTGGGCCACCTGGGTCTGCATGTCGTCCCGAAAAACCTTGTCCAGGTTGCACAGCAGTTCGTCCTGGCTGGAGGCAGCAAAAAGCTCCAGGGTGCGCTGGTTGACCCGCAGCACCTTGTAGCAGGCAATGCATTGATGCACCCTGGCTGGATCCTGCGCCAAATGTTCGCGCAGATCCGTCACGCCCTCGGCACGCCAGGCATCGAACAACTGCTTGAGGGCACTGAAATCCTCCAGCCAAAGCGATGTCGGCGCCAGTTCGAACATGTGCTCGAAATCGGTGCCGGAAGAGAGTGACGGCGACACGGTAATTCCTCCTGAACGGGCTATTGTCAGCATCACCACGGATGTTTCTTGCAGAATGCCCAAAAAAAACCGGCCTGGTGGGCCGGTTTTCATCTATTGATCAGCGCGCGGGACGGGCCGGGCGCTTGCGGGCGTCGTGCGGAACAAACGACTTGCCGGCTCCTGGCTTCGCAAATGAGGACTGCGGGCGGGGTGCAGCACCCTCATGGCGTGGCGCAAAACCGGTACGGGCCTGATCGCCAAAGCCTGGCTTGCGGCCATACCCTTCACCGTCGCGGCGCGGCGCGAAACCACGGTCTTCGCGTCCACCGCCAAAACCACCGGACACTGGCCTGCGGTCAGCGCTGGGACGTCCCTGCACACGCTGGCGGTCGTTGAAACCGCCACCAAATCCACCACCGCCAAAGCCGCCACGGTCGGCACCACGCGACGGGGCGCCGAACTTGCGGTCACGCCCGCCGCCACGATTGGCATAGTCGGGCGCCGGGCGCGACGTAGGCATGCGCTGCATGGGCTCCAGGCCCGGAATGACATCAGCCTTGAACTGCTGGCGGCTGTAACCTTCGATGTCGAAAATCTTGCGGCGGTCACGGAATTCCGCAAAGGTCACGGCCAGGCCGTCGCGGCCGGCGCGGCCGGTGCGCCCAATGCGGTGCGTGTAATCCTCGGCCTTCATGGGCAGGCCATAGTTGAACACGTGGGTGATGGTGGGCACATCAATGCCACGCGCGGCCACATCGGTAGCCACCAGAATCTGCACCTGGCCCTGGCGCAATGCCATCAATCGGCGGTTGCGCAAGCCCTGGCTCAGGGCGCCGTGCAGCGCCACGGCACTGAAGCCGTCCTGCTGCAGGTCTGCGGCCAGGCCATCGCACTCCACCTGGGTGCTGGCAAAAACAATCGCCTGGTTGATCGTGGTATCGCGCAACCAGTGGTCCAGCATCTTGCGCTTGTGCTGGGCATTGTCGGCCCAGTACAGCATCTGCTTGATGTTGGCGTGCTTTTCCTGGGGGGAATCGATCTGGATTTTCTGCACCGAAGCACCACCGTCGTGCATCACGCGCATGGCAAGCTGCTGGATGCGGGGCGCAAACGTGGCGCTGAACATCATGGTCTGT
>JAMLIQ010000058.1 GCA_023954095.1 Burkholderiaceae bacterium | reverse complement strand
GGAACCAGAGTGGCAGGTCATCGCGGAACTGGTGAAGAAGTGACGGGGATGGCCGGGCAGACGGCCTCTGGCCTCACTTTCGGGTAAAAACCACATGCGTCGCCAGGGGCGACGCCACATGCTGCGTGCAGGCATACCCCAGGGCCGGCAGATCGACGCCGTCAAACAGGCGCTCCCCCAAACCCAGCAGGACGGGCGCGATGGCGATGTGCATTTCATCCACCAGGCGCTCGCGCAGGTACTGCTGGATGGTCTGGACGCCACCACCCAGTCTTACGTCCTTGCCCCCGGCGGCCGCCCGGGCTTGCGCCAGCGCGCTGGCAATGCCGTCCGTCACGAAGTGGAAGGTCGTCCCGCCCTCCATCACCAGCGGCGCGCGCGCATGGTGGGTGAGCACGAAGACAGGCACGTGGTACACCGGGTTCTCGCCCCACCAGCCGCGCCAGCTCTCGTCCGGCCAGGGTCCGCGCACCGGCCCAAACATGTTGCGGCCCAGAATCCAGGCGCCGATGTTCCGGAAGCCCCGGGCCGCGAAGTCTTCATCGGCGCCCTCCGTCGCCCCGCCCTCGCCGCCAAACACGGCTTTCTGGAACGTCCGCGTGGCAAAGGCCCAGCCGTGCAGCGCCGTGCCGCCCACCCCGAGCGGGTTGTCGATGCTCTGGCGCGGACCGGCACCGAAGCCATCCAGTGAAATCGTGAAGCTCTCGACGCGAAGCTGGGACATGGTGTCTCCTGACTGCAAGTGGCTGCGGGGGCATCCGAGTCACTTGGGCCACTGTAATCCCGTCGGGGCAACAAGGCTCAACGCGCCCCACTGCGCCGCAAAAGCGCCACCAGCCCCGGCCGCAAACGCTGACAGACACTGCAGCGGCGCTGAAATGAAACGGCCGCGCAACCCTGGTGGGGCTGCGCGGCCGGAATAGTAGCCGTAGTGCGTCAGGCGCCGGGCGTGCCGACGTGGGGGGTGCTGGCGGGTGTCTGGGGCACGCCCTCGTCTGGCATGCCCCAGGATTCCCAGTCGTCACCGAACAGCTCCGCCGGGTGCGGCGTGCGGTCCGAACCGTTGCCGCAGCGCATGTCGCTGGCTGCGCAGTACAGATCGCAGCCCCAGCACACCCGCTCGGGGTGGGCGGGCGCCTTGGGGAACTTCTTGACTGCCATGGCCGTGCTCTGTGCCGGTGGTGTGGCTCCGGATTACTTGCGTGCCGGGGGCACGTCGGTGCAGCTGCCGTGCGCAATCTCCGCCGCCATGCCGATACTCTCGCCCAGCGTGGGGTGCGGGTGGATGGTCTTGCCGATGTCCACGGCATCGGCGCCCATCTCGATGGCCAGGGCGATCTCGCCGATCATGTCGCCCGCATGGGTGCCGACCATGCCGCCGCCGAGAATCTTGCCGTGGCCGTGGGCCTCGGGGCTGTCGTCGAACAGCAGCTTGGTCACGCCTTCGTCGCGCCCGTTGGCGATGGCGCGGCCGGAGGCCGTCCAGGGGAACAGGCCCTTCTTGACCTTGATGCCCTGGGCCTTAGCCTGGTCTTCGGTCAAACCGACCCACGCCACTTCGGGGTCGGTGTAGGCCACGGACGGGATCACGCGGGCGTTGAAAGCGGCGGATGCCAGCGCCTTGTCGCCCTGCAGTTCACCGGCGATGACTTCCGCCGCCACATGCGCCTCGTGCACCGCCTTGTGCGCCAGCATGGGCTGGCCCACGATGTCGCCGATGGCGAAGATGTGCGGCACATTGGTGCGCATCTGGATGTCGACGTTGATGAAGCCGCGGTCCGTGACGGCCACGCCGGCCTTGTCGGCGGCGATCTTCTTGCCGTTGGGCGTGCGGCCCACGGCCTGCAGCACGAGGTCGTAGGTTTGCGGCTCGGGGGCGGTGCCGCCCTCTTCCGCCGGGGCGAACGTGACCTTGATGCCTTCGGGGGTTGCTTCGGCGCCCACGGTTTTCGTCTTCAACATGATGTTGTCGAAGCGCTTGGCGTTCATCTTCTGCCAGATCTTGACGAGGTCACGGTCGGCGCCCTGCATCAGGCCGTCCATCATCTCGACCACGTCCAGGCGCGCGCCCAGCGTGCTGTACACCGTGCCCATTTCCAGGCCGATGATGCCGCCGCCCAGGATCAGCATGCGCTTGGGGACCCCCTGGAGCGCGAGCGCGCCGGTGGAATCGACCACGCGCGGGTCGTCGGGCATGAAGGGCAGGCGCACGGCCTGCGAGCCAGCGGCGATGATGGCCTTCTTGAAGGCCACGACCTTCTTGCTGCCCGTCTTGTCCTGGCCGGTGCCGGTGGTTTCTTCCACTTCAAGGTGGTTGGGGCCCACGAAGGCGCCGTAGCCGCGCACCACCGTCACCTTGCGCATCTTGGCCATCTGGGCCAGGCCGCCGGTGAGCTTGCCGATGACCTTTTCCTTGTGGCCGCGCAGCTTGTCCACATTGACCGTGGGCGCGCCGAAGTCCACGCCCAGGTCGGCCATGTGGCTGACCTCGTCCATGACGGCGGCCACGTGCAGCAGCGCCTTGGAGGGGATGCAGCCCACGTTGAGGCACACACCGCCCAGGGTGGCGTAGCGCTCGACGAGGACCACCTTCAGGCCCAGGTCGGCCGCGCGGAAGGCGGCGCTGTAGCCGCCGGGGCCGCCGCCGAGCACGAGCACGTCGCAGTCCAGATCGGCCGTGCCTGCGTAGCTGGATGCTACTGGATTGATAGCTAGTTGCGCTTGTGGGACGGGCGCTGGAGCCTGTTTTTGTTCAAAAACTGCGGACGCTGGGGCTGCAGCAGCAGGCGCAGGTGCTGCAGCGCCTGCGCCCTGCACTTCCAGCGTCAGCACCACCGAGCCTTCGGCGATCTTGTCGCCGAGCTTGACCTTGAGCTCCTTGACCACGCCAGCATGGCTGGAGGGAATCTCCATGGAGGCCTTGTCGGACTCCACGGTGATCAGGCTTTGCTCGGCCTTGATGGTGTCGCCGGGCTTGACCAGCACTTCGATGATGGCCACTTCGGCGAAGTCGCCGATGTCAGGCACCTTGATGTCGATGATTGCCATGTGTGTAGCCCTCGTGTTACATCACGATGCGGCGGAAATCCGCCAGCAGCGAGGCAAAGTACACGTTGAAGCGTGCGGCAGCGGCGCCGTCGATCACCCGGTGGTCCCAGCTCAGGGAGAGGGGCAGCATCAGGCGCGGTGCGAACTGCTTGCCGTCCCATTGAGGCTCGATGCTGCTCTTGCACACGCCCATGATGGCGACTTCGGGCGCGTTGATGATGGGCGTGAAGTAGCGCCCGCCGATGCCGCCGAGCGATGAAATGGAGAAACAGCCGCCCTGCATGTCGGCCGGGGCCAGCTTGCCCTCGCGCGCCTTGGCGGCGAGTTCGCCCATTTCCTTGCTGATCTGCACGATGCCCTTCTGGTCGGCGTCCTTGATGACGGGCACGACCAGGCCGTTGGGCGTGTCGGCGGCGAAACCGATGTGGAAATAGTTCTTCAGCACGAGCTGCTCGCCGTCGAGCGAGGCATTGAACTCGGGGAACTTCTTGAGCGCTGCCACGGCGGCCTTGATCATGAAGGCCAGCATGGTGACCTTGACGCCGCTCTTCTCGTTCTCTTTGTTGAACTGCACGCGGAAGGCTTCCAGGTCGGTGATGTCCGCGTCGTCGTGGTTGGTGACGTGCGGGATGACCACCCAGTTGCGGTGCAGGTTGGCGCCGCTGATCTTCTTGATGCGCGAAAGATCCTTGCGCTCCACGGGACCGAACTTGGTGAAATCGACCTTGGGCCAGGGCAGCAGGTTCAGGCCCTCGCCCGAGCCGCCACCGCTGCTGGCGGGCGCCTTGGCGGCGGCCGCGCGCGTCTGCGCGGCGCCGGTCATCACGGCCTTGGTGAAGTTCTGCACGTCGTCCTGGGTGATGCGGCCCTTGGGGCCGCTGCCCTGGACTTCGTCGAGCGGCACGCCGAGCGCGCGGGCGAACTTGCGCACCGAGGGGCTGGCGTGCGGCAGGCCGGCCGAGGGCGTGCCGGGCTGGTGTGCAGGCACGGAAGCGGTCGCCGCGACCGGCACAGCCGCAGGTACGGCAGCGGCTGGCGCCGGTGCTGAAACCGGCGCCACGGCAGGAGCAACCGCAGCAGCAGGGGCTGGTGCGCCGCCCGCACCCACTTCCATCAGGGCGACGAGATCACCAATATTGACGGTATCGCCCACCTTGACCTTGAGCTCCTGGAGCACACCAGCCGCGGGCGACGGAATCTCCATCGACGCCTTGTCGGACTCGACGGTGAACAGCGATTGCTCCAGCTTCACCGTGTCACCGGCTTTCACCAACAGCTCAATGACGGCCACGTCCTTGAAGTCGCCAATGTCGGGGACACGCACCTCCATCACACCGCCCGCAGGGGCTGGAGCAGCCGCCACGGGCGCAGCAGCAGGAGCTTCTGTTTTGATAGCTGCTTGGGCTTGTGGAGCGGTCGTTTTAGCCTGATTTGATGCAGATTCTTCGCTCCCCGCCACTTCGAGCGTGAGCACCACGGAGCCCTGCTTGACCTTGTCGCCGACCTGCACGCGCAGGTCTTTCACCACACCGGCGTGGCTCGACGGGATTTCCATCGACGCCTTGTCCGATTCCACGGTGATGAGCGATTGCTCGGCCTTGACCGTGTCGCCGGGTTTCACCAGCAGCTCGATCACGCCCACTTCGTCAAAGTCGCCGATGTCCGGGACCTGGATGTCTACCAATGCCATGTTTGTCTCGCTTTCTTTCGAGGACTCGACTTGTAGCTTCGATATCACATCGCGCAAGCGCGATATGAGTCTTCGCTGAAAAGTGAATCCCGTTTTCCGCTTACGCGTAAAGAGGATTCACTTTTTCCGCGTTGATGCCGTATTTGGCGATCGCCTCGGCCACCTTGGCGGCGGGCACGCTGCCCTGCTCGCTCAGCGCCTTGAGCGCGGCCACCACGATGTAGTGGCGGTTGATCTCGAAGTGCTCGCGCAGCTTGCTGCGGAAGTCGCTGCGGCCGAAGCCGTCGGTGCCCAGCACCTTGTAGGGGCGGCCCGCCGGGATGAACGGACGGATCTGCTCGGCGTAGCTCTTCATGTAGTCGGTGGAGGCCACCACGGGGCCTGCATGGCCGCCGAGCTGGCGCGCCACGAAGGAGGCGCGCGGGGCTTCGAGCGGGTGCAGCAGGTTCCAGCGGTCGCAGTCCTGGCCTTCGCGGGCCAGTTCGTTGAAGCTGGGGCAGCTCCAGACATCGGCCTGCACGCCCCACTCGGCGGCCAGCAGCACCTGGGCAGCCAGGGATTCACGCAGGATGGTGCCCGAACCCAGCAGCTGCACGCGCTTGTCGCCCTCGGCGCCCGGCTTGCACAGGTACATGCCCTGGATGATCTGCTCTTCGGTGCCGGGTGTGAGACCAGGCATGGCGTAGTTCTCGTTGAGCAGGGTGATGTAGTAGTAGACGTTTTCCTGCTTCTCGACCATGCGCTTCAAGCCATGGTGCAGGATCACCGCCACTTCGTGCGCGAAGGTGGGGTCGTAGGTCACGCAGTTGGGGATGGTGCCGGCCAGGATGTGGCTGTGGCCGTCCTCGTGCTGCAGGCCCTCGCCGTTGAGCGTGGTGCGCCCCGAGGTGCCGCCCAGCAGGAAGCCGCGCGCCTGCATGTCGCCGGCCGCCCAGGCCAGGTCGCCGACGCGCTGGAAGCCGAACATCGAGTAGTACACGTAGAACGGCACCATGATGCGGTTGTTCGTGCTGTAGCTGGTGGCGGCGGCAATCCAGCTGGCCATGCCGCCGGCCTCGTTGATGCCTTCCTGCAGGATCTGGCCGGCCTTGTCTTCCTTGTAGTACATCACCTGGTCGCGGTCGACCGGGGTGTAGAGCTGGCCCTTGGGGTTGTAGATGCCGATCTGGCGGAACAGGCCTTCCATGCCGAAGGTGCGGGCCTCGTCGACCAGGATGGGCACCACGCGCGGGCCCAGGGCC
Organism: Burkholderiaceae bacterium; assembly: GCA_023954095.1. Lineage (GTDB taxonomy): Bacteria > Pseudomonadota > Gammaproteobacteria > Burkholderiales > Burkholderiaceae_C > Simplicispira. The sequence goes on along the minus strand of JAMLIQ010000058.1, from coordinate 14,268 downwards.
TGGTCGCGCAGCAGTTGCGTCACAAAGCGTACATAGGCCTGGGTGGTGCTGATCTCGCGGCCCTCGGCCGTAGGTTCCAGGATGGCCTTGAAGGTCTCCAGCGCAGGCACGGTGAAGTGCTCGTCCGCCTTGGCGCGGCGGTGCGGCAGGTATCCCCCCAGGGCCTTGCGGCGCTCATGCAAATAGCGCATTTCGGGCGTGTCTTCGGCCGGCTTGTAGTACGGCAGGCCCGGCAGCTCGCTGTCGGGAATCGGGATATTGAAGCGGTCGCGGATGTACTTGATGTCCTCGTCCGACAGCTTCTTGGTCTGGTGCACCGTGTTCTTGCCTTCACCGGCCTTGCCCATGCCGTAGCCCTTGACGGTCTTGACCAGCAGCACGGTGGGCTGGCCCTGGTGCGCGTTGGCGGCATGGAAAGCCGCGTACACCTTGGCGGGCTCGTGGCCGCCGCGGCGCAGCTCGAACACTTCTTCGTCGGACATATGCTCGACGAGCTTGAGTGTCTCGGGGTAGCGGCCAAAGAAATTCTTGCGAACGAAAGCGCCGTCGTTGGCCTTGAACGCCTGGTAGTCGCCGTCGAGCGTCTCCATCATGAGCTGCTTGAGCTTGCCGCTCTTGTCGCGGCGCAGCAGCTCGTCCCAGCCGTTGCCCCAGAGCAGCTTGATGACGTTCCAGCCCGAGCCGCGGAACTCCCCTTCGAGTTCCTGCACGATCTTGCCGTTGCCACGCACCGGGCCGTCCAGGCGCTGCAGGTTGCAATTGATGACGAAGACCAGGTTGTCCAGGTTCTCGCGCGCGGCCAGGCCGATGGCGCCCAGGGATTCGGGTTCATCCATCTCGCCGTCGCCGCAGAACACCCAGACCTTGCGGTTGGCGGTGTCGGCAATGCCTCGGGCGTGCAGGTATTTCAGGAACCGCGCCTGGTAGATCGCCATCAGCGGGCCCAGGCCCATGGACACCGTGGGGAACTGCCAGAACTCGGGCATCAGCTTCGGGTGCGGGTAGCTGGAGAGGCCCTTGCCGTCCACCTCCTGGCGAAAGCTGTCGAGCTGTTCCTCGGTCAGGCGGCCTTCCAGGAAGGCGCGGGCATAAATGCCGGGAGCGCTGTGTCCCTGGATATAGAGCAGGTCGCCACCATGGTTCTCACTCTCGGCGTGCCAGAAATGGTTGAAACCGGCGCCGAACATGCTGGCCACCGAAGCAAAGGAGCCGATGTGCCCGCCCAGGTCACCGCCGTCTTCCGGGTGCAGCCGGTTGGCACGCACCACCATGGCCATGGCGTTCCAGCGCATGTACGCACGCAGGCGCTTCTCGATCTGGATGTTGCCGGGGCAATGGGCCTCCTGCTCGGGTTCCAGGGTATTCACATAGCCGGTATTGGCCGAGAAAGGCAGGTCAATGCTGCTCTGGCGGGCGTGCTCGAGCAGTTGCTCCAGCAGGAAGTGTGCACGTTCCGGGCCTTCCTTTTCAATGACGGCGGAGAGCGCCTCCATCCACTCGCGGGTTTCCTGCAGATCGATGTCCGTCGGCATGCCGCTGACGGCCTGGGCGTCGGGTTGAGTGGTCATGGTGTGTCTCCTTGATGATGGCCACAATTTAGTGCGTTCGCCCTATTTTTGCATAATTCTTTATATTTTCAAATAGTGCCGTTCATTTTCATTATGTGATATTTTGTTGCGAATGCACATGGCGCTGACTCTCGAGCGCGTGGCGCTCCCCTACACTCGGGGCATGTTGGAACAATCGCCCGCCGCACCCCAGCGCCCGCTGTCCCGCGCCGCACTGGCCCAGTGGTGGCGCACGTGGTGGCGCAGCCTTTCGCCAGTGCGCCAGGACCGCTTTGCCGCCCTGGCGCCCCTGGCTGCCGTGCTGATCTTCATGGCGGCCATCGTGGCCGCCTTCTGGTACCTGCGCGTGGAAGAAGGCGAGCGTGAGCAGGAGGCCTTGCGCCGTGATATCGAGTACGCGCAGCAGCGGGTGCGGCTGCGCCTGCTCGAGCGCCAGGAACAGATCATGCGCATCGCGCGCGACCTCTCCAACCAGGACATGGAACGCACACAATTCGGCCAGCGTGCCGAATCCCTGGTCAGCCAGTATCCGGAGCTGCAGGCAATCACATGGATCGACGAACGCGGCCGCGTCCGCGCGAGCCACGCCGCACCCACACTGGCGGGCAGCCAGGTGCGCGTGGCGGGCGAAGTGCTCAAACCCGGCGCCACCGCAGACAACTTCGGCCTGACCCGCGACCTGCAGCAGCCCGTCTACGCCCAGCCTGCGGCAGACCCGAATGAAACGGTTCCCCTGCTGCAGGTCCTCGTGCCGCTCAACGTACAAGGCAAATTTGGCGGGGTGGTGCTGGGTGAGTACTCCATCGACAGCCTGCTGCGCTATGGAACGCCCACCGAGGTATTGGCGCGCTACGCCGTCACACTGCTGGACGACAAGGGGCACGTGCTGGCGGGCACCCCCCTGCCTGCCCGCAACCGTGCCGCGCAATGGGTGCCCTGGAGCGCCAAGGCCAATGAGTACGCCGTGCCCATTTCGCCCGTGGGCAATGGCCTGGTGCTGCGTGCGCAGGCCTATCGCACCTCGCTGGGGGTGGTCGGCAGCGGGCTTTTCTGGCTGGTGGGCACGCTCAGTGCCATGACCGCCTGGATGCTGATAGCCACCTGGCGCCACACCCGCCGCCGCATGCAGGCGCAGCTGGCCCTGGTGGCCGAAACCAATTTCCGGCGCGCGATGGAGAACTCGGTGCTCACCGGCATGCGGGCGCTGGATCTGCAGGGGCGCATTACGTATGTGAACGCGGCCTTCTGCCAGATGACGGGCTGGAGCGAGGCCGAGCTGGTGGGCCAGACAGCCCCCTTCCCCTATTGGCCCGAAGGCGAGTACGAGCAGCTCAGCGCGCGGCTGCAGGATGAACTCAATGGCAAGACCGTGCCTGGCGGATTCCAGGTGCGGGTGCGCCGCAAGAACGGCGCACTGTTCGATGCACGCCTGTATGTGTCGCCCCTCATCGATGCCCGGGGCCAGCAGACCGGGTGGATGACCTCGATGACCGACATCACCGAGCCCAACCGCATCCGCGAGCAGCTTTCGGCGTCGCACGAGCGCTTTACCGTTGTGCTCGAATCGCTCGATGCCTCGGTCTCGGTCGCCCCTCTGGGCAGCGAGGAGCTGCTGTTTGCCAACAAGCTCTACCGCCTGTGGTTTGGCTCGCAGACAGGCGGACATCTGCAGCTGGTGGCACAGGCTGGCGTTCTGCCCGCCTCCAGCGCCAGTGCCAGCGGCGCCGAGGACGAAGATGGACTGATGGGATTGCCCGCCGACCCCCTGACCAGCGCGCATTCGGAAAATGCCGAGATCTACCTCCCCGAGCTGGGCAAATGGCTGGAGGTGCGGTCACGCTACCTGAGCTGGGTGGACGGGCGCCTGGCACAGATGGTCATTGCCACCGACATCACACCGCGCCGCCTGGCCGAAGAGCAGACGGCACGCCAGACCGAACGCGCCCAGTCGGTCAGCCGCCTGATCACCATGGGCGAGATGGCGTCCAGCGTGGCCCACGAGCTGAACCAGCCGCTGACCGCCATCAGCAACTACTGCAGCGGCATCATCTCGCGCATCCACAGTGGCAACATCACTGAAGAGGCCCTGCTGACTGCCCTGGAGAAGACCGCCCACCAGGCGCAACGGGCTGGTCAGATCATCCAGCGTATCCGCGATTTCGTGAAGAAGAGCGAGCCCAACCGGCAACTGGCCGATGTGGCCGCCATGGTGGACGAGGCCGTGGAGCTGGCCGACATCGAGCTGCGCCGGCACAACGTGCGCCTGACGCACTATGTGGCGGCCCGCCTGCCGCCGGTCATGGCCGACACCATCCTGATCGAGCAGGTGCTGGTGAACCTGATGAAGAACGGTGCCGAGTCCATCGCCCATGCCGGGCGCCCGCCCGCTGGACGCAGCGTGGAGCTGCGCGTGGTGCCCCGCCAGATCGAAGACATGCAGGTGGTCGAGTTTGTGGTGCAGGACACCGGCAAGGGCCTGGCCACCGAAGTGCTCGACCGTCTGTTCGAAGCCTTCTTCTCCACCAAGAGCGAAGGCATGGGCATGGGCCTGAACCTGTGCCGCAGCATCGTCGAGTCGCACCAGGGCCGGATGCAGGCCGAGAACATCTACAATGGACCAGAGGTCACGGGTTGCCGGTTTTCCTTCTGGTTGCCGCTCGCTGCGCCTGCCAATGACACTACAGAACCTGTAGCAAACGCACACACCCCAAGGACAATTGCATGAGTTTGATTCCCAAAAAAGGCACCGTCTATGTGGTGGACGACGATGAAGCCGTCCGCGATTCGCTCCAATGGCTGCTCGAAGGCAGAGACTACCGGGTGCGCTGTTTCGACTCGGCCGAGTCGTTTCTGTCGCGCTACGACCCGCGCGAGATCGCCTGTCTGATTGTTGATATCCGCATGGGCGGCATGACGGGCCTGGACCTGCAAGACCGCTTGCTCGAACGCAATTCGCCCCTGCCCATCGTCTTCATCACCGGCCACGGCGATGTGCCCATGGCCGTGAATACGATGAAGAAAGGCGCCCTGGACTTCATCCAGAAACCCTTCAACGAGGAAGCCCTGGTGAACCTGGTCGAGCGCATGCTCGACCACGCGCGCGAAGCCTTTGCCGGCCACCAGCAGGCCGCCAGCCGCGAGGCGCTCCTGTCCAAGCTCACCAGCCGCGAAGCGCAGGTGCTTGAGCGCATCGTGGCCGGACGCCTGAACAAGCAGATCGCCGACGACCTGGGCATCAGCATCAAGACTGTGGAGGCGCACCGCGCCAACATCATGGAAAAATTGGGTGCCAATACCGTGGCCGACCTGCTCAAGATCGCCTTGGGCCAGAACGCGCCCAAGGCTTGATTACTATTGTTTTCATAGCTTGTAGCGCTTACCAACAGGGCGTTTGAGCCATTTTTTATCTATATCTTGAGCATGACAGCCCAACTGATCGACGGCAACGCCCTTTCCCGCCAACTGCGCTCTGAAGTGGCCGAACGCGCCCTGGCTCTCAAGGCCCGTGGCACCACCCCCGGCCTGGCGGTGGTACTGGTGGGTGACAACCCGGCCAGCCAGGTCTATGTGCGTAACAAGGTCAAGGCCTGCCATGAGGCGGGCCTGCATTCGGTACTGGAGCAGTACCCGGCCGAGTTGAGCGAAACCGAACTGCTGGCGCGCGTACATGCGCTGAACAACGACCCGGCCATCCACGGCATCCTGGTGCAACTGCCCCTGCCCGCGCACATCGATGCACAGAAGGTCATCGAAGCCATCTCGCCCGCCAAGGACGTCGATGGCTTCCACATGGCCAGTGCGGGTGCGCTGATGACCGGCATGCCCGGCTTCTGGCCCTGCACGCCGTACGGCTGCATGAAGATGCTTGAATCCATCGGCTACGACCTGCGTGGCAAGCATGCCGTCGTCATTGGCCGCAGCAACATCGTGGGCAAGCCCATGGCGCTGATGCTGCTGGCCCAGGACGCCACGGTCACCGTCTGCCATTCGCGCACAAAGGACCTCAAGGCCCAGACGCTGCAGGCTGACGTCATCGTCGCCGCCGTGGGCAAGCGCAACGTGCTCACTGCCGACATGGTCAAGCCCGGCGCCGTGGTGCTGGATGTCGGCATGAACCGCAACGACGAGGGCAAGCTGTGCGGCGACGTGGATTTCGATGGCGTCAAGGCCGTCGCCAGCCACATCACGCCGGTGCCCGGCGGCGTGGGCCCCATGACCATCACCATGCTGCTGGTCAACACCCTCGAAGCGGCGGAACGCAGCGCCCCCCACTGACCCCGCGCACCCGCCTTGAACCCGCGCCCCGCGCCGCCATCTAAGCCTGCATGAGCAATCCCCTCCTCGAATTCTCCGACCTGCCCGCGTTCGACCGTATCGCACCTGCGGACGTGGCCCCCGCCATCGACACCCTGCTGGCCCGCGCCGATGCAGCGCTGGAGACGGTCACCGCACCCGATTTTCCTGCCCGGTGGAATGCCATCGCACAGGTACTGGATGTCGCCACCGAGGAACTGGGCCGCGCCTGGGGCGCCGTGAGCCACCTCAACAGCGTGGCCGACACGCCCGAGCTGCGCGCCGCCTACAACGAGGCCCTGCCGCGCGTGACCGAGTTCTGGACGCGCCTGGGCGCCGACGAACGCCTGTATGCCAAATACAAGGCCATTGATCCGGCTGCACTGAATACGGAACAGCGCCAGGCCCTGCAAAACGCGGTACGCAATTTCGTGCTCTCCGGCGCCGAACTCACCGGCGCCGCCAAAGAGCGGTTCGCCCAGATCCAGGAGCGCCAGGCCGAACTACAGCAGAAATTCAGCGAAAACACGCTCGACGCCACGGACGCCTTTGCGTACTACGCCAGCGCCGAGGAACTCGATGGCGTGCCGCAGGATGTGCAGCAGGCCGCGCTGCAGGCCGCGCAGGCGGAAGGCAAGGAAGGCTACAAGCTCACGCTGAAGATGCCGTGCTATCTACCGGTCATGCAGTTTGCCCGCAGCAGCACCGTGCGTGAGGCGCTGTACCGGGCGTACACCACGCGCGCCTCCGATCAGGCCGAAGGGGACGCCGCCCGCTTCGACAACAGCGCCTTCATCCAGGAAATCCTGGCCCTGCGCCAGGAAGAAGCACATCTCTTGGGCTATGCCAATTTTGGCGAAGTGTCCGTCGTCCCCAAAATGGCACAGTCGCCCACCGAAGTGGTCGGCTTTTTGCGTGACCTGGCCCGCCGCGCACGCCCCCATGCCGAGAAAGACGTCGAGGATCTGCGCGCCTTTGCCGCCGAACAGCTGGGTTTGAGCGACCCACAGGCCTGGGATTGGCCTTACGTGGCCGAAAAGCTCAAGGAAGCCCGCTACGCCTTCAGCGAGCAGGAGCTGCGCCAGTATTTCCCGGCGCCGACCGTGCTCGCAGGTCTATTCAAAATCATCGAAACGCTGTTTGAAGTGGCGATCCGGCCCGACCAGGCCCCTGTGTGGCACCCCGCCGTGGCGTTCTACCGCATCGAGCGCGGCAGCGAGCTGGTAGGCCAGTTCTACCTGGACCAGCCTGCACGCACGGGCAAACGGGGTGGCGCCTGGATGGACGACGTACGCACCCGCTGGCTGCGCCCCGACACGGGACAGCTGCAAACCCCGGTGGCCCACCTGGTATGCAACTTTGCCAGCGGCGTGGACGGCAAGCCGGCCCTGCTGACGCACGACGATGTCATCACCCTGTTCCACGAATTCGGCCACGGCCTGCACCACATGCTCACGCAGGTGAACGAACGCGATGTGTCGGGCATCGGCGGCGTGGAGTGGGATGCGGTGGAGCTGCCGAGCCAGTTCATGGAGAACTTCTGCTGGGAATGGGACGTGCTGCAACACATGACCGCCCATGTGGACACGGACGCGCCGCTGCCCCGCGCACTGTTCGACAAGATGATCGCAGCCAAGAACTTCCAGAGCGGCATGCAGACGCTGCGCCAGATCGAGTTCGCACTGTTCGACATGCTGCTGCACACCGAGCACGACCCGGCGCAGGATTTCATGCCCCTGCTGAGCCTGGTGCGTTCCGAAGTGGCCGTGCTGCAGCCACCCGCCTTCAGCCGCACGGCGCACACCTTCAGCCATATCTTTGCCGGGGGCTACGCTGCGGGTTACTACAGCTACAAATGGGCCGAGGTGCTCAGCGCCGACGCCTATGCCGCCTTTGAGGAGACGGCTGCTCCCGATGGCACGCCCAGTGCCGAGACCGGACGCCGTTATCGCCAGGCCATTCTGGAGGCCGGCGGAAGCCGCCCCGCCATGGAATCGTTCAAGGCCTTCCGCGGCCGCGAACCCAGCCTGGATGCGCTCTTGCGCCACCAGGGAATGGCCTGAAAATACGGCGGTTGCCACCGCTTTTGGAGATCGCTTGATGAACCTGATGCGCCCAACCCCCACCCTGATGGCCTTGCTGTGCGCGGCCGGTGCCTGCAGCATGGCAATGGCCCAGTCCATTCACCGCATTGTCGGACCGGACGGCAAGGTCACGTTCTCAGACCGCGCGCCCGGCAAGGGTGCAGCGGACAGCGTCGTCTCGCCCGGCCCTGCACTGTCGGGGGCCGCTGCGGCCGGTACGGCATCCCTGCCCTACGAACTGCGCCAGGTCGCCTCCCGGTTTCCCGTCACGCTTTACACAGGCCCGGACTGCGCACCCTGCGCCAATGCCCGCAACCTGCTGGTCTTGCGCGGCGTGCCGTTCAGCGAACGCACTGTCGAGTCCAACGACGATGTGAGTGCGCTGCAGCGGCTCAGTGGCGACACCACCCTGCCCTTGGGCACCATCGGCAAACAACAGCTGCGCGGCTTCTCGGACGCGGAATGGACCCAGTACCTCGATCTGGCCGGCTATCCCAAGGAGTCGAAGCTGCCCCCCAGCTACCGCCGTCCTGCTGCCACACCACTGACGCCCCCCAAGCCGGCCGCACCGGCCTCAGCGCCTGCCGAGACCGCAGAAAAACGGGACACGCCCGTCCGCCCGCGCCCGACCCTGCCGCCACCGGCGCCGGGCACCCCCACGCCCGCGAACCCGGCAGGCATCCGGTTCTGACACCACGGCCCCGCTGCACGGGGCCCGTCGCCACACTCAATAGGTCAGGGTCTGCACGCCCTGCGCGGTGCCCAGCAGGCACACCTGCGCTTTCTGGTGGGCAAAAATGCCCACGGTGAGCACACCAGGCCACTGGTTGATCTCGGACTCCATCGCCAACGGGTCTGTTACGTGCAGACCCGTCACATCCAGAATGTGTTGTCCGTTGTCGGTCACCAGAGGCTGGCCGTCCTTCAGGCGGAGCCTGGCCTGGCCGCCCAGGGTTGCAAAGCGGCGGGCAATATGCGCCGCAGCCATGGGAATGACCTCGACCGGCAGTGGAAAGCGCCCCAGCGTTTCGACGCGCTTGGACTCATCCGCAATACAGACAAACTGCCGCGCCAGCGATGCCACAATCTTCTCGCGCGTCAGCGCGGCACCTCCGCCCTTGACCATGTAGCCCAGGCCGTCGATCTCGTCGGCACCGTCGATGTATACGCCCAGTTGCTCGACCTCGTTGGCATCGAACACCGGAATGCCGATGGCGCGCAAGCGCTCGGTGCTGGCCACCGAGCTGGACACCGCGCCGCGCACCTGGCTCTTGATGCTGGCCAGCGCGTCGATAAACTTGTTGACCGTGGAGCCCGTGCCCACGCCCACAATGTCGCCAGGCACCACGTAGCGCAGTGCAGCCTGGCCGACCAGGGCCTTGAGTTCATCTTGGGTCAGGGGGGTAGGTGTCGTCATGGAGGAAAATCGAGGGATGAATTGCGAATTATCCCCATGTCACTGATCCCCTACGCCCTTACCCGCCCATTCCTGTTCGGCCTGGACGCCGAAGCCGCCCACGACCTCACCATGGACATGCTGGCCCGTGGCCAGGGCACGCCCCTGCAGTGGGCCTGGTGCAATGAGACCGTACACGATCCTGTCGAACTGGCGGGGCTGCGTTTTCCCAACCGCGTGGGCCTGGCTGCGGGGCTGGACAAGAACGCGCGCTGCATCGACGCGCTGGGCGCCATGGGCTTCGGCTTTGTCGAGGTCGGCACCGTCACACCCAAGGGGCAGCCGGGCAATCCCAAGCCGCGCATGTTCCGCCTGCCCGAGGCGCGCGCGCTCATCAACCGCCTGGGCTTCAACAACGACGGCCTCGACGCCTTTCTGCACAACGTGCAGCAGGCCCAGTTCCGCCGTCGGCAGAAGCACCCCATGCTGCTGGGCCTGAACATCGGCAAGAACGCCAGCACGCCCATCGAGGAGGCCACGCGCGACTACCTCACCTGCCTGGACGGCGTGTACCCGCACGCGGACTACGTGACCGTGAACATCAGCTCACCCAACACCCAGAACCTGCGCGCCCTGCAGAGCGATGCGGCGCTCGACGGCCTGCTCGGCGCCATTGCCGAGCGGCGCGAACAGCTGACGGAGCAGCATCGCACGGCCGCTGGCCAGGCACGCCGCGTGCCGATCCTTGTGAAGATTGCGCCCGATCTGGATGAAACCCAGGTAGCCGTGATTGCCGCGACGCTGCAGCGCCACGGCATGGATGGAGTGGTGGCCACCAACACCACCATCAGCCGTGCTGCAGTGCAAGGCATGCGCCATTCCGAAGAAACCGGTGGCCTGAGCGGCGCGCCTGTGCTGGAGGCCAGCAACCAGATCATTCGCCAGTTGCGTGCCGCGCTGGGCAGTCGATTCCCCATCATTGGGGTGGGCGGCATCATGGGCCCGGAGGATGCGATCAGCAAAATCCGCGCAGGCGCCGACGCCGTGCAGATCTACACCGGCCTGATCTACGAAGGCCCGGCGATGGTGGCGCGCACGGCGCGTGCGCTCAAAAACCTGGCCTGACGAAAAAGGCGGGGCTTATCGCCCGCGCAGCTGCATGACGAGGGGCAAAACCACCCCCGCCCAGCGCACCAGGCGCCGTGGCCCGGCAACCAGGGCCGCGCCCAGCACGGCCGTCACCGCCACAGGGTGCAACTTGGCAAACATTGCCAACCGCTGAAGCATGGGCGCATCGGACGATACGCCCTGGGCGCTCACGGCTTCTGTCTGCCACTGGTGGCGCTGTGCACGGCGGGCGCGCAGCCTGATCCGCTGGGCCGCAATGCGTTCCAGCACCCGCTGCTGCGGGACAGTGGGACGCCGCGCTGACGGCGCGGGCGGGGACGAAGGGAGATTCGATGTCACAGATGCTCCTTGATTTCACGCCAGTCCTGCTGCAACTCCTGGCGGGTCAGGGCAAAGGCATTGCCTGCCTGGCGACCGACCGACAGCAGGGTTGCCAGGGCGCCACCCCATACCAGCAGCCACAGTCCAGCCAGCAACCAGGCCACCAGCGCGCGGTGCGGCGTGTCCCAGAATTGCACCAGCAAGGCCAGCGAAAGAACCACCAACGCCACCACAGTCAGCGCAGCCACGGCAATCCCCAGGAGCAAGAGCTGGCCCACCCGGCGCTTCTGATCCTGCCATTCAAGCCGTGCCAACTCGGCCCGGTCTTCCAGGGCCATGGCCCCTTCCAGCGCTGCAGCACGCCAACGCAGAACCAGGGTTTCAAGTCCGAACAAGGAAATCCAGTTCATGGCCTTCCCCCACGGATTTGCATTCCGTCCTGGGCCAGCACCACCCCACCATCAACGGCGTGCAAGCAGAAACCCCACCAGCGCACCCACGGCCATGGCGGCACCAGCCACGCGCCAGGGCTCGTCGTGGGCATAACGGTCGGCGGCGCGCGCAGCGTCCTTGGCCTGGCGTGCGGCTTCCTGGGCCGCGCGCACGGCGGAGTCACGGGCATTGTGCAGGCCATCGTCCAGACGTTGGCGCAGCATCTTGATTTCGGGTACTCCGTCAAAGTCCTTGTTGGCCATCAGAGCACGCAGATCGGAGACCAGTTTTTCCAGTTCGGTCTGGGTGCTTTGGAGTACATCGTTTGCAGAAGTCGTCATATCAGCCTTTCATGAGAATACAAATCAGGCATGACCGCAGGTGCCAAATTGCGACCACCATGGGCCCATCTTAGCGACGATAGGCAAAACCCCGCAAGAACATTGGTCGAACACGGCGGTCACCCATCAGTCTTGCAGCAGGTCAGCGACATGGGCGCCGATGGCCAGCGCGCTGGTCAGACCGGGAGATTCGATGCCGAACAACTGAACCAGTCCGGGCACCCCGTGCACTGCCGGCCCCTGGATGCAAAAGTCGGTCATCAGGCCCTGCGGGCCGCGCACCTTGGGGCGAATGCCGGCGTAGCCTGGAGCCAGGGCCCCATCGCGCAGCCCTGGCCAGTATTTGCGCACTTGCGCGTAAAAAGCATCGCCCCGCGCTGCATCCACCAGCAGGTCGTCGGCACTATCCACCCATTGCACATCGGGGCCGAACTTGGCCTGTCCACCCAAATCCAGCGTCAGGTGCACACCCAGGCCGGCGGCCTCGGGCACCGGATAGATCAGGCGCGAGAAGGGCGCCCGGCCACTGAGCGTGAAATAGTTTCCCTTGGCGTAGCAGGCCTGCGGTATATGCGCCGGGTCCACGCCCGTAAACCGCGCCGCCAGGCCGGGGGCGGCCAGACCGGCCGCGTTCACCACGGTGGTTGCGCGCAATCGCGTACCGTCTTTCGCTATTAATTCAATAGCTTCTTGCGCGCACTGGGCAAGCTCCAGAGGCGAATTCAATACCAAAATACCACCGTGGTGCTCCAGATCTCCCAGCAAAGCCAGCATCAGCGCGTGACTGTCCACAATGCCCGTGCTGGGCGAATGCAGGGCAGCCACACACTCCAGGGCAGGTTCCAGCACCTGCGCCGCGCTGCGGTCGAGCCACTTTAGGTCGAGCACGCCATTGGCCTGAGCGTGGCGCTGCACTGCCTGCAAGGCAGGCAACTGCGCGGCATCCGTGGCCACCACCAGTTTGCCGCAGCGCTGGTGCGGAACATGGCGCCCGGCGCAGTAGTCGTACAACATCTCGCGGCCCTGCACACACAGGCGAGCCTTGAGCGAGCCCGTGGCGTAGTACAGGCCCGCATGAATGACCTCGCTGTTGCGCGCACTGGTGCCGGTACCCATCGCGTCCGCGGCCTCCAGCACCAGCACCTCGCGTCCCTGCAGCGCCAGCGCACGCGCCACCGCCAACCCCACCACGCCCGCACCCACCACCACGCAATCGACCTTGTCCACCATGCCTATCCCTTCTGTCTTCAAGCCTGTTCAAAACCATCGAGCACATTCACGGCATTGGTGCCCAACTCTGCTGCCGCATAGCCGCCCTCCAGCACAAATACCGTGGGCATGCCCAGCCGTGCCAGGCGTTCGCCCAGACGCAAAAAGTCCGATGAAGCCAGCGCGAAGCGCGAGATCGGATCGCCCTCGTAGGTATCGAGCCCCAGCGACACCACCAGTGCATCGACGCCATCCGCTGCAATGCACGCACAAGCCTGCTCTAGGGCGTCAAACCAGGCCACGACCGAGCTCCCTGCCGCCAGCGGAAGGTTGCGGTTGAAACCGGCGCCGACGCCTTCACCGGTTTCATCGGCATGGCCCAGGTAGAACGGGTATTCGGTGCGCGGGTCGCCATGGATGCTGACGAACAGCACATCGGCGCGGTCATAAAAAATGCTCTGCGTGCCGTTGCCATGGTGGTAGTCGACATCGAGCACAGCCACGCGGGCGGCGCCCTGGTTGCGCAGCGTTTGCGCGGCCACGGCCGCGTTGTTCAGAAAACAGTACCCCCCCATGAAGTCCGGCCCCGCATGGTGGCCCGGCGGGCGCGTACAGCAGAACGCCGCACGGGCACCACCGGCGACACGCACTGCGGCGCTGGCAGCGGCATCGGCGCCGGCCTTGGCAGCCTGCCAGGTGCCGGCGGCCAAGGGTGAGCCGTTGTCCATGGAATACAGCCCGAGACGGGCGATAAAGTTGTCGGGTTCGATATCGCTACGCAAGCTGCGCACAGGCCAGACCGACGGAAAGGGCTGAACGCCGGCGTTGGCTGGATCGAGCGCCAGCCACTGCGACCAGGCCGTTGTGAGGAATTGCAGGTAGCGCGGCGCATGCACCCGTGCCAGGGCCGAGGCGCTGTCCTGGTCAGGCACCCGCAGCGCATGGCCTCGCTCGGTCAGGCGGGTCTCTACATAGTCAGCGCGTGCTGGCTTCTCGAAGCACGGCACCCGGTCACCCCGAAAGAATTCATAGGCTGGAGCGTGCAGGTGGTGCAGCGGGTTGTGAAAGGTAATCATGCCACCCAGTGTAAAAGCGCCGCAACTGGCTGGGTACCAATGTCAGGGCTATATCGCGGGGGTGATGCCGCGCGCTCCCCACGAACAGGAGATGCGGCTGCACTGCCTTCAGGGAAGGCGACAGTCCGATCTCGATGGCAGCAGCGTCCAGCCCGGGCAGGTGCCGCACCAAGCCAAGGGCCCGCAAGCCCGAACACCACGCGGGCATGGGAAGCCCCCTTGTCAAAGCCCCAGTTGCTTGGCAATGATCTCGTTCATGATCTCGTGCGTGCCGCCACCGATCGAGAGGATGCGGTTGTCGCGGTACAGACGCTCGACCAGCGACTCGCGCATGTAGCCCATGCCGCCGAAGATCTGCACCGCCTCATCCGTGACCATGGTGGACACCGAGGTGGCGAAGTTCTTGGCCATGGAGACCTC
>JAMLIQ010000057.1 GCA_023954095.1 Burkholderiaceae bacterium | reverse complement strand
TTCAAACTTACCTTTTGCCATTTCCAATTCTCCAAAGAGCGATGCCTGTGTTGTGGTTTAACGTCTGCATCCGGTTGCTGGTTCGCCCTGCACAGGCCACGGGGCGGCACCGGATCGCAGATTGCAAAAACAATTTGCTATCTTATTAGTAGCTATCAGCGCTTACTGAGTAAGCCCTGATAGCCTATTCTCTATTATTTTGCACGGGCTGCCATGATGGCTTCCGACACGTTGCGGGGTGCTTCGCTGTAGTGCTTGAATTCCATCGAGTAGGTCGCACGGCCTTGCGTCGCGGAACGCAGGGTTGTGGAGTAACCGAACATTTCCGACAGCGGCACTTCCGCACGGATCGCCTTGCCACCGCCCGGAATGTCGTCCATGCCCTGCACCATGCCGCGGCGTGAAGACAGATCGCCCATCACGTTGCCGGCATAGTCTTCCGGCGTCTCGACTTCGACAGCCATCATGGGTTCGAGAATGACGGGGTTGGCCTTGCGGCAACCTTCCTTGAAACCGAAGATGGCGGCCATCTTGAAGGCCAGTTCGTTCGAGTCCACATCGTGGTACGAACCGAAGTGCAGCGTGACCTTGACGTCCACCACGGGGTAGCCGGCCAGCACGCCTTGCGTAACGGCTTCGTTGATACCCTTTTCCACGGCCGGGATGAATTCGCGAGGCACCACACCGCCCTTGATGGCGTCGATGAATTCCAGGCCCTTGCCGGGCTCGTTGGGCTCGATCTTGAGCACGACGTGGCCGTACTGGCCCTTGCCGCCCGACTGGCGCACGAACTTGCCTTCGGCTTCTTCCACCGTCTTGCGGATGGTTTCGCGGTAGGCCACCTGGGGCTTGCCCACGTTGGCTTCCACGCCGAACTCGCGCTTCATGCGGTCCACGATGATTTCCAGGTGGAGCTCGCCCATGCCGGAAATGATGGTCTGTCCCGATTCTTCGTCGGTCTTGACGCGGAAGGAAGGGTCTTCGGCAGCCAAGCGCTGCAGAGCAATGCCCATTTTCTCCTGGTCGGCCTTGGTCTTGGGCTCCACGGCCTGCGAGATCACAGGCTCGGGGAACACCATACGCTCCAGAATGATCTGGGCGTTGACATCGCACAGGGTCTCACCCGTGGTCACTTCCTTCAGACCCACGCAGGCAGCAATGTCCCCAGCGCGAATTTCTTCGACCTCCTGGCGCTCATTTGCGTGCATCTGCACGATACGACCGATACGCTCCTTCTTGCCCTTGATAGGGTTATAGACGGTATCGCCCTTGGTCAGCACGCCCGAGTAAACACGCACGAAGGTGAGTTGACCAACGAACGGGTCCGTCATCAGCTTGAAGGCCAGCGCAGAGAACTTCTCGCCGTCATCTGCCTTGCGGGTGACGGGATTCTCTTCGTCGTCGGTGCCGGTCACGTCGGGGATGTCCGTGGGTGCGGGCAGATAGTCGATCACAGCATCGAGCATGCGCTGCACGCCCTTGTTCTTGAACGCGGTGCCGCACAGCATCGGGTGGATTTCCGTAGCAATGGTGCGCGTGCGCAGACCCTGCTTGATCTCGGCTTCGCTCAAGTCGCCTTCTTCCAGGTACTTGTTCATCAACTCTTCAGAGGCTTCGGCAGCAGCCTCCACCATCTTTTCACGCCACTCCTTGGCGGATTCCGCCAGGTCGGCCGGGATGTCTTCGTAGCTGAACTTCATGCCCTGGGAAGCTTCATCCCAGATGATGGCCTTCATCTTGAGCAGGTCCACCACACCAGTGAACTTGTCTTCGGCGCCGATCGGGATCACCACGGGCACAGGGTTGGCCTTGAGGCGCAGCTTCATCTGGTCGTAGACCTTGAAAAAGTTGGCGCCGGTGCGGTCCATCTTGTTCACAAAGGCCAGACGGGGGACCTTGTACTTGTTGGCCTGGCGCCACACGGTTTCCGACTGGGGCTGCACGCCACCCACGGCGCAGTACACCATGCAGGCACCGTCGAGCACGCGCATGGAGCGCTCGACTTCAATTGTGAAGTCCACGTGACCGGGGGTGTCGATGATGTTGAAACGGTGCTCGGGGTAGGTGCTGTCCATGCCCCTCCAGAAGCAGGTCGTGGCAGCCGAGGTGATCGTGATGCCACGCTCCTGCTCCTGCTCCATCCAGTCCATGGTGGCAGCGCCGTCGTGCACTTCACCAATTTTGTGGCTCACGCCCGTATAGAACAAGATGCGCTCGGTGGTCGTGGTTTTACCAGCGTCAATGTGGGCCGAGATACCGATATTGCGGTAGCGCTCGATGGGGGTATTGCGAGCCATGGTGGATCCTTGGATGGGTCGTGTTATTCAGGGTTGCGGACACCGGCGCTGGCGTCCGTCGGTATTGCGACCGTCTCCATTGCCGCAAGGCTGCAGACAGAAATGCCGGCAGCCTTGCGGTTTCTCAGAGACGGGCGCCGTCGATTTAGAAGCGGAAGTGGCTGAATGCCTTATTGGCTTCGGCCATGCGGTGCACTTCGTCACGCTTCTTCATGGCGCCGCCACGGCCTTCGGTGGCTTCGAGCAGCTCATTGGCCAGGCGCTGGGCCATGGACTTCTCACCGCGCTTGCGGGCGGCCTCCTTGATCCAGCGCATCGACAGGGCCAGACGGCGCACGGGGCGCACTTCCACGGGCACCTGGTAGTTGGCGCCGCCCACGCGGCGGGACTTGACTTCGACCATGGGCTTCACGTTGTTGATGGCCACGGTGAAGGCCTCCAGGGGGTCCTTGTCAGGGTGCTTCTTCTCGATCAGATCCAGAGCGCCGTAGATGATGCGCTCTGCAACCGCCTTCTTGCCGCCTTCCATGATCACGTTCATGAATTTGGACAGCTCTACATTGCCGAACTTGGGATCCGGCAGGATTTCACGTTTGGGGACTTCGCGACGACGTGGCATTTTTCACCTCTATCTTTTGCTTCAGTTGGCACCGTTTCCGGCACCGCGAGAACCTATCCAAGGCTCCCACTTACTCGACCCGCGCAAATTATTTGCGTTTGGGGTCACTACGCTGACATCACCGCGCCACGCGGGAGACAGCACCGAAAATTCTTTGTGCTTATTTGGCCTTGGGCTTCTTCGCGCCGTACTTGGAGCGAGCCTGCTTACGGTCCTTGACGCCTTGCAGGTCAAGGGAGCCACGCACGATGTGGTAACGCACACCGGGCAAGTCCTTGACACGACCGCCGCGCACCAGCACGACGCTGTGCTCTTGCAGGTTGTGGCCTTCACCGCCGATGTAGGAGATCACCTCAAAACCATTGGTCAGGCGCACCTTGGCAACCTTACGCAGAGCGGAGTTGGGCTTCTTGGGCGTCGTGGTATACACACGAGTGCATACGCCGCGGCGCTGCGGCGAGTTTTCCATCGCCGGACTCTTGGATTTGGTCTTCTCGACCTCACGCCCGTGACGCACGAGCTGGTTAATGGTTGGCATGAACTATCGTCCCTAAACGTAAAATACGAAAACGTGAATCCCTTCGGAAATTCCGAAAAGCCTTCAAATGTAGCAGATAGACAAGTACCCGGCAAGCCCTGACGAGACACGCCGACGGCTTGCGCTTACTTGATCCACAGGCGAATGCCATCCCAGGCACGCCCCAGAAGACCCGCCTGCTCCACTGCCTCCAGCGCCACCAACGGCACTTCGCGCACCGTTTGGTCACCCAGCACCACCTTGAGGGTGCCGATGGCCTGCCCTTGGGTAAAGGGCGCCACCAACGGATCGGGGCGGACGATCTGCGTAGTCAGCTTGCCCGCGCTGCCGGAGGGCACCGCCACCACGATGGCCTCGGGACGACCGATCTTGAGCTGGGAGGCCTGGCCTTTCCAGACCGCCGGAGTTTCCACGCTCTGGCCGACCTCAAACAGCTTGACGGCATCGAAGGCGGTGTAGCCCCAGTTCAGCAGCTTCTGGCTCTCGTTGGCGCGCGCATTTTCGCTGGACGCCCCCAGGACAATGGACACTAGGCGGCGCGCGCCCACATGGGGGAATTCGCGCTTGGCCGTGGCCACAAGACAGTAGCCTGCGGCATCGGTGTGCCCCGTCTTGAGGCCGTCCACGCTGGGGTCGCGGTACAGCAGCAGGTTGCGGTTGTTGCTGTTGGACGCCGGGGTGCCTTCGTAGCGGTACTGCTTGGTGGCGTAGTAATGCATGTATTCAGGAAAGTCCTGCATCAGCCGGGATGCCAGGACGGACAGGTCACGCGCCGTGGTGGTGTGCCCGGCCTCGGTCAGGCCCTCGGGGTTCTTGTAGGCCGTGTTCTTCATGCCCAGGGCGCGGGCCTGGTCGTTCATGAGCTTGACAAAGTTCTCCACCGTGCCGCCCACACCTTCGGCCAGGGCCACGGTGGCGTCGTTGCCGGACTGCACGATCATGCCCTTGAGCAAGTCATCCACGGGCACCTGCATCTTGGGATCGATGAACATGCGCGACCCGGGCATCTTCCAGGCGCGCACGCTCACGGGCAGCTTTTGCTGCAGGCTGATTTTTTTGGCCCGCAGCGCGTCAAACACCAGATAACCCGTCATCAGCTTGGTCAGGGATGCCTGCTCGACGGGCGCATCGATGTCCTTGCCCGCCAGGGTCTGGCCTGCCGTCACATCGACCAGCATGTAGGCGCGGGCCGCAATTTCAGGGGGCTGGGGGGCTTGCGCCTGCGCCACCAGCGCACAGGAAGCCACGCCAAAAGAGACGACAAGAGAGCGCAACGTAGAAAGGATTCTGTTCATTCAAAAAGCCATGGAGAAAGAAGAAGATGCGTATGCAGAAATGCACGAGGGGCGCAAAGCGCCGATGGCAGGCGCATCAGGCGCCCGATTGCAGGTGGCGGACCACCAGTTCCTTGAGAAGGTGCAATTGTCCGTGAAAGAAATGCCCGCCCCCGGGAATGACGGTGACAGGCAGTGTCTGCGGACGCGCCCAGTCCATCACCGACGACAGCGGCACGGTATCGTCCTGCTCGCCATGCAATACCAGGGTGCGCAGATGCGCTGCGGGCGGGACCGGTGCCACCGTGAAGCGGCTGGCCGCCGTGCCCACCAGCACGGCATGCTCTGTCGGCCGCTCGTCCCACAGGTCGGCCAGCACATGGCTGGTCACATAGGCGCCAAAGGAGAATCCGGCCAGGGCAATCGGGCCCTCGGGTGCCACCTGGCGCAGCACGGCCAGCATATCCTTGCGCTCGGAACGCCCTTCGTCATGCACACCGCCACTGGCGCCCACGCCCCGAAAATTGAAACGCACCGCACTCCAGCCACACTGCACAAAGGCCCGCGCCAGCGTTTGCACCACCTTGTTGTCCATGGTGCCGCCAAACAGCGGATGCGGGTGGGCAATCACAGCCACGCCGCGGGGCGCGGCGCCAGCAGGAACATCGCGCCGCGCCTCAATGGCACCCGCTTCGCCCTCGAGCAGCAATTTCTCGGTTTGTGCGTTCACTGAATACTATTGATTTGATAGCTCAAAGCGCTTTCAAATAAAGCGCCAAAAGCCAAAAACGTGACTAATTTGAGAGAGGTAGAGACCGGATCAGCGTCCAAGTTCCGCTGGCGTGCGCAAACGCTCTACCACGCGCCCGTTCTTGAGATGCGACTCGACGATCTCATCAATGTCGGCCGCATCCACATAGCTATACCACACGCCCTCGGGATAGACCACCGCCACAGGCCCTGCGGCGCAGCGGTCCAGGCAACCCGCCTTGTTCACGCGCACCTGGCCCGGCCCCGCCAGGCCGGCCTGCTTGACCAGGGCCTTGCAGCGCTCGAACGCCGCTTGCGCGCCATGCTGCGCGCAGCAGTTCTCGCCGTTGGCGCGTTCATTCAGACAGAAAAAGATGTGGCGCGCGAAATACCCCGGCGCGTTGGATGTGGTGTCGCTCATGCCGTTATTTTAGGAGGCGGTCGGACTCGGACGCCCCACTGCGCCGCGACGCCCGCAACAGTACATACACCAACGCGGCAAAAGGCCACAGCCAGCCCAGCCACTGGCCCAGACCATAAAAGCGGATGAAGCGCCCCTGTTCCCAGACCAGCAGGGTCTGGGCGAAGTATGCGCTGGTGGGGGCATCGTTGAGCAGCGCCAGATGGACGGTGAGCACCACCAGCAACAGCACGGCACTGACCCGCTGCGGCAGGGCAAGCGTCAGGGCCGCCAGCACCATCCCGAGCCAGATACCCGCGCGCACCGGCATGCCCAGCCAGGCCCAGGCATGGGCCGGGCCATAGCTCAGCGCAGCCGACAGGGCCGTGGCCGCAATCCCCACCAGGGCAATGCCCAGCACCAGCACCACACGGCGCCCCCGGTGGCGCACCATGCTGAAAGCCAGCAGGCAGGGCACGAGCAGCCCCAAGGCCACGCACAGCAATTCGGCCACGGGCGAGAGCGGTTGCAGCGGGGCCTCACGCACCGGCAGCCATGCCAGAAACGGCGTGTCCGCCAACAATCCGCCCAGGGCGGCCTCCAGCCGTTCGAGCACCTGGCCCAGGCCAAAAGGCTCGGCCGCCGGGAACAGCAGCGCCCAGGGCCACAGCGCCAGCAGCACCAGGGCGCCCCGCGCATCGGGTGCAAACCAGCGCGCGCGAAAGCGGCTCCAGCGGTCGATGGCACCCAGACGTTCAAGCAGCGCCGCGCTCAACGCCCCCAGCAGGGCGCCCCCCGCATTGAGCGCCAGATCCAGGTTGGAAGGCACGCGCTGGGGCAGGTAGATTTGCAGAAATTCGAGCGACAGCGACAGCAAGCCACCCGCCAGCAGCGCCAGCGGCACCGCCACCCAGCCCCGCCCGGTGCGCAGCATGGCCAGCGCCAGCAGAAAACCCAACGGTCCGTAGCCCACCACGTTGGTCACCACGTCAAAACCCGTCCAGTACGGCGGCGGCAGGGGCGCCACCAGAAAAACCCAGGGCGGTATCCCCTGGGCGCGCCATCCCATGAACGGGAACAGGCTGGCAAAGACAATCAGTGCGGCATAAACCAGAGCGAGCGGCCAGGCAGAGGTTTTGTGCACGGATCAGCCCCTGGGATGCGCCTCAGAACGGCTTGACCACCACCAGCACCACCACAGCCAGCAGCATCAGCACCGGCGCCTCATTGAACCAGCGAAACCACCGGTGGCTGCGGTGGTTGGTGCCCGCCACAAACTGGCGCAACTGCACGCCGCAGGCATGGTGGTAGGCCAGCACCAGCACCACAATGGCCAGCTTGGCGTGCATCCAGCCGTTGCCCGGCCCCCAGCCAATGCCGTAGCCCAGCCACAGCCACAGGCCCAGGCCCACGGCAGGCAGCATCAGCAGGGTGGTAAAGCGCATGAGCTTGCGGGCCATGAGCAGCAAACGATCCCGCTCGGCCACCGAACCAGGTGCGACCATGGCCAGGTTCACGAAAATGCGTGGCAGATAGAACAGGCCGGCAAACCAGCTGGCCACGAACACGATATGGAAGGATTTGACCCAGAGCATGCCGCCAGTTTAGTGGGGCACTGCACCATCCGCCCAAAAAAAGCCCGGCAGACACGCCGGGCCAGGAAAGCCCGGGGCCGGTTTGCGCCCCCAGGCCCCGCTCAGGGAGGAAAAAGCGGGGGGTAGCAGATCTACCCGCCGCTAATCTAGCACTGCGTGCGCCGGTGTTCAAGCACCTGTGCGCGTTCTTTACGCAGCCAGATCAGGCACAATTTTCCCCATGCATCTCTCCAGCCCCACCCCCTTCCCCGCCAGCCGCCCGCGCCGCCTGCGCCGCGACACCTTCACCCGCAACCTCGTGCGCGAGCATGCCGTCACGGTCAACGACCTGATCTACCCGGTGTTCGTGCTCGACGGCGCCAACCGCCGCGAAGCCGTGGGCTCCATGCCCGGCGTGGAACGCCTGAGCCTGGACTTGCTCCTGGGCGTAGCCGAGGACTGCGTGAAGCTCGGCATCCCGGTGATGGCGCTGTTCCCGGTGATCGACGCCAGCCTCAAGACGCCCGACGGCAAGGAAGCGCTGAACCCCGACGGCCTGGTGCCGCGCGTGGTGCGCGCCCTGAAGAAGGAGTTTCCCGACCTCGGCGTGATGACCGACGTGGCGCTCGACCCCTTCACCAGCCACGGCCAGGACGGCCTGCTCGACGACAGCGGCTACATCCTGAACGACGCCACGGTGGAAGTGCTGGTCGGCCAGGCGCTGACCCAGGCCGAGGCCGGCGTGGACATCGTCGCGCCCAGCGACATGATGGACGGGCGCGTCAAAGCCATCCGCGAGGCGCTGGAGGCGCACGGCCATGTGCATACGCGCATCATGGCCTACAGCGCCAAGTACGCCAGCGCCTTCTACGGCCCCTTCCGCGACGCTGTGGGCTCGGCCGCCAACCTGGGCAAGAGCAACAAGAAGGTCTACCAGATGGACCCCGGCAACACCGACGAGGCGCTGCGCGAGGTGGCGATGGACATCGCCGAGGGCGCCGACATGGTGATGGTCAAGCCCGGCATGCCCTACCTCGACATCGTGCGCCGCGTGAAGGACGAGTTCCGCGTGCCCACCTTTGCCTACCAGGTGAGTGGCGAATACGCCATGCTCAAGGCCGCCGCGCAGAACGGCTGGCTCGACCACGACGCCGTCATGCTGGAAAGCCTGCTGGCCTTCAAACGCGCGGGCGCCGACGGCGTGCTCACCTACTTCGCCCGTGATGCAGCCCGCTTGCTCCTGACTTCATAGCTATTGACGCAATATAGGCGGGCGCTACATGCCGATTTGATGCACATCATGTCATGACAAACCGGCGACAAAGCTCCCCTCCGCCCTCGCTGTCGGCCCTGGCTGCCACGGCGCTGTTGTACATGGCTCTGGCCGAGACCATGGCGACACCGCTGCCCGGCCAGGGGCTGGAACAACTGCTGCAGCCGGCCAGCGGACTGGCCCTGGTGCTGTTGATTGTGGGCGGGCGGCCGCTGGCGCCGGCCCTCTTCATGGGCAGCCTGTTCAGCGGCCTGCTGGCGGGCGAGGCACCGCTGGCCGCACTGGCGCAGGCGCTGGGCACCGTCACAGCGGCCTGGGTTTCTTGTGTTCTGCTGCTGCGCCAGCCCGACTTCGACCCGGACCATCCCAACTTCAAGGTCATTCAGCATGTGCTGCTGTGGGTCTGCGGCATCGGTGCGGGTACAGGCGCCGTGGTAGCCAGCACCGGGCTGCTGCTGGCCGGAGAAATCACACCCAGCGCCTGGACCGAGCATCTCCTGCATGGCTGGCTCAGCGGCTCTCTCGGCAGCCTGCTGATCGCACCCCTGGCCATGTCCTACCGGCGAACGCTGCGCTTGGCAGAACCGCTGCGCCGGATGAACGAAGGCCTCCTGGTCTGGGTGCTGTCCATGGCTATTGCAGTGGTCATTTTCGGCAACACGCACAACCCGATGCTGGCCCCGTTTACCAACGCCTACTGGATGTTCCTGTTCGTGAGCTGGTCGGGCGCGCGCCTGGGCCTGCTCTCCACCACCGGGCTGCTGTGCATGATCGCACTGCAGGCGTTGTGGGGCACCTACCAGCGCACCGGCTTCTTTGCCCGCGACATCGCCACCAACCACGGCTTTGGCTACTGGTCGTACACCATGATCCTGTCGGTGGTGGGCCTATCGCTGGCCGCCTACATCGCCGAGCGGCGCCGCCAGAAAGCCGCGCTGCGCGTGGCGGCCATCGCCTTTGAATGCCAGGAGGGCATGCTCATCACCGATGAGCAGGCGGTGATTCTGCAGGCCAACCAGTCCTTCCTGCGCATGTCGGGCTATGAAGCCTCCGAGGTGCTGGGCAAGACCCCGCATTTTCTGCAGCCTGCGGCAGGCACCCTCCCGGACAGCCCCGAGCCGCCCGCCCCCCTGGACTTCACCCCCCGCCACGCCCTGCAATGCCGGGAATGGCTGCGCCGCAAATCGGGCGAGGTGTACCCGGCCTGGATCACTCTCAGCCCTGTCCAGGACCCGCAGGCGCATACCACGCATTACGTGGTGACCATGACCGACATCACCGACCTGCATCAACAGGAAGCGCAGCGCCGCCAGCGGGAACAGGCGCAGCGCGACGCGCTGGTGCAGGAAGTGCACCACCGCATCAAGAACAATCTGCAAGGCATCATGGGCATGCTGCGCACGCTCGACCACCAGCACCCCGATCTGCACGGCCCCATCACGCAGGTCATCGGGCAGATCCACAGCATCTCCGTCATCCACGGCCTGCAGGGCCGCGCCAACGCCGACCGCGTGCGGCTGTGCGAACTGACCTGCGCCGTGGCAGCCGGCATCGAATCGCTCTGGCACACCCCTATCCATGTCGACATTCCCACGCCATGGCAAGCGTGCCGCATCAGCCCGACCGAGGCCGTCCCCGTGGCGCTGGTGCTCAACGAACTGATGATCAATGCGGTCAAGCACGGAGGCCAGGAACACCAGGATGTCCAGGTCACGCTGCGCAAAGGCGCGCAACCCGATCAAATCCACATCACCATCGCCAACCCAGGGCAATGGCCTGCGTCGCCGGTATCTTCCAAGGGCGGACAAGGCCTGGTGTCGGCGCTCATGCCCCGCAACGGCGCCGCGCTCACACGCACCCAGCTGGCCCACTGGGCCGTGCTCCGCCTGGAGTTTTCCCCGCCCGTCATCCACCTCGAAACCGCACCATGACTGCCTCTGCCCCCACCTCTGCGCCCCAGCCCGCGCCCGCCCATCTGCTGCTGGTGGACGACGACCGGCTCATTCTTGCCACGCTGTCAAGCGGGTTGCAGGAGATGGGCTACCAGGTCAGCACGGCGGAATCGGTCGACGATGCCGAGGCCTTGCTGACCAGCGGCCTGCGCCCGGACCTGGCCATCGTGGACGTGCGCATGCCCGGGCGCGACGGCCTGCAGCTGGCCGAACGCCTGCGCGACCTGGACCACATTCCGTTTCTGATGCTCAGCGCCTTCAGCGACGCACAGAACGTGGAGCGTGCTTCAGGCTTTGGTGCGCTGAGCTACCTGGTCAAACCGATGGACGTGGTGCAAATCCAGCCCGCCATCGAGGCCGCGCTGCTGCGCGCCCGGGAGATCGAACATCTGCGCCAGTCCCGTGCCCAGCTGCAGGAGGCGCTCGATGGCGACCGCAGCATCAACGTGGCCACCGGCATCACGATGATGCAGTACCGGCTGCCCCGCGCAGCGGCATTCGAGATGCTGCGCTCGGCCGCCCGCTCGCAGCGGCGCAAGCTGGCCGACCTGGCGCAGGAGGCCATCGACACCTGCGACCGCCTGCACTCGCCCCGTAAATCCTGATCCAGCGCACAGGGTTTGCCCCCATTGTCGGTTACAACCACTCACCAAAAAATCACTCCACCCGGTTCACGCCTGCCTCCACCCTGCGGGCCGGACCTTTGAGGCCCCGAACACGCCTCGCACCACACCACGGTCTTGCACCTGTGGACAGAGGCAAATGTTCGGCTTCCCCACCACCGTTCCCGTACCGATCGTGCACTTTGGTGCACGCACCGCCAAGCCATGACTGGCGTGCCGCTGGCGCTGGACGCCGCGCCCTGGCCTCCCGCGCCCCGCACACCGCAGGGCATGGGATACCGCCTGTTCTCGCGCTTTCGCATTGGCACGCGCCTGGCGGCCATGATGGTGCTGGCCGCCACCGTCAGCGCCCTGCTGGCGGCCATGGGTATCCGGGGACTGGCGGTCGCCAACGAAAGCCTGCGCACGGTGTACGAAGAGCGCATGACCCCGGTGCGCAGCCTGGCACAGATTGCGCACCTGATGCTGTCCAACCAGCTGCAGCTGCAAAGGGCGCTGGCGGCATCCGCGCCCCACGCAAACCGCGCACGCCCCGCCCTGCAGCCGGAGGAAGCCCGCCGCGCCGCGCAAGCCATCGAGCACAACATGCTCACCATCGACCAGCTGTGGGCTCCGTATGCCGCCACACCCAAAGGTCCGAAGGAAGCCGCGCTGGCCGAGCGCTTCGCCCGCCAACGTGCCGTCTACCTGCAGGAGGCGGTCAAACCCACCATGGATGCCCTGCGCATGCTGGACTACGCAGATACCCAGCGCCTGGCCGACACGGCGCACAACCTGTACGAACGCGCAAGCCTCGACATCCGGGCATTGACAGATCTGCAGTTCCAACTGGCCCACGCCACCTACGAGGCAGGTGTGCGAAGCCACGCCCAGACGCGCCAGTGGGCACTGGGCGCGCTGCTGGCCTCCATGGCCTTGCTGAGCTTCCTGGGTGCCATGCTGATCCGCTCCATTGTTCGCCCCTTGCAGCAGGTCGGGCGGATGTTCCGCAAGATTGCCGCCGGGCAGCTCGACACGCCCATTGCAGTGCACGGCCGCGACGAGATCAGCACCCTGTTGTTCGAGCTGCGGGCCATGCAGTCCCGCCTTTCCACCCATGAAAAGGCCATTCACCAGCTTGCCTACTTCGACCCCCTGACCCGCCTGCCCAACCGCCGCCTGCTGCGCGAGCGCATCCAGCGAGCACTCGATGCCAGCGGCCAGGACGACCAGCACCGCGCACTGTTGCTGCTGGACCTGGACAACTTCAAGACCATCAACGACACGCTGGGACACGAAGTCGGCGACCAGTACCTGGTAGAGATTGCGCGCCGCCTGGGCCATACGGTGCAGCCACCCCATTCGGTCGCACGCATTGGCGGCGATGAGTTCGTCGTGCTGATGGACCAGCTGAGCGAAGCCGAGGGAGAAGCGCTCACACAGGCCGAGGCGCTGGCACAGCAACTGCTGGCCGCGGCCGCACGCCCCTGCCCGCTGCAGGAGCAAGTGCACCACGGCAGCGCCAGCATCGGCATCTGCCTGTTCCGGCGCAGCAACGCCAGCATCCATGAACTGCTCAAGCGAGCCGACACGGCCATGTACCAGGCCAAGAACGCCGGGCGCAACGGCTACTGCCTGTTCGACCCCGCCCTGCAGGCCCGGCTGGAAAACGAGGCCACCCTGGAAGCGGCTCTGCGCGACGCCATCCCGGCGGGCCAGTTGGCCCTGCACTTCCAGGCACAGGTCGACCAGGCAGGGCATGTGCTGGGCGCCGAGGTTCTGCTGCGCTGGAAGCACCCGCTGCACGGCCACGTGCCCCCGGCGCAGTTCATCCCCATTGCCGAGACCTCCGGGCTCATCCTGCCCATCGGGGAGTGGGTGCTGCAACAGGCCTGCGCGCAACTCAGCGCCTGGGCAGAACGGGCCCCTACCAGGCACCTGGAACTGGCTGTCAACGTGAGTGCACGGCAGTTTCGGTGCCCGGACTTCGTTCCCCAGGTGTGCCAGGCTCTGAAGCAGTCAGGCGCCCCCGCCACCCGCCTGGTGCTGGAACTGACCGAAAGCCTGGTGCTCCACGACGTGGCCGATACCGTGGCCAAGATGCAGGCGCTGCGCCGCCACGGGGTGCGCTTTGCGCTGGACGACTTTGGCACGGGCTACTCGTCCCTGGCACACCTCAAGCGCCTGCCACTGCACCAGCTCAAGATCGACCGCAGCTTCGTCGAGGACATCGTCAGTGCGCCGGACGACGCGGCCATCGTCCAGACCATCATTGGCATGGCCCGTAACCTGGGCCTGAGCGTCATTGCCGAGGGCGTCGAGACCCTCGCGCAGCGCCATGCCCTGCAACACCTCGATTGCCAGGTATTCCAGGGCTTCCTGTTCGGTCTCCCGTTGCCACTGCAGGCCTTCGAGTCCTGGCTGGCCCAGTACCCGGCTCCCCTGCCAATTTTTCCACCGGCCACCGAGGTGACCGCCAACCCGAGAGAATTTTCATGAACCGCTTCAAGATCTCCACCCGTGTTGCTGCCCTCGCCGGCCTGATGTCTGTGCTGCTGCTGTGCATCGGCGGCCTGGGCCTGTGGGGCCTGGTCCAAACCAACCAGGCGCTGCGCTCGCTGTACCAGGACAACCTGGTCACCACGTCCGAGATACACCAGATCGAAGCCCTGTTGCTGCGCAACCGCCTGGCGCTGGCTGTGGCCCAGGTCACGCCGGACGCCGCCACGATCCAGTCCAGCACCACCGAGGTGGAAAACAATATTTCCGCCATCACCCAGCTCTGGGACAGCTACCTTGCGCGCCCCCACGATGCACAAGAGTCCGCACTGGCCCAGCGCTTTACGCAAGACCGCAAACGCTTTGTGCAAGAAGGACTGCTAGTCACCGTGGCGGCCCTCAAGGCCAACGACATCCCTGCCGCGCAGCGCGCCGTGGTCGAAAAAATCCGCCCCCTGTATGCCCCGGTGGGCGATGCCATCAAGGCGATGATCGCGCTCCAGTTCGAGGCCGCCCGCAAAGCCGCCGATGCGGCCGAAGCGCGCTACACCACGATCCGCGCCATTGCGATCGCATCCATGGTGACCGGCCTGCTGTTTGCGGTGCTGTTCGCTGCAGCCCTGGTGCGCGGCATTTCCCGTTCGCTGGGCCAAGCGATCGCAGTGGCCGAGACCATCGCCCAGGGCAACCTGACCCAGCCGGTCACCGTACAGGGCCAGGACGAAGCCGCACAGGTGCTGCGCGCGCTGGACGCCATGCAGCAGCAGCTGACGGGCATCGTCAGCAATATCCGCGCGGGCGGCGAAAACCTGGCCAGCGCATCGGCACAGATTTCGTCGGGCAACCACGACCTGGCCAGCCGCACCGAGCAACAGGCCAGCGCGCTGGAACAAACAGCGGCCGCCATGGAGCAGCTCAATGCCACGGTGCAACAGAATGCCGACAACGCCCGCCAGGCACAGCAGCTTTCGGCCAATGCCAGCGCGGTGGCGGTCAAGGGGGGTGAGGTGATGGGCCAGGTGGTCAGCACCATGCACGAGATCCATACGTCCTCGGGGAAGATTGCCGACATCATCGGCGTGATCGACGGCATCGCCTTCCAGACCAACATCCTGGCCCTGAATGCCGCAGTCGAGGCGGCCCGTGCGGGCGAGCAGGGCCGAGGATTTGCCGTGGTAGCCACCGAGGTGCGGGCCCTCGCCAAGCGCTCTGCCGATGCGGCCAAGGAAATCAAGACGCTCATCAGCTCCAGCGTGGAGCGCGTGGGCAAGGGCACCGAGCTGGTCAACACTGCCGGAGCCACCATGCAGGAAGCGGTGGCGGCCATCCAGCGCGTCACGGTGCTGATGACCGACATCAGCGCAGCCACCGCAGAGCAAAGCAGCGGCATGGGCCAGATCGGCGAGGCCGTGCAGCACCTGGATCAGACCACCCAGCAAAATGCTTCCCTGGTGGAGGAGCTTTCAGCCGCCGCACGCAGCCTGCAGGACCAGGCCCAGGATCAGGTGCAGACGATCGCGGTGTTCACGCTGCCGCGCGATGGCGCACCGGACCGCAGCGCCCCCCGGGCTGGCGTGCCGCAACAGCTCCCGGCAGCCCCCGCCCCGGCACTCCCTCCGGGACGACTGGCTCCAGCATCCTGAGCCCCGCCAGGGCCGGGAAGCCACGCCAAACAGCGCCGTGCCATTGGCCCAGGCAATCTTGCGCGCCACATCCGCAGGCAGGCCAGGTGCCCGAACCCACCACAAAGTCAATGGTCTCGTCGCGGAACCAGCTGGAGTAGTCCGCGGCCCACGCCTGCGACAATGGCCAGCAGCGCTTTAAACTGTCCCATGCGGAGTGCTCCTTGAACCAGGGACGGGCGCATGCAGGGCTCCACAATGGCGTCCCCGGTGCACCAGAGGTTTTACGCTGCGCCCTGTCCGGCCCGCCCATGTGCGGAACCTGTTCCAATGCGCCATTCTTGCAGGAGACCCGATTCCATGGAGAAGACCGCACCAATCACCGGCGCCCACCGAGATTTTGGCGCCGCCACAGCGAACGCAGTGGCGCAGGCTATTGCCTGGCGCCTGCAGGGCGCGTCACACGACTTCATGCCTGATGTCTCCGGAGACCGTTGATGGACCTCAAACCGCTGATCACCCTGCTGGCCATCGTCAATCCGCTGGCCATCGTTCCGTTTTTCATCCACTACACGCAGGGCTTTTCCGAAGCCCAGCGCAAGCGCACCATCCGCACGGCGGCGTTCAGTGCGTTTTGCGTGATTGCCGCCTGCGCGCTGCTGGGGCTGCAGATCCTGGACTTCTTCAACATTTCGCTGCAGAGCTTCCAGGTGGGCGGCGGCATGCTGCTGCTCATCAGCGCCATGAACATGCTCAACGCCCAGCCCGCCGAGGCCAAGCCCCACACCCATGAGCTGGAAGAAGGCGCCGAGAAGGCGGCGGCGGGTGCCAGCATTGCCGTGGTGCCTCTCACCATTCCGCTGCTGACCGGCCCGGCCAGCATGTCCACCGTGGTGATTTATGCCGACCGCGCAGAGAACTGGCTGCAGATGACGGCCCTGGTGGGCTATGGCGTGGTGATCGGCCTGGCCACGGCGGTGTGCTTCTCGCTGGCCGAACCGATTGCACGGGTGCTGGGCAAGACCGGGATCAACGTGATGACCCGGCTCATGGGCCTCATTCTGGCGGCGCTGGCCGTGGAGGTGATGGCCGAGGGCCTGGGCAAGCTGTTCCCCCTGCTGGCACGCTGAAGCCCGCCATGGCATCCCTGCGCGTTCTGCTGCTGGAGGACGACCCGGCCATCGCCCGGACCGTGGCCTATGCGCTCGAGCGCGAAGGCCTGCACACCACGCACAGCCTGCTGCTGCGCGACGCCCGCAGCCAGTGGAGCAGCGGCGGCTTCGACCTGTTGGTGCTGGACGTGGGCCTGCCCGACGGCAGCGGCCTGGACCTGTGCCGCGAGGTGCGCGCCGCGGGCAACACCCCGGTGCTGATGCTCAGCGCGCGCGGCGAGGAGCTGGACCGCGTGCTCGGCCTGGAGCTGGGCGCCGACGACTACCTGGCCAAACCTTTCAGCCCGCGCGAACTGGCCGCCCGCGCCCGCGCCCTGCTGCGCCGCGCCGGAACCCCGGTGGCGCGGGCGCCCGCACCCACCACGGCCTTCTGCGACGACCGCAGCGGCCAGCGCATTCTTCTGCACAACCAGCCCCTGCCGCTCACGCGGCGCGAATACCGCCTGCTGTCATGCCTGCTGGCGGGCGCAGGCCGCATCCATGCGCGCGACGCCCTGCTGTCTGCCGCCTGGGGCGATGAGAGCGACAGCCAGGATCGCACGGTGGACACCCACATCAAGACGCTGCGCGCCAAGCTGCGCGAGGCCGACCCGGCGCGCGAGTACATCGTCACGCACCGGGGGATGGGTTACTGCCTGGAGATTTAGTTTTATGTACAAAATAGGCCTCTAACGCTTATGTATCAAGCGCAAGCAGCTCTATTTTTGATAGCACACACCACCCACCGCTGACCCATGCGCCTAGGCATCCGCCTGCTGTTCGCCTTCTTTCTCATCAACGGCATTGCCGCGTTCTTTGTGCTGCGCGTCTTTGTGGCCGAGATCAAGCCCAGCGTGCGCGAGGTGATGGAAGACATGATGGTGGACACGGCCCACATCCTGGCCGAACTGGCCAGCGACGACCTGGCCGCAGGAACCCTGCAGGCAGGCGGCAGCGCTTTTGCCCGGCACGTGCAGCACTACGCCAGCCGCCCGGTCGATGCAGCCATTTGGGGGTTTTCCAAGCAGTCGCTCGACTACCGCGTCTATGTGACCGATGCCGCCGGGCGCGTGCTGTTCGACTCTGAATCGCAGGCCGTGGGCCAGGATTTTTCGCAGTGGCGCGACGTGGCCCGCACCTTGCGCGGCGAGTACGGCGCGCGCATGAGCCGCGACAGTCCCGGCGACGACACCAGCGGCGTGATGCACGTCTCCGCCCCGATCTTTGTGCAGAGCCGCATCGCCGGGGTGCTGACCGTGGCCAAGCCCACGCGCACCGTGCAGCGCTTCATCGACCGGGCCGAACACAAGGTGCTGATGGGCGGGCTGCTGCTGCTGGCGCTGTCGGCCGCCGTGGGCGTGGCGGTGACGCTGTGGATGGTGTGGAACGTGCGGCGCCTGCGCGACTACGCCCTGAGCGTGCAGGGCCCGGAAGCCGGTGCGCAGGCGGCTGCAGCCACCCCGGCGCCGGCCGTTCCGCAGGTGCCGGGCGAGCTGGGCGACCTGGCGCGCGCGATGGACCGCATGCGCGAGCGGCTGGCGGGGCATGGCTACATCGAGGCCTATGTGCGCGCCCTCACCCACGAACTCAAAAGCCCGGTGGCCGCCATCCGCGGCGCGGGCGAACTGCTGCAGGAAGACCTGCCCGCAGGCGATCGCGCAGTTTTTGCCGCCCAGGTGGTACAGCAAAGCGAGCGCCTGCAGCGCCTGATTGACCGCCTGCTGGAGCTGAGCAAGCTGGAGCAGCGCCAGCACGCCGAAGCGCAGGGCCCGGTGGCGCTGCACGACTGCGCAAGCACCGCGCTATCCCACACGCAGGCGCGGGCGGCGCAGCGCGGCGTGGCGCTCACCCTCACGGGCCAGGGCGCCAGCGGCCCGTGGGAGGCCGAACTCATCACCCTGGCGCTGACCAACCTGATCGACAACGCCATTGATTTTTCGCCCCCCGGCAGTACCGTGGCAATCGAGCTGCAAGGCCACGTGGTGGCCGTGCAGGACAGCGGCCCCGGTGTGCCCGACTATGCCTTGGCCCGCCTGGGCGAGCGCTTCTTCACCACGGCCCGCCCGAACGGCGAGCGCAGCGGCTCGGGCCTGGGGCTGGCCATCGTGCAGCGGGTGGTGGCGCTGCATGGCGGGCACATGGCGGCGCGCAACAGCGCGCCAGGCCTGCGGGTCGAGCTGCATCTGCCCCACTGATATTTGCGCCCGGCGGACAGGACTTCACACTGCCCTCACAAACTTCATCGTGCCCTCACGGCAGCGCCACAGACTGCCCCCCACATTCACTGTGGAGGACACCCTTGAAACACCCCTGGTTCACCAAACTGGCCGCACTGGCCGCCGTGGTTCTGTTGCTGCTTTTCGGCCTGGGCCTGATCGAAGACGTGGTGCAGGGCCGCCAGCACTACCGCAGCATGACCGCCCAGAGCGTGGCCAACAGCCTGGCCGGACCGCAGACGCTGATGGGCCCGCTGATCCACAGCGCCTGCGTGGAGAGCTGGGACGTGGAAACCGGCAAAGGCGAGGAACGCCGCAGCGAGGAGCGGCGCCGCGAGTTCCTGCTGACCGCCATGCCCGAGCAACTACAGCTGAAATCGGGTGCCGCCATGGAAGAACGTGCCCGGGGCCTGCACAAGGTCAACACCTACAAGCTCAAGGCCCACATCGCAGCGCAGTGGGCGCCGCTGGCCAGCCTGCAGCCGCAAACCACCGTCAAAGGTTCGCGCATGCAGTGTGGCGCGCCCATCCTGATGCTGGGCGTGGGCGATGCGCGCGGCATCCGCACGGCACGGCTCACCCTGGGCGGGCAGACGCTGGCGCTCAAACCCGGCACCTTTCACCCCCAGTACAGCCGGGGCCTGCACGCCACGCTGCCCGAATCCGTGCTCGCCTCCCTTGACGGCCTTGCCGCAACGCTGGACCTGGAACTGGTGGGCACCGAGCGCCTGTCCATCGTGCCCCTGGGCAGCAACACCGAGGTGCAGTTGAGCAGCGGCTGGCCGCACCCTTCGTTTACCGGGCGCTTTCTGCCCTCCGAACGGGAGGTGCGGGACGACGGCTTCACGGCGCAATGGCGTCTGTCGTCCCTGGCCACCACCGCGCAGCAAGACATTACCCAGGGCAAACCGGTGTGCCAGGCCAGCACCAGCGGTGACGACCAGGCCACTGCCGCACCCAGCGGCGGCTGTGCCGACAGCTTCAGCGTGGCCTTCATCGACCCGGTGAACCCGTATTCGCTGGCCGACCGCGCCATCAAATACGGCGTACTGTTTATTGCCCTCACCTTCGTGGCCGTGGGTCTCTTCGAGCTGATGCAGCGCCTGCGCGTGCACCCAGTGCAGTACCTGCTGGTGGGCAGTGCGCTGTGCAGTTTCTTCTTGCTGCTGCTCAGTCTGTCGGAGCACCTGCCGTTTGGCGCCTCTTATGCCCTGGCGGCCGGCGCCTGCGTGCTGCTGCTGGGTTACTACGCCAGCCACATGCTGGGCAGCGTGCGCCGGGGCCTGCCGTTTGGCGCGGGCATGGCGCTGCTCTACGGCCTGCTGTATGTGCTGCTGCAACTGGAGCAGACAGCGCTGGTGGTGGGCGCGCTGGCCCTGTTTGCCGTGCTGGCCCTGGTGATGGTGCTGACGCGCCAGGTGAACTGGTACGGACTGACCGCCCCACGGAGCGCTGCCGCAGCGCCGCAATCGCCATGAGCAGCGCCCCCTCCTTTGACCAGAAAACCGCCTGGGCGCAGCACCTGATGGCCCCCGTCACCGCGCAGCAAACGGCCCTGTCCCCCGCCGAGGCGCAGCGCCTTGCGCGCCTGCACGACCGCCTGCTGGCCGCCCTGCAGGCGAATGACCGCGCCGCCCTGCGCTGCGCCCAGCAGGACGTGCTGCAGGCCGCCTTCACCCCGGCAGGCACCCCGGCACTGCGCCGCGCATTGCGCGCACTGGTCTGGCGCATGGCGGCGTTGCTGCCAGCGACGCGGCGCAG
>JAMLIQ010000056.1 GCA_023954095.1 Burkholderiaceae bacterium | reverse complement strand
AGCAACTTGCGCCGCTGGCTGAAGGCCACCTGCACCAGTTCCTCCAGCAAACGCGAATCCAGTGCCACAGGGGCCTCGCGCGGCACCATGCGCACCACGGCACTGTCCACGCGCGGCGGTGGATCAAAGCTCTCCGGCGGCACGAACAGCACGTTTTCCATGGCGTAGCGCCACTGCAGCATGACGGACAGGCGCCCATAATCGCTGGTCTGCGGCCCCCCCACCATGCGGTCGATCACTTCCTTCTGCAGCATGAAATGCTGGTCGGCGATCACATCCACATACTGGAACAGGTGGAACAGGATGGGCGTGGAGATGTTGTACGGCAAATTGCCAACAACTCTGATTTTTGCAGCATGTAGCGCTTGTGCTACCTGCGCAAAGTCCACTTTCAAGACATCGGACTCGATCACGTCGAGCTGCCCGTGCAGACGCAGGCGCAGCGCCAGGTCACGGTCCAGCTCGATCACGGTCAGGCGCCCCAGGCGCTCGACCAGCGGCTGGGTCAGCGCAGCCAGGCCCGGCCCGATTTCCACCATGGGCTGCCCGGGCTGCGGCGCAATGGCCGCAACGATGGCGTCGATGATTCCACCGTCGGCCAGAAAATGCTGGCCGAAGCGCTTGCGGGGAATGTGTTTCATCGCCCGGCTCCTGCGTGCGGCGCCACAGGGTGCGGTTCAGACAGGGGCGTGGTCACCGCGCTCATTGCGGAGGATCGCGGTACTCAACATAGGCCCGCCCCCGCAGTTCCTGCGCCCAGACGGCATAGGCGTCCTCGATCTTCTTCTGCCGCACCATCTGGCGCGCCATTTCGCGCTGCTCGCGCGGATTGAGCCGGGTCTCGCGCCGTTCGAGGAGCTGTATCAGGTGCACACCAAAACGCGACACCAGCGGAGTGCTGATTTCACCGGGTTTGAGTGCGTTCATGGCCTCTTCGAATTCGGGCACGTAGCTGCCGGGGTTGGACCACCCCAGGTCCCCGCCCTGTTTGGCGCTACCGTCCTGCGAATGCTCCTTGGCGAGATCGGCAAAATCGGCCTGGCCTGCCTGCACACGGCGACGGTATTCCGCCAGCCGTTCGGCGGCGGCTGTTTCACTCAGCTGTGCACCGGTGCGCAGCAGGATATGGCGGGCATGGCTTTGCACCACAGTGGCGGGCATGCCGCTGCGGGTCTTGTCCACCACCTTGAGCACATGAAAGCCCGCGCCCGAGCGCACCGGCCCGGCCACCCCGCCCACGGGAACCGCCTGCGTGGCCTGCACAAAGAGCTCCGGATACCGGTCGGCCGGGCGCAACCCCATCAGCCCCCCGGCACCGGCGTCGGCGGCGTCGGAAAATTCGCGCGCCAGCGCAGCAAAATCGCCCCCGGCACGGGCCTTGTCGGCCGCAGCCTGGGCACGCGCCTGACGCTCGGCCACCTGCGCAGGGCTGGCCCCTTCAGGCACCGCCACCAGGATATGGCCCAGGTTCAGGTCGACCTGGGCCTGGTCGGCGCCTGCGCCCTGCTCGCGCAGGTACTGGTCGATTTCGTGGTCGCTCACCCGCACCCGGGCATCGACCTCGCGTTCACGCAGACGCTGCTGCGTCAACTGGCGGCGCAGTTCCTGGCGAAACTGCTCCCGGCCAATGCCATCGGCGGCCAGGCGCCGGTACATCTCGGGCACGGTCACCTCGTTTTGCCGCGCCACGCTTTGCTCGGCCTGATCGACCGCGAGACCATCGACCGTGATGCCCGCTTCACGCGCCAGCTGGAGCTGCGCCCGCTCCAGAATGAGCTGCTCCAGCGCTTCCCGCGCCAGCACCTCTTGTGGGGGTTGCGCCCCGCCCTGGCTGGCCACCTGGCGCTGCAGGCGCGCCAGGCGCAGGCGCACTTCGTGGTTCGTCACCGGCTCGGAGTTGACCACCGCCACGATGAAGTCGGCCTGCCGGGGAGCCAGGGAGGCTGCCGCTGCGGGCGCCTGCGGTGCCGGGACGGCAGGCGGCGGTTTGCGGCCGACACCCACACCGGCTGCGCCGGGGGTGCGCACCCCTTGCGCACCTGCGCCCTGCGCGGCGAGAGAGGCCAGACACACCAGGCCAAGGGCCAGGATGCGTGATTTCATGGTGTGGGGCAGTGCGTTAGTCATAGTTGCTGAATCGGCTGGGGGTAGTGACCTGATCGCGCAGATAACGGTAGCCGGGAATGTTTTGCTTGAGGCTGCTGAGCGGGTTGGAGCCCAGGCTCAGGCGCGAGAAGCCCACGAATTCAATCTGGAACAGCAGACGGGTGTTGGTATTGTTCAGGCCATTTTGCAGGCGCTCGAGCACCACGCGGCCAATCCAGCAGCAACTGTCGTACTCGAGGCCGACCACGGCATCCACCAGCTTGCGATCCTGCAGACTGTAATTCAAACGGCCCACGCTGTACCAGCGCCCTGCCCCGTCTGCTGCGCGCCCGCCGACCTTGCCGCCCGGTGCGCCCTTGTCACCCCACAGGTCGTTCAGCGGCCATTGCCAGCCGATGTCCACCTGTTCACTGGTGCCACGCTGCAGGCGATAGGCCGCACTGACGACGCGATAGTCCCCGGGCTGGTAGCGTGCGCCAATGGTCGAGCGGATGGACTGCCCTGTCTTGCGGTTGAACTGCACCGTGGAATCGACGCTCCACTGCGGCACCCAGTGGACGGCCCCGCCCACCAGCACATCCGACAGGCGCTCGCTGACGGCCGCCGTATCCGGCAAGGTGACCTGCTGGTCGGAAAAGCGAAAGCGCTGCGCCACGCCGAAACGCGCTGTCTCGGCGCCCGTGGCAGGGTCGAGCAGACGCGTGGTCATGCCCAGCGTGAGCAGGTTGTTGTCGGCAATGCGGTCGTTCCCGCCAAAGGCGTTCTCGGTATAGATGGTGGCAAAGTTGAAATCATTGGCCGCCGTGTCATACACAGGCAGCAGATGCTGGTCACGGTAAGGCGTGTAGGTGTAGAAGGCGCGCGGCTCCAGCGTCTGCAAAAAGCCGCGCCCGAAGAAACGGGCATCACGCTCGAACACCAGCCCGCTGTCCAGGCTGAAGGTGGGCAGCGCCCTGCTGGCCGAGCGCGCACCATTGGACAGTGCGCTGTCAAACTGGTACTGGCTGGCATGCCACTGCAGGCGGGGCGTGACAAAGCCTTGCGGTGCCAGGAAGGGGCGGCTGATCTGCGCCAGCACAAAGCTGCGCTGGGCGTTGGGCTGGCCCGTAAGGCTGCGGTCGGCATGAAAGCGTGTGCTGTCGAGCTCCACGCTGGCGTCCAGCCCGGCGCCCAGGCGGGACGGGGCGTAGCGCCACTGCAGTTGCGGCAGGCGGTCGTAAGGCGGCACGATGGGGGCCGAGACGTCCTGCAGGGTCTGCCACTTCAGGGTGCGCAAGCGCAGCGTGGTTTCCGATCCGGCCCAGGACAGCTGCGCATCGCTGGGCAACAACCGCTGCGTCAGCTGCTGGGTGCCGCGGGGGAAATCGCGCCAGTAGTTGTCGTCGCTCGCGCGGTTGAGGTTGAGGTTGATCCCCAGCCCCCCCGCACGGGTGTCGATGGTTCCCGCGTGCTGCAGTGAGTAGCTCCAGCGGTTGCGATCGCGCAGGCGGTCGCCGGGCAGCACGTCGGCACGCACCTGGCCCTGGTACGAGGGTTCAAGGTAGCGGAACTCGCCGCCCAGTTGAACGCCCCGCTTGGCCATGATGGCGGCCTGCAGGGTGGCGTCCCGGTTGGGCGCGATGTTCCAGTAGTAAGGCTGCGCGTATTCGAATCCGTTGACGCTGTTCAGGCCCAGGGTGGGCGGCAGCAGCCCGGACTTGCGCTTGTCCGACAGCGGAAAGCTGATATACGGAATGGGCAGCAGCGGCACCCCTTTGAATTCGAGCACGGCATGGTCTGCAGTGCCCACTTCTTCGGCCTGGTCAATATGGATGCGGTCGGCGCGCAGAACCCAGTCGGGCTGCCAGTCCTGCCCCTCCTCCCGCGTGCAGGTGGTATAGGTGGCGTTGAGCACATCGGCACGGTCGCGGTCGATGAAATCCACTCGGAGCGCGTCCCCATGGGCGCCGTTGCGCAGGAACTGGTAGCGCGCGTCACTGAAAAACCCTTCAAAGGCATCCACACGCAGCTCCAGCGCCGAGCCCTCGTACACATTGCCCGCGCGGTTGATGCGCACCGGCCCGCCCGCACGGGCCGTATCGTCGGGTGCGGTGTATTCGAGGCGCTGTGCGCGAATCACCGTGTCGCCCCGGCGCAGCATGGCATTGCCTTCGATCTCGGTGCGGATGTCCGGCTGCCCCGTGATGCGGTCGCCCGACACAAACACCGGCAGTTGCGAACGCACCGCCTCCGGAATGGTCTCGCCCAGCATCGGGCTGGCCCGCAGCGTGGTGGGCGCGTCCCAGGCGCTGGCCTGTGCCCGCACGGAAAGAGGCAGGCCGCACAGCAGGCCCGCCGCCAGCACGGCGACCGCCGTGCGCGGGTGGGCTGGCGCCGGGGCTGGGGGGGCAGACAGCAGGAAAGAGGTGCGATGCAAATCGGGCAAGAAATCAGTCCATGGAATCGGCCGCGCACGGCGCGCACCATGCGCCCGCCCGCTCCCCGCACCGAACAGGCCGGGTTTGTAGAATCCGATTATCCATGAGCCACCCTATTCCTTCCGCATCCGCCGCATCCCCCGCCCGTTCAACGGCCGCCGTGGCCTGGCCCGACGCCGCGCGCCATGCCGCCTTCGACGCCTGGCTGGCGCCCCTGGCCGCTGCGCAAGGGCTGCTGCCAGCCACCCTGCGCCCGGCCTCGGCCGATGCGAGTTTCCGGCGCTACCTGCGCATCGACACCCGCACGCCCGGCCAGAGCTGCGTGGTGATGGACGCACCGCCGGACAAGGAAAACTGCCGCCCCTTCGTGCAGGTGCAGGCCCTCATGCAGCAGGCCGGCCTGCACGTGCCGCAGATTCTGGCCTGGGACGAGGCCCATGGCTTCATGCTGCTGTCCGACCTGGGCCAGCACACCGTGATCGAGAAGCTCGACCCGGCCGCACCGCAGGATGCCTATGCGTGGTACCAGCAGGCCACCGACACCCTGCTGCAGTGGCAGCTGGCCTCGCGCCCCGGCGTGCTGCCCGCCTACGACGAAACCCTGCTGCGGCGCGAGCTGGCCTTGTTTCCTGACTGGTACATCGCCCAGCACCGCGGCATGGCGCTGAATGCAGCGCAGCAGACCGTGCTCGACCACGCCTTCAACCGCATCGTTGCGCACAACCTGGAGGCGCCCAGCGTGTTTGTGCACCGCGACTTCATGATGCGCAACCTGATGGTGCCCACCACGCCTGGCGGGCCGCCCGGCGTGCTGGATTTCCAGGACGCGGTCTACGGCCCCATCACCTACGACATTGCCAGCCTGCTGCGCGACGCCTTCATCAGCTGGGATGAGGACTTCGTCATCGACATTACCGTGCGCTACTGGGAGAAGGCGCGCAAGGCCGGGCTGGTGGGCGCTGGCAGCCCCAGCGGCTGGGGGGCCGACTTTGGCGAGTTCTACCGCAGCGTCGAATGGATGGGCCTGCAGCGCCACCTGAAGGTGGCCGGCATCTTTGCACGCCTGACGCTGCGCGACGGCAAACCCAAGTACCTGCAGGACGCGCCGCGCTTTTTGCGCTACATCCGCGCCACCGCCGACCGCTACCGCGAGCTGGGCCCGCTGTGCAAGCTCATCGACCAGATCGAAGGCACGCAAGAAGCCGTGGGCTATGCCTTTGGCCGCGTCTGAAATTTGACCAAAATTGGCCTCCAGCGCTTATCCATCAATCGCCAGCAGCTACAAAATTCATAGTATATGCCACGTTTTCACTGCCCTGCAGACCTGGTCCCCGGGCTGGAAATGGCCCTGCCTGCAGGCGCGGCGCGCCATGTTCAGGTGCTGCGCATGCAGCCGGGCGAGACGATCACGCTGTTCCATGGCGGCCTGGGCGCCCCGGAAGGGCCGGGCGGTGAATTCGACGCCACCATCACCCACATGGGCCGCAGCGAGGTGCGCGTGCAGGTGGGCGCCCACCACGCCATCGAACGCGAACCCGATCGCGCCGTGCATCTGCTGGCCGGCATCACCGCCAACGAACGCATGGATTGGCT
Source organism: Burkholderiaceae bacterium (assembly GCA_023954095.1). Taxonomy (GTDB): domain Bacteria; phylum Pseudomonadota; class Gammaproteobacteria; order Burkholderiales; family Burkholderiaceae_C; genus Simplicispira. The sequence continues at coordinate 14,564 of JAMLIQ010000056.1, read as the reverse complement.
GGTCGAAAAAGCCGCCGAACTGGGCGCGGCGAGCATCACCCCGCTGCTGGCCGAACGCAGCGTGCTCAAGCTCAAGGGCGAGCGCGCCGACAAGAAACAGGCCCACTGGCAGGCCATCGCCATCGCGGCCTGCGAGCAGTGCGGCCGCAACCGCGTGCCCGCCATCCACCCGGCCACCGACCTGGCAGGCTGGCTGCGCAGCCCGCCCATCGGCCTGCAGGGCGCGGGCCGCCTGCTCCTGTCGCTGCGCCCCGGCACGCAGCCCCTGCGCGCGGCCGCACAGCACAGCGGTGCGCTGGTTTTTCTCTCGGGCCCGGAAGGAGGCCTGGCCCCCGCGGAGGAAGACCTGGCCCTGCAGCACGGCTTTGCCCCGGCGAGCCTGGGCGCGCGCGTGCTGCGGGCCGAAACCGCGCCGCTGGCGGCGCTGGCGGCGCTCACGCTGGGTTGATACTCAGCGCCCGGCCGGCATGGGCTTGATGGCGCCACAGTCGTCCGACAGCCAGCGGCCCTTCTGCGCCATGTCGATCTGCTCGGGCTTGCCCTGCTGAACGGTCTTGAACTTGAATTGCCCGGAATAGGCCTTGGGGCCCTGGAACGTGACCGTGCCCTCGCCGCTGGACGGCGGCTCACCCTGCCCGCCCTTGCAGCTGAACGCCACCTTCATGGTGTTGGCATCCACGCGCTGCACCTGCTGTGTGCAGCCCTCCTGCTGGGGAATGTTGTCGAGATCGGCCTGCTCCTTGGTGACGCAGACCTTGACGCTCTGGCCCGTGGCCCCCAGCCCCACCCCCTGCTGGGCCATCATCTGTTCCATCTGCTTGCGCTGCGCGGGCGGCATGCTGGCCAGGGACTTCTGCATCTCGGCCATGGCTGCCTCCATCTGGCCGCTCTGGGACTTGAAGCTGACGTTGTGCTCCCACAGGCCGGGGCGCATTTTCTGCTGCGCTGCGGCCGTGAACGACACGCCCGCCAGCAGGGCCAGTGCGGCGGTGGAAACGATGAAGCGCGATGTCTGCATGGGGTGACCTTTCCTGAAAACGGCGCCCCGTACCGGACTTGGGGGACGGCCTTGCCGCGCCACTGTAACGTCCCGAACCCGTTTTGGACACCCGTGGACCTGCGCACCACAGCGGCAGAACGTGACCGATTGGGCGCTTTGGCTATCCGTGCAGCGTGCGGCGGTACTGCATGGCCTCGGCCACATGCGCCACCTGGGTGTGCTGCGCGCCCGCCAGGTCGGCGATGGTGCGCGCCACCTTGAGGGCACGGTGCGTGGCGCGGGCCGACCACCCCAGCCGGGCGGCAGCCGTCTGCAGAAACTGCTGGGCGGCAGGCTCCAGCAGGGCATGGGCATCGATCGCCCGGCCCTGCAAGGCCTGGTTGGCATACCCCTGGCGCGCCGTGGCCCGCTGGCGGGCCTGCACCACGCGCGCACGGATGGCTGCACTGCATTCACCCGGCGGCGCATTCAGCAAATCCTGTGCAGGCAGGGCAGGCACCTCGACATGCAGGTCGATGCGGTCGAGCAGCGGGCCGCTGAGCCGCGCCTGGTAGCGCGCCACCTGGTCGGGCGTGCAGCGGCAGGCGCGCTGCGTGGCGCCCCGGTAGCCGCAGGGGCAGGGGTTCATGGCCGCCACCATCTGGAACCGCGCCGGAAACTCGGCCCGCTGTGCGGCCCGCGCAATGGTGATGTGGCCCGTCTCCAGCGGCTCGCGCAGGGCTTCGAGAGCGGCGCGGGGAAACTCGGGCAACTCATCCAGAAAGAGCACCCCGTGGTGCGCGAGCGAGATTTCCCCCGGGCGCGGCGGTGAGCCCCCGCCCACCAGGGCCACGGCGCTGGCCGTGTGGTGCGGGCTGCAAGTGGGGCGCAGAGCCCAGTGCTCCTGTGCAAAGCGGCCCGCCAGGCTGGCCACGGCGGCGCTCTCCAGCGCCTCGTCCACCGTCATGTCGGGCAGCACCCCGGCAAAGCGCTGCGCCAGCATGGATTTGCCCGAACCCGGCGGCCCCATCAGCAACAGGCTGTGGCCACCGGCAGCGGCGATTTCCAGGGCCCGCTTGGCCAGGGCCTGGCCTTTGACATCGGCCAGATCGGCATGGATACCGGTGGCCTTCAGGGGCATGGCCCGCAGACGTGTCCAGCCACTGTCCTCGGGTGCCGGGCCTTCGCCCGCATGGCCGGATGGCAGAAACTGCTGCACCACGTCCAGCAGGTGGCGCGCACGCCAGACCTGGGCATCGGGCACCAGCGCCGCTTCTTCGGCGCTGCCCGGCGGCAGCACCAGCCGCACCCCGCCGGGCAAGGCACGCAGCGCCAGGCTGGTGGCGAGGGCGCCGCGCACGGGGCGCAGTTCGCCCGAGAGCGACAGCTCCCCCGCGAATTCATAGCCCGCCAGGCGGGCGGCATCGATCTGGCCGCTGGCCGCCAGGATGCCCAGGGCAATGGGCAGATCGAAGCGCCCGGAGTCCTTGGGCAAATCGGCCGGCGCCAGGTTCACGGTGATGCGCTTGTTGTGCGGGAATTCCAGCCCGGCGTTCTGCAGCGCCGAGCGCACGCGCTCACGCGCCTCCTTCACCTCCACTTCGGCCAGGCCCACCAGCGTGAAGCTGGGCAGGCCATTGGCCAGGTGCACCTCGACGGTGACGGGCGGCGCCTGCAACCCCAGCAGGGCGCGGCTTTGCACCAAAGCAAGACTCATGAGCGTGGTTCTCCCCAGACGAGTGCGGATTGCAGACGGCAGCGGCCCCGACGCATCGTCATGCACCAGCCCGGTGCAGAGACCGCACGCTGCCCTGCGAATGTAGCGGTGAAAGACCTGGCACGGTCTGTGCGTAGACAGGCTATCGCTTCTTTTTTTCTGACCGGAGGACCCCATGAACCACGCATCTCTCAAGACCCTGGGCATTGCCCTTATCGCGGCCATGCCTCTCATGGCCAGCGCCCAGCTCAGCGGCAACCTGGGCCTGACCTCCAACTACAAGTACCGCGGCCAGGACCAGGACACCAGCAAGACGCGCGCTGTCAAGCCCGCGCTGCAGGGCGGTTTCGACTATGCCTTCGGTGAGTCCGGCTGGTATGTGGGCAACTGGAACTCCAGCGTGAACTGGCTGTCCGGCAACTCCATCGAGATGGACCTGTACGGCGGCTACAAATTCAAGGCCGGTGCGCTGGACTGGGATCTGGGCGCCCTCACCTACCTCTACCCCGGCAACACCTCGGGCAACACCACCGAGCTGTACGCTGCCACCACCTGGGGGCCGCTGACGGCCAAGTACTCGCACACGGTGTCGAAAGACTACTTCGGCTGGGCGGGCGCCAAGGCGGGCTCGGGCCTCAAGGGCACCAACACGGGCTACCTGGCGTTCTCGGTGGCGCAGGAAGTGGCGCCCTCGGTCACGCTCAAGGCCTCGGTCGGGTTCACGCGCTTTGCCAGCGACATCAAGGACATGGGCGTGCCCAACTACACCGACTTCAGCGTGGGCGCCGCCTACGACCTGGGCGACGGCCTCTCGCTGGGTGCCGCCGTGGCCGGTGGCAGCAAGAAAGCGTATTTCGGCCCCGTCAACAAGTCACGCCTGCTCGTCACCCTGACCAAAACCCTGTAAGGAGGTACCGAAAATGAAAATGGTGACTGCCATCATCAAGCCGTTCAAGCTCGACGAAGTGCGCGAGGCCCTCTCCGACATCGGGGTGCAGGGCATCACGGTGACCGAGGTCAAGGGCTTTGGCCGCCAGAAGGGCCATACCGAGCTGTACCGCGGCGCAGAGTACGTGGTGGACTTCCTGCCCAAGGTGAAGATCGAAGCGGCCATTGCCGACGACCTGGTCGAGCGCGTCATCGAGGCGATCGAAGGCGCGGCGCGCACCGGCAAGATCGGCGACGGCAAGATTTTTGTCTCCGCCCTCGAACAGGTGGTACGCATCCGCACCGGCGAAACCGGCCAGGACGCCCTGTAAGCCACCCCCTCCACAGAACGCGAGAAACTGCCATGAAAAAACTGCTTGCCTCCCTCCTGCTGGGGCTGGGCCTGCTGGCCACCGGCCCGCTCGCCCTGGCCCAGGCGCCTGCCACCGCCGAACCCGCCGCCATGGCGGCACCGGCCGAACCAGCGGCTGCGCCCGACGCGGCGGCCGCGCCCGCCCCAGCCGCACCCGCGGCCACCGCTGAAGTGGCCCCGGCAGCGCCAAAGCTCGACTCGGGCGACACCGCCTGGATGCTGACCTCCACGCTGCTGGTCATCCTGATGACCATCCCTGGCCTGGCGCTGTTCTACGGCGGCCTGGCCCGCTCCAAGAACATGCTGTCGGTGCTGGTGCAGGTCTTTGTGATCTTTGCCTTCGTCAGCGTGCTGTGGGCGCTGTACGGCTACAGCCTGGCATTTACCGGCGAAGGCCAGTTCTTCGGCGGGCTGGACAAGCTGTTCCTCAAGGGCATCGCACCCGACACCCTCTCGGGCCTGCTGCCTACCATTCCGGAATACGTGTTCGTGGCCTTCCAGTCCACCTTTGCCGCCATCACCGTGGCGCTGATCGTCGGCTCGTTTGCTGAACGCGTCCGCTTCTCGGCCGTACTGATCTTCTCGCTGCTGTGGTTCACCTTCAGCTACATCCCCATGGCCCACATGGTGTGGGGCGGCGGCCTGCTGGCCAAGGACGGCGCACTCGACTTTGCCGGGGGCACGGTGGTGCACATCAACGCCGGCGTGGCCGCACTGGTGGGCGCCTACCTGGTGGGCAAGCGCATCGGCTTCGGCAAGGAAGCCATGACGCCGCACAGCCTGACGCTGACCATGGTGGGCGCCTCGCTGCTGTGGGTGGGCTGGTTCGGCTTCAACGCCGGTTCGGCCGGTGCCGCCAATGGCGTGGCGGGTCTGGCCTTCATCAACACCGTGCTGGCCACGGCGGCCGCCACCCTGTCGTGGCTGGCGGGTGAAGTGCTGCACAAGGGCAAGGCCTCCATGCTGGGCGCTGCCTCGGGCGCTGTGGCCGGACTGGTGGCCGTGACCCCGGCGGCAGGCTTCGTGGGCCCCATGGGTTCCATCGTGATGGGTCTGATCGCAGGTGTCGTCTGCCTGTGGGGCGTGGGCGGTCTCAAGCGCATGCTGGGCGCGGACGATGCGTTCGACGTGTTTGGCGTGCACGGCGTGGGCGGCATCATCGGCGCCATCCTGACCGGCGTGTTCGCCTCGCAAAGCCTGGGAGGCACGGGCGGCCTCACCCCCGACACCTATGCCATGGGCGCCCAGGTCTGGGTCCAGACCAAGAGCGTGCTGATTACCATGGTGTGGTCCGGCGTGGTGGCCTTGGTGGCCTACAAGGCGGCCGACCTGCTGGTGGGCCTGCGTGTGAGCGAGGAAGCCGAGCGCGAAGGCCTGGACATCACCTCGCACGGCGAAACGGCCTACAGCCGCTGAGCCTGCGCCCCTGCCGTGGTGTCTGGTGGCGCCACGGCAAGACGGCTCGGAAGACTCCAAGATGCTTGCAGCCCGCCCGCACGGCGGGCTTTTTTTGCTCTGGGAATTTAAGCAAAATATGCTTCCAGGGCAGTCCCGTAAAGCGCAAACAGCTATTATATTAATAGCAAACAAGAGAAATACAGCGTGACTGCGGGCGAAAACGCTCACACGGCCCGTGCAGAAAATTCACGCAGCCCAAGGCCGCGCCGCCGCGCACAGGCAGACCCCAAGGCTTACCATCCAGGCCTATGGAAAGCGCCCTTCACCACATGATTGAACAGGTGCGCGCCGCAGGCGCGCACCAGACTCCGCTGCATCTCCGTGGCGGCGGCAGCAAGGATTTTCACGGCTCCCTGCCCCAGGGCGAGCGGCTGGACACCCGGGACTGGCACGGCGTCGTCAGCCACGAGCCCACCGAACTGGTGGTGACCGTGCGCGCGGGCACGCCGCTGGCCGAACTGGAAGCGGTCTTGGCCGAGAAAAACCAGTGCCTGCCCTTCGAGCCCCCGCATTTCGGCCCGGGCGCCACCGTGGGCGGCATGGTGGCGGCGGGCCTGTCGGGCCCCGCACGTGCCAGCGTGGGCGCGGTGCGCGACTACGTGCTGGGCCTGCAGCTGATCAATGGCCGCGCCGAGCACCTGGTGTTTGGCGGCCAGGTCATGAAGAACGTGGCTGGGTACGACATTTCGCGCCTCATGGTGGGCGCCTGGGGCACGCTGGGGGTGATCACCGAGGTCAGCCTCAAGGTGCTGCCCGTGGCCCCGGCCGAGGCCACGCTGCGCTTCGAACTGGGCCAGGCCGAGGCCCTGCGCCGCCTGCACGCCTGGGGCGGCCAGCCGCTGCCGCTCAACGCCAGCTGCTGGGTGCACGATGCGGGCGTGGACACGCTCTACGTGCGCCTGCGCGGCGCCGTGGCCGCGGTCGAGGCGGCCTGCCGCAGCATGGGCGGCGAGCGCCAGGACAACGCCCGCGCGGCCGCCGACTGGGCCGCCTGCCGCGACCAGACCTTGCCCTGGTTCACTGCAGGCCCCAGCGCCGGGCTGGACCTGTGGCGCCTGTCGCTGCCCGCCACCACGCCCGTGCTGGCGCTGCCCGGCGGCGTGGCGCCGCCGCTGGTCGAGTGGCACGGCGCGCTGCGCTGGGTGCAGGCCGCCCCCGGTCACGCACAGGCATTGCACGACGCTGCCCGCCAGGCGGGCGGCAGCGCTTCACTTTTCAGAGCACATAGCGCTGATGCAGCAAGCGCTGCAGCCTCTTTTGATCCTTTACCCGCCGGGCTGCAGGCCATCCACGAACGCCTGCGCCAGAGCTTTGACCCGGCCGGCATCTTCAACCCAGGCCGCATGGCCTGGCAGCGCTAGCCCGTGCGGCGATTCCGCCACCTCACCGGCCAGCACCGCACGGTGGCCAGCAACCGGCGGCTGGGCCTGCTGCTCGCCTTCAACGCGGGCGCGGTCAACGCCGGGGGCTTTCTGGTGGTGCGGCTCTACACCTCGCACATGACGGGTTTTGTGTCCCTGCTGGCCGACAACCTGGTGCTGGGCAACATGGTGCTGGTGCTCAGCGCCGTGGGGGCCTTGCTGGCGTTCGTCAGCGGCGCGGCGCTCACTGCCATTCTGGTGAACTGGGCGCGCCAGCACCGGCTGCACAGCAGCTATGCGCTGCCGCTGCTCCTCGTGGCGCTGCTGATGCTGGTGTTTGGGCTGGTGGGTGCCGTCACGCTGGACTGGCACACGCCGTTTGCCGTGCCGGTGACGGTGCTGCTGCTGTCCTTCATCATGGGGCTGCAGAACGCCACGGTGACCAAGATGTCCTCGGCCCAGATCCGCACCACGCACATGACCGGCGTCATCACCGACCTGGGCATTGAGCTGGGCAAGATGCTCTACTGGAACAGCAGCGCCAGCCCGCCCGACCAGCAGGTGCGCGCCAACCGCCAGCGCCTGCGCCTGTTCGCCGGGCTGCTGGCCATGTTTCTGGTGGGCGGCATCGCCGGTGCCGCCGGATTCAAGCATGTGGGCTTTGTGTTTGTCGTGCCGCTGGCGCTGGTGCTGTTTGCGCTGGCCCTGCCTCCCCTGTGGATCGACCGCGCCCGCCTGCGCCCGCACAGCCGCCGCGCCCCCGGCACGCCCGCCCCCCCCGCCGCCGGGCAGAACCCGCCGCCCGCACACTGATTTGTTGCAGCCCCTGACACGAGCCCCACCATGCAAACCCAACTGGCCCCCGAATTCCAAGGCACCCCCGAAGGCATCGAAGCCGAAGCCATCCTGCGCAAATGCGTGCACTGCGGCTTTTGCACCGCCACCTGCCCCACTTACCAGCTGCTGGGCGACGAGCTGGACGGCCCGCGCGGCCGCATCTACCTCATCAAGCAGGTGCTCGAAGGCGCCGAACCCACCCGCGCCACGCAGCGGCACCTGGACCGGTGCCTGACCTGCCGCAACTGCGAAAGCACCTGCCCCAGCGGCGTGCAGTACGGCCACCTGGTGGACATCGGCCGCAAGATCGTGGACGAGAAGGTGCCCCGCCCGCTGGGGGAGCGCGCGGTACGCTGGGCGCTCAAGGAGGGTCTGCCCTCGCCCCTGTTCGCCCCCGCCATGAAGATGGGCCAGGCCGTGCGCGGCCTGCTGCCCGCCAGCCTGCGCGCCAAGGTGCCCGCGGTGGAGCCTGCCGGCGCCTGGCCCACGCGGGAGCACGCACGCAAGGTGCTGATGCTGGTGGGCTGCGTGCAGCCCGCCATGATGCCGGGCATCAACACCGCCACGGCGCGTGTGCTGGACGCGGCGGGCATCCAGACCCTGGTGGCCCCCGAGGCCGGTTGCTGCGGCGCCGTCAAGTTCCACCTGAACGACCAGGACGGCGGGCTGGCGCAAATGCGCGCCAACATCGATGCCTGGTGGCCGCACATCGAGGGCGGCGCGGTCGAAGCCATCGTCATGAATGCCTCGGGCTGCGGCGTCACCGTGAAGGAATACGGCCACCTGCTGCGCCACGACCCGCAGTACGCCGACAAGGCCGCGCGCACCAGCGCCCTCACGCGCGACCTCTCCGAGCTGCTGCCCGACATCGCCCCCGCGCTGCAGGGCCGCCTGCGCAACCTCCCCCAGGGCGTGGTGGCCTTCCACCCGCCCTGCACGCTGCAGCACGGCCAGCAGCTGCGCGGCGGGGTGGAGCAGCACCTGCGCACACTGGGTTTTGATGTGCGCCTGACCCTGAACGAGTCGCACCTGTGCTGCGGCTCGGCCGGCACCTATTCGGTGCTGCAGGCCGCGCTTTCGCACCAGTTGCTCGAACGCAAGATCGGCCACCTGTCCGCGCTGGAGCCGGTCGTCATCACCTCGGCCAACATCGGCTGCATCACCCACCTGCAAAGCGGCACCGGGACACCGGTGCGCCACTGGGTGCAGGTGCTGGACGACGCCCTGGCCGCGTGATTTCGCCCTCGGCGCGAGCCCGCCGCGCAGACCGGTGCGCCAAGGCTGGCATGATCGAGGGTTTTGTTGCCCCCTCTCCTGCTTTGCCATGACCGATTCCGCGCCCGCACCTGACCAGACCCCCGCCCCCACCGCCGCCGGTATGGCCGTGCCCGAAGGGTCTGCGAACGCCCCCGCCAGCGCGACGGGCACGCCCCCACCCACCGGCGCATCCCGCCGTGGCGGACGCGGCCGCCGCAACAGCTCCGGCCCGGCGGGGGGAGCCCCCGCGCCGCAGGCCGAAGGCCCTGCCAAGGCGGTGCGCGCGCCCCGCCCCATACCGCCCGCACTGGAAAAACTGGCCGAGCTGTATCCACGGCTGTTTGGCGCCGTGTTTCTGCCGCTCAAGCGCGGCATCTTCCAGGACTTGCAGGCCGCACACCCGGACCTGTTCGAGCGCGAAGCACTGAAGCTGGCGCTGGGCATCCACACCCGCTCGACCCGCTACCTGCAAAGCGTGGCCGAAGGCAGGCCGCGCCACGACCTGCAGGGCCAGCCGGTGGAAGCCATGGCGCCCGAACACGTCCACCAGGCGCTGCTGGAGGTGCACCGCCGCCGCCAGGGCCGCAGCGCCGAAGATCTGCAGCCCAAGCTGGTGGCGCGCATCGTGCGCGCCATCCAGGCCAGCGGCCTGACGCGCGAGGAGTACGCCGAACGCATGCACTCCCGCGACGAAGCCGCCAACGCGGTGCTGGCCGAGGCCCTGGCCGCGCTGGCCGCCCTGCAGGCACGCGAGGAAGCCCTGCTGCGCGCCTACGAGGCCAGTGGCAAGACCGTGGCGGAATTTGCCGACATGTACGGCATGGACCCGCGCACCGCAGAGCGCAGCCTGCACAACGCCCGCCGACGGTCTGCCGCACCTGCACCGGACGCAGCGGCCTGAGGCAGGACGCCATTTGCTAGAAAAAATGTAGCTAATGGCGCTTGTCCAGTATGCCTTGAAGGCATTTTTGACCTGTGATTTCTACAGCCAGCCCGTCTTGCGAAAACGCCAGTACAGCACGGCGCCAGAGCAAAAGATCACTGCCAGCGCCATCGGGTAGCCAAAGGCCCATTTCAGCTCGGGCATGTGCTCGAAGTTCATGCCCCAGATGCCGGCCAGGGCCGTGGACACGGCAAAGATGGCCGCCCAGGCCGCCAGGCGCTTGGTGGTTTCCGACTCTTCGATGGTCACCATCGACAGGTTCACCTGGATGGCCGTGCCGATCGTGTCACGGATGGTGTCGATGGCCCCGTTGATGCGCGAGAGGTGGTCGTGCACGTCGCGGAAATACTCCTGCGAGCCCGTACACACCTCGGGCACGCGCCCGCCGTGCAGCTTGCCCGCCACCTCCAGCAGCGGGCCTGCCGCGTGGCGCAGCACCGTGGTGCGGCGCTTGAGGGCATACAGCCGCTCGATGTTGCCGCGCGCGGCGCCATGGTCAAAGATCTGCTCCTCGATGGTCTCCAGTTCCGACTCGAAGTCGTCGATCAGCGGGAAATAGCGGTCCACCACCGCGTCCATCAGGGCATACAGCACGAAGCCGGAGCCGTGGCGCAGCAGCAGCGGCTCGCGCTCGCAGCGCTCGCGCACGCCCAGGAAATCCTGCCTGCTGCGCCGCCGCACCGAGAGCACGTAGTTGTGCCCGACGAATATCGCGACCTCGCCGACCTGCGCGGCATCCGACCCGGGATCGGGCAGGTGGAGCACGACGAACACCATGTCGCCATACTCCTCGATCTTGGGCCGCTGGTGGCCCTTGCGCGCATCCTCCACGGCCAGCTCGTGCAGGCCGAATTCCTGCTGCATCTGCGCCAGCTCCTCGTCCGACGGGTCGCGCAGCGCCACCCAGACAAAGGAGTCGGGCTTGTGCAGCCAGTCGCTGATGTCGTCCACGCCGATGTCGGCAAGCTTGCGCCCGTTCTCGTAGGCAACACAATTGATGAGCATGTGCGGTGGGGGGGTGGAGGGGTTCAGGCGGCCAGCGCCGCTTCGATGTCACCGGCCAGCTTGGACGGCGCGTCCTGCGGCGCATAGCGGCGAACCACCTGGCCGTCCTTGCCGACCAGGAACTTGGTGAAGTTCCACTTGATGGCCTTGCTGCCCAGCAGGCCCGGCGCCTCGGCGGCCAGCCAGCGGTAGAGCGGGGTGGCGTCGGCACCGTTGACGTCGATCTTGGCCATCATCGGAAAGCTCACGCCGTAGTTGAGCTGGCAGAAGCTGGCAATCTCCTCGTTGCTGCCCGGGTCCTGGTGCGCGAACTGGTTGCACGGAAAGCCCAGCACTACCAGGCCCTGGCCGCCGTACTGCTGGTGCAGCGCTTCCAGCCCGCCAAACTGCGGCGTGAAGCCGCAGGCGCTGGCGGTGTTGACGATGAGCAGCACCTTGCCCTCGTACTGGCGCAGGGGCACTGTCTGGCCGTGGATATCCTGGGCGTCAAAGTCGTAGATCGTGGACATGGGGGCTCCGGGGCAAAAGAAACGGGGCCGCGCGGCAAGCCGCGCAGGAAGGCCATCGTAGCGTCTTTGCCGCCCGTGCGCCGGGTACGCGAACGCCCTGGCCCGCATGGTACCTTCGGGGTTCTGCTCTGTTGATGCGGGCGTGGGGAATGTCCCCCGGGGCGCCCGCCGAACCACCATGCCAATCCATGTCGCAGCCGTCAGGCAACTCCTGGTGGGCCAGCCCCTCATGATCGAGGGAGCCGCGCCCACAGGGCATTTCAGCGCCGTCTTCGAGGACGACGGCGAGACCGGCTATTTCTATGCCATCGACCGCGCCGCCAAGGGCCAGTCGATCCAGGATGCCGTGCACATCTACAACGTGGCCAGCGTGACCGACAAGGACAAGGCCTCCACCGTGCGCATCGGCTGGACGGCCGATGGCTGCAAGGTGGTGCTGCTCATCAACGACTACCCCCACGCGGTCTTCGACTTCGAGGCCCAGCAAGGCTACTGCCGCTCGGGCTTTCCGCCACCGGGCGTGGGCCCCTGGTCGCAGCAGGGACACGAGTGGAACGAGGCCTGCGTGAGCCTGTTTATGTAAGTCGCCTGCGGGCGGGCACAACGGCCAGCAAGGCCGCCAGCATGATGCAGGCCCCACCCGCCAACGTGCGCAGCTGCAGTGCGGCGGCGTCCAGCAGCCATGACGAGGTGCTCGCAAACACCACCTCGGTCAGCATGACCAGCGCCGTGGTGCCCGCAGCCAGGCGGGCCGCGCCGTACTGCAACGCGTAGTTGCCCAGCAGAAAGGCCAGCGTCAGCCCCAGGGCGACCAGCACCCAGCCGATGGCCGCCGCAGGCACGGGCGTGACGATGCCCCCCGCCATGCCCAGCACCGCCACCAGCGCAGCCATCAGCGCTCCGCCACCAAACATGGCCAGCATGCGCGCCTGCCCGGGCACCTGGTGCAGGCGGCGCAGGGTGACATTGGTCAGCGCAAAGGCAAATCCACCGGCCACGGCCAGCAGATCCACGGGCGACAGCCCCTGGGCCAGCTGCGTCAGCGGCATGCCGGGCGGCAGCACCACCAGCACCACCCCGCCAAAGGCCAGCAGCAGGCGCAGCAGCGCCAGCGGCGTGGGCACCTCGCCCAGGAACCGCCAGGCCAGCAACACCGACCAGGCGGGCATCAGGTAGAACAGCAGCACCACGCGCACCACATCGCCCACCGTCACGGCCCAGTTGAAGCACACATTGGTCAGCCCGGCGCTGACCGCCAGCAGCCACAGGCCGGGATAGCGCGGGACCTGGCGCCAGGCCCCGGGCAGCAGCACCAGCAGGCAGGCCAGCGCCAGCAGGTACATCAGCGCCGTCGCCCACAGCGGATGCAGTCCGGCCGCCTGCAGATGGCGGAAGGGCCACCAGGACACCCCCCAGACAAAGGCATTGAACAGCAAGGCAGCAACGGGCAAATAATTTGGCATCAAATAGGCCTGCAGCGCTTGATGCACAAGCGCCATCAGCTATCAAAAATGATTTTCAGTGGTGCGTATCCTGCCGTGCAATGCGCAGCAGGTGTTCCATCTCATCAGGGAACTGCGCACAGTTGTGCGCGTGCCAGCGCCGGATCACCCACATGATCCCCGCCACCACCACGCCAAAGGCGGTGATGGCGCCAAAGGCCGACAGCCCCAGTTTGGTGGACAGGCTGTAGAACGCCCCCAGGCCCAGGATACAGGCCTGCTCATTGAAATTCTGCACGGCAATCGAGCGGCCCGACCCCATGAGGTTGTGCCCCCGGTGCTGCAGCAGCGCATTCATGGGCACGACCAGGAAGCCCCCCAGCCCGCCCAGCACGATGAGAAACGGCACGGCCAGCCACAGGTGGTTGATGAAGTTCATGAGAATCACCAGCACACCCATGGCGATGCCCAGGGGCATGACGCGCGTGGCCATGTCCAGCCGCATGCGCATCGAGGCAGCCACCGCCCCTACGGCCGTTCCAATGGCCACCACCCCCACCAGGGCCGAGGCCTGCGTGGTGCTGTAGCCCAGGGCGGCCGCGCTCCAGGCCAGCACGATGTAGCGCAGGTTGCCCGAGACACCCCAGAACAGGGTGGTGGTGGACAGCGAGATCTGGCCCAGCCGATCCTTCCACAGGCGCTTGTTGCACTGCCAGAAGTCGGGCACCAGCATCAGGGTATTGGCCAGCACATTGCGTTCGGGGTTCTGCCGCAGGGGACGCATCTCGACCCCTGTCAACGGAATGCGGGTGTTGATCCATGCCGCAGCGGCGTAGACGACGATCAGCGCCGCAATGGCCGCCTCGGGCGCCGTGTCCACGCCGAGATCCAGGCCCGGCACATCCACCATCAGCAGCAAGGAAGAAATGGTGGGCCCGACCAGTTGCCCCCCCAGCAGCACCCCCAGGATGATGGAGGTGATGGTCAGCCCCTCGATCCAGCCATTGGCCTTGACCAGTTGCGAGGCAGGCAGCAGTTCGGTCAGGATGCCGTACTTGGCGGGCGAGTAGGCGGCGGCGCCCAGCCCCACCACGGCATAGGCCATCAGCGGGTGCGATCCAAACAGCATCATCAGGCAGCCCACCACCTTGATGGCATTGCTGACAAACATCACCCGGCCCTTGGGCAGCGCATCGGCAAAAGCGCCCACGAAGGGCGCCAGGATGACATAGAAGAGGGCGAACATGGGCACCAGTGCGGCCCGCTGCCACTCGGGGCTGCCGCCGGTCCGCAGCAGCTCCACGGCGGTCACGAAAAGTGCGTTGTCGGCCAGCGAGCTGAAAAACTGCGCCGCCATGATGGTGTAGAAACCGCGCTTCATCGATAGGCAGGTGGAGCATCAGCCTGGCTGATGAGGGGTTAAATCTGGTCGCCCGAAATTGTGACAGGCGGTTATATCACGCTGGTGCGCGGCACCGGTGCCAGAATCCGGGGCTTGCCCACCGGACTTTCCGCCCATGCCACGCCCCATCCAAGCCACCATTCACACTGCTGCACTGCAGCACAACCTGGCGCGCGTGCGCCGCGCCGCGCCGGATGCGCGCGTGTGGGCCGTGGTCAAGGCCAACGCCTACGGCCACGGCATCGAGCGCGCCTTCGAGGGCCTGCGCGGCGCCGACGGCTTTGCCCTGCTCGACCTGCAGGAGGCCGAGCGCGTGCGCCAGCTCGGCTGGCGCGGCCCCATCCTGCTGCTCGA
>JAMLIQ010000055.1 GCA_023954095.1 Burkholderiaceae bacterium | reverse complement strand
ATCGAGCGCCGCGCGCAGGAGGTCATCAACCACTGCTGGGCGCAAGGGGCGAACAACCCCATCCTCGCCATCCACGACGTGGGCGCGGGCGGCCTGTCCAACGCCTTCCCCGAGCTGACGAACGACGCAGGCCGGGGCGCGCGCTTCGACCTGCGCGCCGTGCAGCTCGAAGAATCGGGCATGGCGCCCAAGGAAATCTGGTCCAACGAAAGCCAGGAGCGCTATGTGCTGGCCATCGCGCCCGAGTCGCTGGAGCGGTTCCGCGCCTTCTGCGAGCGCGAGCGCTGCCCCTTCGCCGTGATCGGCACCGCCACCGAGGAGCGCCAGCTCGTGCTGGAAGACACGGCCGCACCGGCCGGCGACCAGAAGCTGCCCGTGGACATGCCCATGTCCGTGCTGCTGGGCAAGCCGCCCAAGATGCACCGCGATGTGACCACCGTGCAGCGCCAGTTCACGCCCATCGACCTGACCGGCGTGCCGCTGCAGAAGGCCGTGATCGACGTGCTGAGCCACCCCACCGTGGCGTCCAAGCGCTTCCTCATCACCATTGGCGACCGCACCGTGGGCGGCCTCACGCACCGCGACCAGATGGTCGGCCCCTGGCAGGTGCCCGTGGCCGACTGCGCCGTCACGCTGGCCGATTACAAGGGCTTCGCCGGCGAGGCCATGGCCATGGGCGAGCGCACGCCGCTGGCCGCCATCAACGCCCCGGCCTCGGGACGCATGGCCGTGGCCGAAGCCATCACCAACCTGCTGGCCGCGCCCATAGCGCTGCCGCGCGTCAAGCTCAGCGCCAACTGGATGGCCGCTTGCGGCGAGCCGGGCGAAGACGCCGACCTGTATGCCACCGTCAAGGCCGTGGGCCTGGAGCTGTGCCCGCAGCTGGGCGTGAGCATCCCCGTGGGCAAGGATTCGCTCTCCATGCGCACGCAGTGGAAGGATGGCGACGCGCAGAAGAAGGTGGTCTCGCCCGTGAGCCTGATCGTGAGCAGCTTCGCCACGCTGCAGGACGTGCGCGGCACCCTGACGCCCCAGCTCGACGCCGCCGAGGAAGACACCACGCTGGTGCTGGTGGACCTGGGCAAGGGCCAGTGCCGCATGGGCGGCAGCATCCTGGGCCAGGTGCTGGACCAGGCCGGCGACACCGTGCCCGACCTCGATGACGCCAAGGACCTGGTGAATCTGGTGAACGCCGTGAATGCGCTGCGCGCGCAGGGACAGATCCTGGCCTACCACGACCGCAGCGACGGCGGCCTGCTCGCCGCCGTGGCCGAGATGGCCTTTGCCGGCCATGTGGGCGTGGCGCTGAACGTGGACATGCTGGTCACCGAGGGCGACGGCATCAACGACAGCCGCATGGACGCGGGCGACGCCAAGAACTGGGCCGGCCAGGTCAGCGCGCGCCGCGAGGAACTCACGCTCAAGGCCCTGTTCAACGAGGAACTGGGCGTGGTGCTGCAGGTCAAGACCAGCGAGCGCAACGAGGTCATGCAGACGCTGCGCACGCACGGCCTCTCGGCCTGCAGCCACTTCATCGGCAAGACGCGCCCGCTGTCCTCCGCCATCGACGCGGGCAAGGGCGAGCTGCAGGTGTGGCGCGACGCCAAGAGCGTGTTCAGTGCCAAGTTGGAAGACCTGCACCAGGTCTGGGACAGCGTGAGCTGGCAGATCTGCCAGCGCCGCGACAACCCGGCCTGCGCCGACGCCGAGCACGCCGCTGCCGGTGCACCGGCCGACCCCGGCCTGCATGTTCAACTCACGTTCGACCCGACCCAGGATGTGGCCGCGCCGTACCTGAACCTCGCGCGCCCCAAGGTGGCCGTGCTGCGCGAGCAGGGCGTGAACTCGCACGTGGAAATGGCCTACGCCTTCACCGAGGCGGGCTTCGAGGCGCACGACGTGCACATGACCGACCTGCAGAGCGGCCGCGCGCGCCTGGAAGATTTCAAGGGCATCGTGGCCTGCGGCGGCTTCAGCTACGGCGACACGCTGGGCGCGGGCATCGGCTGGGCGCGCTCCATCACCTTCAACAAGGTGCTGGCCGAGCAGTTCCAGGGCTTCTTCGCGCGCCAGGACACCTTTGGCCTGGGCGTGTGCAACGGCTGCCAGATGTTCGCCGAGCTGGCCGACATCATCCCCGGCGCGCAGGACTGGCCGCGCTTCACCACCAACCAGAGCGAGCGCTTCGAGGCCCGCCTGTCGCTGGTGGAAGTGCTCGAATCCCCCAGCCTGTTCCTGCAAGGCATGGCCGGCAGCCGCCTGCCCATCGCCGTGGCGCACGGCGAGGGCTACGCCAACTTCAAGTACCGGGGCAACGCCGACAAGGCCATCGCGGCCATGCGCTTCGTGGACCACACGGGCGCGGCCACCGAGCAGTACCCGTTCAACCCCAACGGCAGCCCCGGCGGCCTGACGGCGGTGACCACCGCGGACGGCCGCTTCACGGCGATGATGCCGCACCCCGAGCGCGTGTTCCGCAACATCCAGATGAGCTGGATGGACCATGCCGCCGCCGGTGGCCAGGGCGCCTTCAGCCCCTGGATGCGCCTGTGGCGCAATGCGCGCCGCTGGGTGGGCTGATTTTATGGGTAAAAGTTGGCTCTGGCGCTTTTTGGTAAAGCGCCAGTAGCTATCTATTTGATAGCATTCGGGGCGGGTAACTGCAACTGCGCTGCCTGCGCCACCTGCAGGCAGTCGCGGATGTGCTGCTCACCCAGGTAGCGCAGCGTGGCATAGCCCAGCGTGGCCGAGAGCGCCTGGCCCGCCAGCGGCACATATTTGCTGGCCTGGCGCGTCGTCATGCGCAGGCCCATGGTTTTGGTGAGTTTGAGCACCAGGTCGCGGGTGATGAACTTGCCGATCAACACCGAACCCACCATGGCTGCCGCTTTTTGCACCTGTTCGCGTTTGGCGGGGTTCAGCCGGTCGAGTTGTTCGGGTGTGAGGCCGAACTCTGCGTTGATGCGCGGCAGCAGCCGTGAGAGCAGGGCAGCATCCATGGCCCAGTCCAGGCCCGGCACCGGCACCACGCCGACGGCCGCCGCCGCCAGGGCGCGGCGGTGCAACAGGCGGCGCGCACGGTGTGCGGCAGCTTCCAGGGCGGCCGCCTGCGGGTTTGGGAGGGCGGTGTCGTCAGGGGGTGTTTTTTTCTTCATGGTGCCAGGGGGCGTTCATACAGGCAGCCTTCGAGCCGGAAAGAGGGGAGTACGGCGCCGCCAATGGTGTGCGGCGCCTCGCTGAACACATAGCGCCCCTGGGGCAGTGCCTGGCAGGCGTTACCGGTCAGGTAGATTTCTCCGGGGCCCGCAATGTCCTCGCCCAGCTTGCAGGCGTGGTTCATTTCGTGGCCGAAAAGGTCCTTCTCGGCAATCACCAGGGTCGGACCGTAGCCGATGCCGATGCTGGCCTGCAAGGCGGCTTCGGGGGGCTGCACGGCGTTCATGGCATCGAGGGCGCGACCAATGTCCAGCGCAGCCTCCAGCGCCTGTTCAGGGTGGCTGAACACGGCAAACAGGTTGTCGGCTTCCTGCTTGACCACTTCGCCCCCGTTGCCCGCAATGGCCGGGCGGGCGGCCTGCTCCATCTGGTGCACCATGGCGAGGAAATGGATGATGCCGTGGCGGGCCGTGATGCGCGAAAAGCCGCACATATCCAGCACCAGCATGGAAACGGTGCGCACAAAGGCGTGCTCGATCGCTGCGTCGATCTCGGCCACGCGCCCTTCGGACTGGTTGCGCTGCGAAAGCAATTGCCGCAGATAAACCCTGTCGTGCGCGGGAGCAGCGTCTGGGGGAAGTGGTGCAGTGGGCATGGACAGGAACTTGGTGAGCATGGACCTTGTCCGACATGGTAGCGCGCGGCTGCCTGACGCTTTGGCCACGGTGGGGTGTCTACGCTGCAGTGGAAAGTCTCTGTAGCCATTTCTAGGTTGAAAGGAATCACCATGCAGAAAGATTCAATCGCACGGTATGCACTCTGTGCCGCCTTGTGGCCCGTGCTGGCACTGGGCAGTGTGGCCGGTGCCCAGGAGCAGCCGCACGCGGCTGAACTGGCGCGCGCCGACACCCCGGATACAACGCCCCAGCAGCGCTACCGCAGCGCCATCCGCGAAGCGGGGGGCGGCCTCAAGATCGGGCTGGAGGAATGCCGTGCACAGGCGCAGGCCAGAAAAGCGTGCGAAGCCGAGGCCCGTGCACGCTACCAGGCAGACATGGCGCAGGCCCGGGAAATGCTGCGCAACCCGCAGGCGCGCCCGGTCAATGAAACGGGCGGGCCGATCCGCAGCACCGAAACAGTGACCGTGATCCGGCCCTGAGTGCGCTGGCCGAAAGACGCTTATTGGGGTGTGGCCTGGGTTGCCGTGGCAGCGGTGGCCAGCGGTGTGACGCGCCGGGCGCCATCAAAGCGGCGCTGCCAGTAGGACTGGTGCATGTCTTCCACACGCACTTCGGAGCCGCTGCGCGGCGAATGGATGAACTTGCCGTCGCCCACATAAATGCCGACATGGCTGAAGGCGCGGCGCATGGTGTTGAAAAACACCAGGTCGCCTGGCTGCAGTTCCTTTTTGTCGATCTTTTCGGTGGAAGCGGCCTGCTGGTCTGCGCGGCGCGGCAGCAGCATGCCTGCTGTCTGCTGGTAGATGGCGCGCACGAAGCCGCTGCAATCAAAGCCTGTCTCGGCATTGCTGCCGCCGCGGCGGTAGGGAACGCCCAGGAAGCCCATGGCGGTGACCACCAGGTCGGAGGTGCGATCGACCACCTGGTGCGCCTGTCCGGCGACGGTTTGCCGCATTTCTGCCAGTTGCGTGAGGAGGCCCTTGTCGTGCAGAAAGCTGTCGACGTCATCGGTGGGCGCCGCGCCCGGCGCCGCCTGGGCGCTGGAGCAAACCAGCAAGATCAGTATGTAGAGCCATCGAAACATGGGGCGCAAGCGTATCACGATCGGGAAGCGGTCCATCCGGGGGGCCATCGGCTCAGGGATTCCCGCGCTGGAAGGGGTCTGTTTCCGGTGTAGCCTCGGGGGCATGCAAGCACAGACACAGAATGCCTCCGTTGTACCGCCTGCCCCGAACGGCAACCATGGCGCGCCCGTCTCCCAGCTGGCCTTGCGCCGCGTGGCCATCGATACCTGGCGTGAAAATGTCGCCTACCTGCACCGGGACTGCGCCGTCTACCGTGCCGAGGGTTTTCAGGCGCTGTCCAAGATCGAGGTACGCGCCAACGGGCGCCGCATTCTGGCCACGCTGAATGTGGTGGACGATCTGTCCATCGTGGGCTGCCGCGAGCTGGGCCTGTCGGAAGACGCCTTTGCCCAGCTGGGGGTGGAGAACGGCCATACCGTGGCCGTGGCCCAGGCCGAGCCGCCCGAGTCCATGGGCGCGCTGTTTCGCAAAATTGCGGGCGAGCGCCTGGGGCGTGAGGATTTCCTGGCCATCGTGCACGATATTGCCGACCACCGCTATTCCAAGATCGAGCTGACGGCCTTCGTGGTGGCCTGCAACCGCGACGAGCTGGACCGCGAAGAGGTTTTCTTTCTGTCCGATGCCATGGTGGCCACGGGCCAGAGACTGGACTGGCATGAGCCGCTGGTGGTGGACAAGCACTGTATTGGCGGCATTCCAGGCAACCGCACCTCCATGCTGATCGTGCCCATCGTGGCAGCGCATGGCATGTTATGCCCGAAAACGTCGTCGCGCGCCATTACGTCACCTGCGGGTACGGCCGACACCATGGAGGTGTTGGCCAACGTGGAACTGCCCCTGGACCAGCTGCGCGACATCGTGCGCGACCACCGGGGCTGCCTGGCCTGGGGCGGCACCGCCCATCTCTCGCCCGCCGATGATGTGCTGATCTCGGTCGAGCGCCCGTTGTCCATTGATTCTCCGGGACAGATGGTGGCCTCCATCCTGTCGAAAAAAATCGCCGCAGGATCGACGCATCTGGTGCTCGACATACCCATCGGCCCCACGGCCAAGGTGCGTTCCATGCCCGAGGCCCAGCGCCTGCGCCGCCTGTTCGAGTATGTGGCGCAGCGCATGCGACTGTCGCTGGATGTGGTCATCACCGATGGACGCCAGCCCATCGGCAACGGGATCGGCCCGGTGCTGGAGGCCCGCGATGTGATGCGTGTGCTGGAAAACGACCCCCGGGCGCCCAATGACCTGCGCCAGAAGGCCCTGCGTCTGGCTGGCCGCCTGATCGAGTGCGACCCCGACGTGCGCGGCGGCGACGGTTACGCGATTGCGCGCGACATTCTGGACTCGGGCCGCGCCCTGGCGCGCATGCAGGCCATCATCGCTGCACAGGGCGACAAGGACTTTGACCACAACGACCCCCAGCTCGGTGCGCTGACCTTCGAGGTTGCGGCGCCTGGCGATGGGGTGGTGGCAGGGATCAACAACCTGCAGATCGCCCGCATTGCGCGCCTGGCCGGCGCCCCCAAAGTGCAGGGCGCGGGGGTGGATTTGCTGTGCAAGCTGGGAGACACCGTGACGACAGGCCAGGCGCTCTACCGCGTGCATGCCGGGTTCCCGGCCGACCTGGAATTTGCACGCCAGGCCAGCGCCACGGCCAGTGGCTACCGTATCGGTACGGCCGACGATGTGCCGCATGTTTTTGTGGAATTCTGAAGATGAATGTTTCCTCCGTTGCCACCGCCTGCCTGCTGCATTTCGATGATGAGCAAGGCGCCGCCGAGCGGCTGGCCGCTGCGGCCGGCCTGGCCCTGCGGCCTGTGCAGCGCCACCGCTTTCCCGACGGAGAGCTGCGGTTGACGCTGCCGGTCGATGCGTCAGGGCGCTTGCCTGAACGCGTTGTGGTGCTGCGCAGCCTGCACCAGCCGAATGAAAAACTCATCGAACTGATGCTGGCGGCCCGTGCAGCACGCGACCTGGGGGTGCGACACCTCACGCTGGTGGCGCCTTATCTGGCCTACATGCGCCAGGATATTGCCTTCCATCCAGGCGAAGCCGTCAGCCAGCGCATCGTGGGTCCCTTTCTGGCGAGCCTGTTCGATGCCGTGGTCAGCGTGGACCCCCACCTGCATCGCGTGGCTACCCTGGAGGAGGCCGTGCCCGCCGCGCAGACCGCAGTCATCAGCGGCGCGCTGCTGCTGGCCGACTGGATTGCGCTGCAAAGGCCGGGCGCGATGCTCATGGGCCCCGACGGGGAATCCGCCCAGTGGGTGGCCCAGGCGGCAGAGCGGCATGGCTTTGATTTTGCCGTGTGCACCAAGGAACGCCATGGTGACCGCAGCGTGACGGTGGTACTGCCCCCGGTCGACGTGCATGGCCGCTGCGTCGTGCTGCTGGACGACATGGCCAGTACCGGGCACACGCTGGCCCAGGCTACGCGCCTGCTGCGGGCCGCCGGTGCGGCCTCGGTGGATGTGGCGGTGACGCACGCCCTGATTGATGCTGCCGCGCTCGATGCCTTGCATGCGGCCGGTGTGGGCCAGTTCTGGAGCACGGACTGCGTAGCCCATCCCACCAATGCCGTGGCGACGGCCGGTGCGCTGGCGCTGGCCCTGCAGCATCTGGCGGCCTGAAGTGCGGTGCCGGTGGTGCGGGCGCTGCGACAATGGCGGTATTGTTTTGATTGAAGGACTCCGCCATGCTGCTTGACGCTTCTGAATCCCAACTTGTGCTGGTGGATTTCCAGGAAAAGCTGATGCCCGTCATTCACGAGGGCGCCGCCGCGCTGGACAACGCCCGCCGTTTGGCCCAGATTGCCCGAATGGTGGATGTGCCCGTCTGGGGCACGGAGCAAAACCCCTCGCGCCTGGGCTCCAATGACCCGGCATTGCGTGCACTGTGCCGCAAGACCTTGCCCAAGATGCATTTCAGCGCTGTGGAGGAGGGTCTGGGTGAATGGCTGCGTCCACCGGCCAAGCCTCCTGCCGGCAACGCCCGCAGCCTGCCAAAGCACATGCAAAAAGCCGCGCAAGGCGGCCCGGACCGCAGCACCATCGTCATTGCAGGGTGCGAGGCCCATGTCTGTCTGCTGCAGACGGCGCTGGACCTGATCGAGGA
The DNA here is from genome assembly GCA_023954095.1 of Burkholderiaceae bacterium. GTDB lineage: Bacteria > Pseudomonadota > Gammaproteobacteria > Burkholderiales > Burkholderiaceae_C > Simplicispira. The sequence goes on along the minus strand of JAMLIQ010000055.1, from coordinate 12,788 downwards.
CGAGTTTGACGTATGGGTGGTGACGGATGCCTGCAGCTCACGCACCGAGCGCAACCGCGATGCAGCCTATGACCGCCTGGCCGGTGCCGGTGCCGAACTGGTCACCACCGAGATGGTGGCCTTTGAATGGCTGCGCAGTTGCGAGCACCCCGCGTTCAAGGACATGCTGGCCCTGGTCAAATGACGTCCGTCTATTTGGGAGGGGAGGCACGCCATGCCCGTTGATTTTCGTGATCCGCAAAAGGCCTTGCACCTGGAAGAAGCCCCCCGCATGCTGGCGGCGCCCCAGCGCCTGGCGGTGCTGGCCTTGTGGCTGAGTGCCGTCGGGATGTGTGGTGCGGGCCTTTGGTTCTGGCTGCGTCCACCCACTTGGCTTGATGCACAGACTGCACCTTTCCTGGGGCTGGCCCTGGGGGCAACGGCCATGGCCGATGTCGTTGCTGCGCTTTTTCTGCGCTGGCACTGGAGCCGGGCTGCGCCGTAGGAGCCGCCCGCTGGCCGGGAAAAATCCGGAACGTTTTCTTTTGATGCGCTCCAACCGTACAACCCAGGAGCGCGCTGCACCGCATGTTTACAGATTCCCACTGCCATCTCACCTTTCCCGAACTGCAAAGCCAGCTTCCTGCCATTCGCCAGGCCATGGCAGCGGCGCAGGTCGACCGTGCCTTGTGCATCTGCACCACGATGGAGGAGTTTGGTGACGTCCATGCCCTGGCCACGGGGTATGACAACTTCTGGTGCTCGGTGGGTGTGCATCCCGACAACGAAGGGGTGACCGAGCCCAGCGTGCGGGATCTGCTGGACCGTGCAGCGCTGCCGCGTGTCGTGGCCATTGGTGAGACCGGGCTGGACTACTACGGCATGGAAGACCGCAAGGGCGGCCGCAGCATTGCCGACCTTGAGTGGCAGCGCGAGCGTTTTCGTACCCACATCCGTGCCGCCCGTCAGTGCGCAAAGCCGCTGGTGATCCACACCCGCAGTGCATCGAGCGACACACTGGCCATCTTGCGCGAGGAGGGTGAGGATGGCGCCAGCAACCGTGCCGGTGGTGTTTTCCACTGTTTCACCGAGTCGGCCGAGGTTGCGCGGGCTGCGCTTGACCTGGGCTACTTTATTTCCTTCTCCGGCATCCTTACCTTCAAGAGTGCCCAGGACTTGCGTGATGTTGCGGCATTTGTGCCTCTCGACCGCATGCTCATCGAGACCGACAGCCCTTACCTGGCGCCGGTGCCCTACCGGGGTAAAACAAACAACCCTTCCTACGTTCCCCACGTGGCGCGGCAAATTGCAGTTATTCGCGGGATCACGGTGGAGGATGTTGCCCAGGCGACCAGCCGGAACTTCGACGTTCTTTTTTCCGGAGTCCAGGCATGAAGATGTTGCGCCGCAGTGTTCTGGTGTGGGGTATGGCGGCTTGTGTGCCTGCCGTGGCCGGCTCGTATGAGGATTTTTTTGTGGCCATCCAGCGTGATGATGCGGCCACGATCACGACGCTGCTGCAGCGCGGTTTTGACCCCAACACGCGTGATCCGCGGGGCCAGGTCGGGCTGATGCTGGCGCTCAAGGCCGATACGCTCAAGGCCTTTGACGCGTTGATGCAGGCCCGCAACCTGCGGGTGGAAGAGCGCAATGCGCAGGATGAGAGCCCGCTCATGATGGCGGCCCTGCGCGGGCATCTGGAGGCGGTGCGTGCGCTCATCGCCCGCGATGCCGATGTCAACAAGCCCGGATGGACCCCTCTGCATTACGCAGCCACAGGCACTCAGCCGCAGCAGCCCGCCATCATTGCCCTGCTCCTGGAGAATTACGCGTTCATCGACGCGGCGTCGCCCAATGGCACAACGCCCTTGATGATGGCTGTGCATTACGGCACCAGTGAGTCTGTGCAGTTACTTTTGAAAGAGGGTGCCGATCCCTCGCTCAAGAATCAGCTGGGTTTAAGTGCCGCCGATTTTGCCCTGCGCGCCAGCCGCAAGGACATGGCCGACCTGATTGCGCAGGCCATTCGCCAGCGTCAGCCGAACCGGGGGCGCTGGTAGTCAGGCGGGCACGGGGCGCGCCTGGAGCCGCGCATACAGGCCGTCCTGTGCCAGGAGTTCTGCGTGGGTTCCCTGTTCGACGATGCGCCCGCGTTCCATCACAACCACACGGTTGGCATGTTCGATGGTGGAGAGGCGGTGGGCAATCACCAGGGTCGTGCGCCCCTGCATGAGGCGTTGCAAGGCCTCTTGCACCAGCCGTTCGGACTCGGTGTCCAGGGCCGAAGTGGCTTCGTCGAGAATCAGGATCGGGGCGTTTTTGTACAGCGCTCGTGCAATTGCCAGGCGCTGGCGCTGGCCACCCGACAACTGGGTGGCGTTGTGCCCGACCACAGTGTCCATGCCGTGCGGCAGCGCCGCCACATGCTCGGCCAGATTGGCGGCCTGCAGGCACTCCTGTACCCGCTGGACATCGATGGCCTGCCCCAGCGCGACGTTTGCGGCAATGCTGTCATTGAACATGACCACATCCTGGCTGACCAGAGCGAATTGGGCCCGCAAGGCAGCCAGGCTCCAGTCTTGTAGCGCGTGTCCGTCCAGCAAGATCCGGCCAGCGCTGTGCTGTACGAAGCGTGGCAGCAGATTGACCAGGGTGGTTTTGCCCGCACCCGACGGGCCCACCAGCGCCACGATTTCGCCTGGTTGTACGTCCAGTGTTACCCGGTTCAGCGCGGGCGCCTGATCTGGAGCAAAGGCCACGCTGACGTCCTGCAGCGCGATGGCGCCGCGCACCTGGCTGGGCGCAAAAGTGCCGCCCCGTTCGGCCGGGGTATCGCCCAGCAGGTGCAGGCCACGCTCAAGGGCTGCCACGCCCCGGGTGATGGGGCTGGCCACATCGGCAAGGCGGCGAATCGGAGCGATCAGCATCAGCATGGCGGTGATGAAGGCCACGAAGCCGCCCACCGTCACGTCCTGCGCTGTACCGGCCGCCCGGCTTTGCCACAGCGCCACGCAAATGACGGTCGACAGGGCTGCCGCTGCCAGCAACTGCGTGAGGGGTGTCATTGCAGACGCAGCAATGGTGGACTTGATGGCCAGGCCGCGCAGGCGGCGGCTCAAAATGTCGAACCGACGGGCTTGAGCGGGCTGCGCCGCATGCAGGCGTACCATGCGGTGTGCGAGTACGTTTTCTTCGACCACGTAGGCGAGTTCGTCTGTGGCCTGCTGCCCGCTTTTGGTGAGATGGTAGAGCCGACGCGAAAGCGTCTTCATGATCCAGGCCACGCCAGGAACGACCACGGCGACGATCAGTGTGAGCTGCCAGTTCAGATAAAGCAGGTAGCCCAGCAAGGCGACCAGGGTGAAGCCGTCGCGTGAAATTCCCAGCAGGGCCTGTACCAGCAGTGTGGCGCCGGTTTGCACCTCATAGACCACTGTGTTGGACAGGGTGCTCGCACTCTGGCGCGAAAAAAGCCCCATGTCTGCAGCCAGGAGGCGATCAAACAGGGCCGTGCGCAACGCAAGCATTCCTTCGTTGGCGATACGGGCCAGCGCATACTGCGCGACAAACTGGGCCAGGCCGCGCACCAGAAAGACACCCATGATGGCTGCTGGAACCATCCATAGGTGCAGGGTGCCCTTGGTAAAACCCTGGTCCAGCAGAGGTTGCAGCAACGCAGGAATCAGGGGCTCGGTGATGGCGCCCACCAATGTGGCAACGATGGCTGCAATCCAGCCCAACCGCTGACCGCCAAAGTAGACGGAAAGCCGGGCCAACCGGACGGTCAGTCGCTCTGGGGGGAGCGGAGGAGTGTTGCCGGCGGCGGGGTCTGTGCCCTGGTCTGGAGCTTGCATGAGGTCTGGATTCTACTTTTTACGGCCATGCCCAACAGTTTGTGACATGCGGGTACTGCCCTGTGTGTAACATTCAGGGCTGACAATCGGCTATTGTCCGGTTGCTCCTGGCTGCGAATGAACAACGTACGAACTCTCTCCTCCTCTTTTTCTGCGGCACTGCCGCATTCCTCGCGTCGCCTGGTCTTGGCGTCTATGGCCTCGCTGGCTGCGGCGCCTGCACTGGCCCAGTTTCGGGTCGAAGTTTCGGGTGTCGGCATGACGCAGTTGCCCATCGCGATTGCGCCGTTCCGCGATGAAGCCCAGTCCCCCCAGAAAATCGCTGCCATTGTGCAGGCCGACCTGGAGCGCAGTGGTCAATTCCGCAGAGTGGACACGGCCGGCACGCGGTTGGACGAAACTTCCCGTCCTGATCTGGCACTGTGGCGCCAGAAGGCTGCGGATTCACTGGTTTCCGGCAGCGTTACCCGCCTGGGCGACGGGCGTTTCGACGTTCGCTTCCGCCTGTGGGACGTAGTGCGCGGACAAGACCTGGGCGGGCAAAGCTACATCGTGGTGCAGGGTGATTTGCGCCTGGTGGCCCACCGGATTGCTGACTTTGTCTATGAAAAACTGACCGGTGATCGGGGCGTTTTCTCTACACGCATTGCCTATGTGACCAAGGCCGGGCCCCGATATAGCCTGTGGGTGGCCGATGCCGATGGTGAAAACGCCCAGTCGGCCCTCTCCAGCCCCGAATCCATCATTTCACCCGCGTGGTCGCCTTCGGGCGGGCAAATCGCCTATGTGTCTTTCGAATCGCGCAAGCCCGTGGTTTACGTGCATGACGTTGCCACCGGCCGCCGTCGTCTGGTGGCCAATTTTCGTGGATCCAACAGCGCGCCAGCTTGGTCGCCCGATGGACGTACCTTGGCCGTTACATTGAGCCGGGACGGCAACTCTCAGCTCTACACGATCGATGCCAACGGCGGTGAGCCACGCCGACTCATGCAAAGTGCCGGGATCGACACCGAACCTGCGTTTTCGCCGGACGGGCGCAGCATTTATTTTGTCAGTGACCGGGGCGGCGCACCCCAGATATACAAGGTGGCTGCGTCCGGTGGCAATGCCGAACGGGTGACTTTCAGCGGTAGCTACAACATATCGCCCAGCCTGAGTCCCGACGGACGTTCCCTGGCGTATATCTCCCGCATTGGTGGGGCGTTCAAGCTGCATGTCATGGAACTTGCCACAGGAACCGTCACTGCCATCACCGACACCACCGCAGACGAGCGTCCCAGCTTCGCGCCCAATAGTCGTTTGATTGTGTACGCCACGCAGCACCAGGGAAGGGAGTCCCTGATGACCACCACGCTGGACGGCAAGATCAAGGCCCGCCTGGCGGGACAGGGCGGTGATATCCGCGAGCCGGACTGGGGCCCGTTCCAGGCGCATTGAACTTTTCGTCGATTTCTATTTCCGTCTTTCAGGAGTTCTCAAATGATCAAACGTATTTCTATTGCCATGGCTGTCGTGGCTCTTGTTGCGGGCTGCAGTTCCGGAGTGGATCTGGACAATGTGCCGGTGGAGGACAAGAACGGTGCGCCCCTGTCCACGGGCGCCAATGGCGCCAATGCGGGCAACACGGGGCAGAGCGGTGTCCGCGGGGTGGATCTCTCGCAATCGGCCGGTGATGCGGCCGGGCCGGTGGGTGTGAGCCGTATCGTCTATTTTGACTACGACAGCTACGTCATCAAGCAGGATTACCAGTCGCTGATCGATGCCCATGCACGTTTCATGAAATCGGGCAACGCACGCAAGGTGGTCATCGAAGGCCATACCGATGAGCGCGGTGGACGCGAGTACAACCTGGCTCTCGGTCAGAAACGCGCCGAAGCCGTGCGCCGTTCGCTGGGCCTGCTGGGCGTGCCCGATGGTCAGATGGAAGCAGTCAGCTTTGGCAAGGAAAAGCTGGCAGTCCAGGGTAGCGGCGAAGAGGTCCATGCGCAGAATCGCCGCGCTGAACTGTCCTACCGTTGATGAACGCCATGCACGCTTTGCGCCTGAGGCGCGCGCTGGCTGGTTTGGTGCTTTGCTGCTCGTTCATGCCGGTGGGGCATGCAGCGATTTTCGAGGACGGCGAGGCACGGCGCGCCATTCTCGAAATGCGCCAGCGCGTGGATGCGATGCAGCAAAACAGTCAACGCTCGGCAGAGGACGCGCGCCGCGCCAGCGAGGACAGTAGCCAGTTGCGCCGCAGTTTGCTTGACTTGCAAACCCAGATTGAAACCCTGCGCGTGGAGATGGCCAAGCTGCGCGGGCAAAACGAGCAACTCATACGCGACGTGGCTGAGTTGCAGCGGCACCAGAAGGAAATCGCCACGGGCGTGGACGAGCGTCTACGCCAGTTCGAGCCGCTCAAGGTCTCCCTGGATGGTCTGGAGTTTCAGGCGGAACCGGCTGAGAAAAAGGATTTCGAGACGGCGTTGGCCAAATTCCGGGAGGGACGTTTTGCCGACGCAGAAGCGGCCTATACGGCGTTCCTTCGCCAGTATCCGCGCAGCGGCTATGGACCTTCGGTGCGATTCTGGCTGGGGAATGCACAGTACGCGAACCGCAACTACAAAGAGGCCATCGGTAACTTCAAAAATCTGCTGGCAAGCACGCCCAGCCACGCCCGTGCCCCTGAAGCTGCCTTGGCGATCGCCAATTGCCAGATCGAGCTGAAGGAAACGCGCGGTGCGCGCAAGACGCTGGAAGATCTGCTGCGTGTTTATCCGCAATCCGAGGCAGCAGTCGCTGCCAAGGAGCGGCTCTCGCATCTCAAGTAGTGGTGCATTCTCAGCTCGTTTCGCCTGGATTGCCGATGGGCGCGTCCTTGCCTTCGCTGCAGCAGCGCCGGTTTGGTGGGCTTGAACGTTTGTACGGCGTGCGAGGCGCCGGTCAGATCCGGGCTTCCCATGTCGTGGTGGTCGGGATCGGTGGGGTGGGCTCCTGGGCCGCAGAGTCCCTGGCCCGCAGCGGAGTGGGGCAGTTGACGCTGATCGACCTTGACCATGTCGCTGAGTCCAATATCAACCGGCAGATCCATGCGCTGGAAGAGACTGTAGGCCAGGCCAAGGTTCTGGCCATGCGGGACCGGATCGGGCAGATCAACCCGGATTGCGTGGTGCATTGCATCGAGGATTTCGTCGAGCCGACCAACTGGCCAGCCTTGCTGCCGCACCGGGTGGATGCAGTGATCGACGCCTGTGACCAGGTGCAGGCAAAGACGGCGATGGCAGCATGGGCGCGCAACACCCGAGCCCTGTTTGTCAGTGTGGGCGCCGCCGGCGGAAAGCGGCTGGCGCACCAGGTGGACATTGCCGATCTGGCCAGTGTGACCCACGACCCTTTGCTGGCACAACTGCGCTATCGTCTGCGCAAGCACCATGGCGCGCCGAAAGACGGCAAGAAACTGCTGATCTCTTGCGTTTTCAGTCGTGAGCCGGTTGCGCCGCCAGATGCGTCGTGCGGCCTAGAAGGCGATGGAAGCCTGAACTGCCATGGTTATGGTTCGGTGGTCGCCGTCACAGCCACCTTTGGGCAATGCGCAGCAGGTTGGATTCTGGATGCGTTGACTGCGGAACCGAGGGGATCGAATAAATAAGGTTATAATGCAAGGCTGTTCTGGTTGATACCAATCAGGAGTCGGGACGTTAGCTCAGTTGGTAGAGCAGCGGACTTTTAATCCGTTTGTCGTGGGTTCGACCCCCGCACGTCCCACCAGATAAGCCTATTGGCGATGAAAATGCCCGCTACAGAAATGAAGCGGGCATTTTTTTGTCCATGAATAGTCCGCGTTTGCTTGCTCTGAGGCGCTACATCAGAGCTTTTCCACTTCACCCGCCTTTGGCTGCCACTTCATCAAGCGCTTTTCTATACGTCCGACCAGTCCATCCAGGACCAGGGCAAAGGCGGTGAGGACCAGAATACCTGCCATCACGGTATTGATGTCAAAAGTGCCTTCGGCCTGCAAAATCAAATAGCCGACCCCTTGGCTGGAGCCCAGATACTCTCCGACGACGGCTCCCACGAACGCCAGTCCCACCGAGGTGTGCAGTGAACTGAAAACCCAGCTGGTGGCGCTGGGCAGGTAGACGTGGCGCAGCAGTTGGCGCTGGCTCGCGCCCAGCATGCGCGCATTGGCCAGCACCACGGGGCTGACTTCCTTGACGCCCTGGTAGACATTGAAGAACACGATGAAGAATACCAAGGTGACGCCCAACGCCACCTTGGAACCCATGCCCAGGCCAAACCACACCGAAAAGATGGGTGCGAGAACAATGCGTGGCATGGAGTTGAAGGCCTTGATGTAGGGTTCGAGCAGGGCTGATGCCGTTGGCGAGAGTGCGAGCCACAGTCCGCCAGCCAGCCCGCTGCACGCGCCGATGGCAAAGGCCATGGCGGTCTCCATGAGGGTGACGGCCAGATGGCGGTAAATATCGGCGTCTACAACGAACCAATCCCAGATACGTCCAAAGATGGCCAAGGGTTGGCCAAAGAAGAATGCGGCCTGGCGGTCGTTGTCGAACATGAAGGGCGGAATCAATCCGGGCCGGGTCATGGCATCCCAAAACAGGAACAACAGCACCAGCAAGCCCAGTTGCCATGCGCGCATCGTTGCCGCACGAGGTTTGATCAATTGCCACATCGTCTCAAGCCGCCTTTTGCAACTGTTGTTGGTAACCCTTGAGCACTTCGGCGCGCAGAACATCCCAGATCCCTGCATGCAGCTCGCGAAAGCGTGGGGTGGATTTGATTTCTGCGACGTCGCGGGGGCGGGGAATATCAATCACGAATTCGCCCATGGGATGGGACGCCGGGCCGGCACTCATGACGACCACGCGGTCACTCATGGCAATGGCTTCGTCCAGATCGTGGGTGATGAACAGCACGGCCTTGCGCTTGGCTTGCCAGAGCTGCAGCACCTCGTTTTCCATCAATTGGCGGGTCTGGATGTCCAGGGCAGAGAACGGCTCGTCCATCAGGATGATGTCGGGGTCCAATACCAGTGTTTGTGCCAGACTGGCGCGCTTGCGCATGCCGCCGCTCATCTGGTGCGGGTAGCGATCGCCGAAACCTGCGAGGCCCACACGGGCAAGCCAGTCTTGGGCCTGTGCAGTGGCTTCCTTCAAAGGCGTGCCGCGAAACTCCAGCCCAGCCGTCACGTTGGCCAACGCTGTGCGCCAGGGCATCAGGCTTTCGGCCTGGAACATGTACCCGGCACGCCGATTGAGGGCGGTCAGGGGCTCACCAAACACGGCAACGCTTCCTGCGCTGGGCGTCAGAAGTCCGGCTGCCACGTTGAGCAGGGTGCTTTTTCCACACCCCGTGGGGCCGACAACGCTGACGAATTCACTCGCGCCGACGTGCAGATCCACGTTTTCAACTGCGGTATAGCGCTGGCCCGGAGCCTCCTTGCTGACGAAGGTGCAGGCCACGCCGGAGAGCGTGAGAGCTGGCGTTTGCGCGCGGACAGTGCCGCCGCTGTGCATGTCAGCCGCGCTTGCGGGCATGGGCTTTCTTGACGAATTCGTTGGTATAGACCGCGTCGAGATCGAGTTTGGCGGCAGCAATTTTCGGGTCCACGCTGGCCAGCGCGCGGAAGGCGGTCTGAGCACCGGCGGGGGGAATCATCCCGTCGGGCGACAGGGCCTTTTGGGCGGCCAGAAAGCCATCGATATAGATGGCACGGTCGCCCAGCAGATAGTTCTCGGGCACGACCTTGATAACGTCGCCCGGGCCTGCTGTCTGGATCCAGCGGTCGGCGCGTACCATGGCGTTGGTCAGCGCCTGCACGGTGGCAGGGTTGGATTGCACGAAGGAGACGGGAGCATACAGGCAGGCTGCGGGCATGGGACCGCCAAAAACTTTTTCGGCTTCGGACACGATGCGTGTATCGGACACGATCTTGAGATCGCCCGAGCGCTGCAGCAGCGTGATGACAGGGTCGAGATTGCTGATGGCATCGATCTGCCCTGACCGCATGGCAGCCACCGCGCCGCTGCTGGCCCCCACTCCGACAAAGCTGACTTCACTGGGCTTGACGCCCGCTTTGGCCAGCACGTAGTTGACCATGACGTTGGTCGAACTGCCGGGTGCCGTGACGCCAATCTTTTTGCCGCGCAAGTCTGCAATGGATTTGTAGTGGGGCATGGTCCTGGGGTTGATGCCCAGCACTACCTGCGGAGCAAGCCCCTGCAGCACAAAGGCGCGCATGGGTTGGCCCTTGAATTGCATGTTCACGGTGTGCTCAAAGGCGCCAGACACCACATCGGCGCTACCTCCCACGACAGCCTGGAGCGCCTTGGAGCCCCCAGCGAAATCAACCACTGTGACATCCAGCCCTTCGTCCTTGAAGTACCCCAGTTGTTCGGCAATGGTGAGGGGCAGGTAATAGAACAGGTTCTTGCCGCCAACCGCGATGGTGAGCTTGGGCTTTTCAATGGATTGGGCCAATGCAAGGCTGGGCAATGTGGCACTGGCAAGCGCGGAGGCCATGAGGTGGCGGCGGTTGAGCATGGGTGTGTCTCCTTTGGTTTCATTTGATTTGACTTCCCACAATGCGCGTGGCGTGGAGAAGTGGCAAGCGAAGCATCGTAGCACCGCTGCCCCCAGACTGCAGGGCGGTATGCCGACACAGGATTGTTCAGGGCATGGACGAAACGTAGGCGACCACCGCCTCGATATCGGCGTCCGTCATCAACCGGGTGTTGGGCGTCATGATCGAGTCTGAACGGACATCGCTGCCGCTGCGGTAGCGATGCAGCGTGGTGCGCAGGTAGTCGGCTTGCTGGCCGGCAATGCGGGCAATCTGCTCGTTGCCCCGGCCGGTCTGTCCGTGGCAGCGAAAGCAGGTTTTGTTGAAATACGATTTGCCCTTGTCTGCCAGTGCAGCATCAAGGGTCGGTTTGTGCGCCACTTCCTGGGCGGAATAGAACAGCACCATGCCGATTTTTTCATCGTTGTTCATGGCGCGGATCATGCCCTCCATGAACTCGTTGCGGCGGCGCCCATCGGAGAACTGACGGATCTGTTCCAGCAGATAGGCAGGATTCTGGCCTGCCAGATTGGGGATGGAAGGTTTGGTGCTGTTGCCACCGTCACCATGGCAGTTGGCGCATACCGCGGCTACCTTGCGGCCAATCTTGAACAGGTTTTCTGCCAGCTGCGTGTCTGTCTGCACTTCGCGAAACCGCACATCCAGATCCACCTTTGCGCTGGGCCGGGCTGACTGGGCGGCTGCAGGCCAGAAAAGCGAGGCCGCCATCATTGCCGCCGCCAGAAACAAGGGAGTGCGCTTTGCCATGTTTATAACCACAATTTAAAAGTGGTCATTGTAGGGCGCTGCCATGTGCGCCAGAAATGGCATAGGTCAAACCAGCGGCAAAAAATTATATGCATGCATATGGAATGCGGGACCAGAAATCCCTTTCCACGATCGAGAAATGCTCTATATTTTATAGCTTGTAACGCTTTTCAGACGGGCGTTGGGGGCTGTTTTTGGTCAAAGCCGTCGTTGCCTTGCCATGGTTTCCAGTTGATGCAGTTCTTCCAGGGTGTTGGCATTGGAGAATGCCTCGGGCGTATCGGAAGCCCGGTCGAAAGGCACGCGCACGCAGGCGTGCAATGCAGCCCAGGCGCCCACCTTGCGTCCACCAGAGGCGATGAAATGGGCCAGGCTGTTCTTCAGGCGGATGTTCAGCAGGCAGAAAACAGGTTGGGGGCGGGCCGCAGGTTGCAGGGGATCGCTGCGGTCGAGCGCCGTGGCAATGGCCATATCAGTCCCGTGGAAGCGGATGCTTTCGGCCAGGCGCTGGGCCAGGTCGTGCGGGAACAGCGGCGTGTCGCACGGCACCGTGAGCAGCCAGGGCGTGTGGCAATGCTCCATTCCGGCAAGAAAGCCTGCGAGCGGGCCGGAAAAGTCGGCCTGCGCGTCGGGGCACACGGGCGCACCAAAGGCCTGATAGGTGTCCAGGTGGCGGTTGGCGCTTACCAGCAAGCTGCCCACCTGGGGTTGAAGGCGGCGCAGCGCATGCAGGGCCAGCGGGACACCTTTGAATGGCGCAAGCCCCTTGTCGATGCCACCCATGCGGGAACCCTGGCCTCCCGCCAGTACCAGGCCGGTGATGTCTTGTGGGTCCATCGTGGGGTGCATGCCGCAGCTGGTTGCCCGCCGGGTTATCCGCCGATGTAGCTCATCTCCACACGCTGCGCACTGCGGCCTGCATCGGCGGGTTGGCTCGACCGCAGTTCAGAGTAGCGGTCGGTGCGGTGTTGCCAGATGGGGGCGATGGCCGAGGCAATGGCTTCGTCGCTGGCGCCGGTGCGCAGCAGGCTGCGCAGGTCGTGGCCCTGGGAGGCAAAAAGGCAGAGATAGAGTTTGCCTTCGGTGGACAGGCGTGCGCGGTTGCAGTCGCCGCAGAAGGCCTTGGTCACGCTGCTGATGACACCTATCTCGCCCTGGCCAGGGTCGTGCAGGCCCTGCGCGTTGGCATAGCCCCAGCGTTCGGCCGTTTCGCCGGGCGCGCTGGGGGCCAGCGGAACCAGTGGCAGTGCCTCTTGCAACCGCGCAATGACCTGGGCCGATGGCAGCACCTCATCCATGCGCCAGCCGTTGGTCGCGCCGACATCCATGTACTCAATGAAGCGCAGCGTGGTGCCGCTGCCGCGAAAATGCTGCGCCATGGGCAGAATCTCGTGGTCGTTGGTGCCACGCTTGACGACCATGTTGACCTTGATGTGCGAGAGACCGACGGCGTGCGCGGCCTCGATGCCCGCCAGCACCTCGGCCACCGGAAAATCCACATCGTTCATGCGCCGGAACACGGCGTCGTCCAGGCCATCCAGGCTCACGGTCACGCGCTGCAGACCCGCGTCTTTGAGGGCGCGCGCCTTGCGCGCCAGCAGGGAGCCATTGGTGGTCAGCGTCAG
>JAMLIQ010000054.1 GCA_023954095.1 Burkholderiaceae bacterium | reverse complement strand
ATGGGGCGCCACCGTGGAGATACGCGTCGTCACGGTGTATTCGGCACTCGGGAAGAACACCGCCATGAAGCGGCGCACGACCAGGTCGTACAGCTTTTGTTCGGCCTCGGAAAGGCCCGACGGCGCCTGCAGCGTGGGGATGATGGCAAAGTGATCGCTCACCTTGCTGTTGTCGAAGATGCGTTTGGTGGGCTTGACGTAGTTGCCGTCGAGTGCCTGCTGGGCGAAGGGTGCCAGGTGGCGCATGCCGCTGGCGGCCAGCATGCCGAGGGTGTCGCGCGCCACGGGCAGGTAGTCTTCCGGCAGCGCGCGCGCGTCGGTACGCGGGTAGGTCAGCGCCTTGTGGCGTTCGTACAGGCTTTGCGCCAGCGCCAGCGTGGTCTTGGCGCTGAAGCCGAATTTTCCGTTGGCTTCGCGCTGCAGGCTGGTCAGGTCAAACAGCAGGGGCGACGCCTGCGTGGTGGGCTTGCTCTCTTCGGTGACCGTGGCCTGCTTGCCGCGCACGGCGTCGGCGATGGATTGCGCCTCGGCGGCAGACCACACGCGGTCGGCGCGGGCTTCCGCATCGTCGCCCTTCTTCCACTGGGGGTCGAACCACTTGGCGGGATATTCGCCGGCCTGCGCGCCAAAGGTGGCGTGGATTTCCCAGTAGCCGCGGCTCACGAACCTGCGGATTTTCTCCTCGCGTTCCACCACCAGCGACAGCGTGGGCGTCTGCACGCGGCCCACGGTGGTCAGGAAGAATCCACCGCCCTGCGAGTTGAACGCGGTCATGGCGCGCGTGCCGTTGATGCCCACCAGCCAGTCGGCCTCGGAGCGGCTGCGCGCGGCGTGGGCCAGGCCCGTCATCTGCTGCTCGGTGCGCAGTGTGTCAAAGCCTTCGCGGATGGCCTGCGGTGTCATGCTTTGCAGCCACAGGCGCTTGATCGGCTTGCCCAGGGACACGGGCTTGCCCGCCTTGGTGCCGCCCGCGTACTGCTCGATCAGGCGGAAGATGAGTTCCCCCTCGCGGCCCGCGTCGCAGGCGTTGATGATTTCGGTCACATCTTTGCGCCGGGCCTGTTTGACGACGGCGTTCAGGCGCGTCTTGGTCTTGTCCACCGGCTTGAGGTCGAAATACGGCGGAATCACCGGCAGGTGGGCAAAGCTCCACTTGCCGCGTTTGACGTCGAATTCCTCCGGCGCCTGGATCTCCACCAGGTGGCCCACCGCGCTGGTGACCACGTAGCGGTCGTTCTCGAAATGTTCGTCGTGTTTGTCGAACTTGCCCGCTACCGGGGTGAGGGCGCGCACGATGTCCTGTGCGACGGAGGGTTTTTCTGCAATTACCAGTGTTTTGGTCATTTTTGGATCTCGCCATGCTGGCTGCGCCGGGGGCATGCCCCCGGGCGCTTCTACAATCTGTGCCTCACACGCGCATGCACGCGCACGCGCATGTGTGCACTATCAAGTTAACAGAGTTTTGCCATGCCTCGCACTGCAACCCCTGCGGCCACGGGCCGCCGTATCCAGATTCGCCGCTCCGGCGTGCATGGCAAAGGGGTGTTTGCCGTGCAGCCCATTGCCGAGGGCGAGGTGCTGATCGAATACACGGGCGAGGTCATCGGCTGGCAGGAGGCGCAGGACCGCCACCCGCACGACCCGCTGCAGCCCAACCACACGTTTTACTTCCACGTGGACGAAGACCGCGTGATCGACGCCAAGTACGGCGGCAACTCCGCGCGCTGGATCAACCACAGTTGCGACCCCAACTGTTTTGCCGATGAGGTGGACGGCCGCATCTTCATCACCGCACTGCGCAACATTGCCGCGGGCGAGGAAATCAACTACGACTACGGCCTCATCGTCGACGAGCGCTACACCCCCAGGCTCAAGGCCGAATACCCCTGCTGGTGCGGCGCAGCAGCCTGCCGGGGCACCCTGCTGGCGCCCAAGCGCGGCTGGGTGGCGCCCGAGGCCCGTGCCAAGGCCGCAGTGCCCGGCAAGAAGCGGGGCATCAAGGCATGACCGCGCCGCTGCGCTGGCCTCTGGAGGCCGTCTGGGAAGCGGTTGCGCCGCTGCTGCCCGGCTTTACCGCCGAACTGCTGCCCAGCGTGGATTCGACCAATACCGAACTCATGCGCCGCGCCCGTGCGGGCTGCTGCGACCCCGTGCTGCTGGTGGCCGAGCAGCAAACGGCAGGGCGCGGGCGCCTGGGCCGGACGTGGCGCAGCCAGGCCGGGGATTCGCTGACTTTTTCTCTGGGCCTGCCGCTGGCGCCTGCCGACTGGTCGGGCCTGTCGCTGGCCGTGGGGGTGAGCGTGGCCGAAAGCCTGCAGCCCACGCCGCCGCCGCCCGGCAGTGCCCTTGCGCGCATCGGCCTGAAATGGCCCAACGACCTGTGGCTGGGCGGCGCGCAGGGCGACCGCAAGCTGGGTGGCATCCTGGTGGAAACGGCCAGTTTTGTCGGGCCGCAGCCCGCCCCGGGAGAGCCTGCAGCGTCCGGCCGCTATGTGGTGGTCGGCGTGGGCCTGAACGTGCGTCCACGCGACGGCACAGGCATGTCCCTGCCGCCCGGCGGCCTGCAGGAGGTGGACGCGCAGCTCGATGCCCCCGCCGCCCTGCTGCGCATCGTGGCGCCCCTGGTGGGCATGCTGCAGTCGTTTGCGGCCTACGGCTTTGCTCCCATGCAGCCGCGCTTTGCCTTGCGCGATGTGCTGCAGGGCCGCAGCGTGCAACTGAGCGACGGCCGCAGCGGCACTGCGCACGGTGTGGGCGAGGATGGCGCCTTGCTCGTGCATACTGCGGGCGGCATGCTGTCCGTGACCAGCTCCGAGATCAGTGTGCGGCCCGTCGCCGCACACAGGCCCTGACCTTTCTCTACAACACCCATGCTGCGTTTTTTTGTACTCGTCCTGCTGCTTGCCAACGCGGGCTACTATGCCTGGTCGCAGGGCCTGCTGCTGGAATGGGGGCTGGCCCCCGCCTCCCAGGCGGAGCCGCAGCGCCTGGCGCAGCAGATCCACCCCGAGCTGCTGCGCGTGGCGGGCGCCAAAACGCAGCCCTTGGCCGCAGTGCCTTCCGTGCCCACGCGGGCCGCACAGCAGCCTGCCTCGGTACCGGCATCCTTGCCCGCTGAAGTCCCCGTGGCGGCGGCCCCGCAGGCGGGCGAATGCCTGCAGGCCGGAGTGTTCGACGAAGAGCAGGCCGCCACCCTGCGCCGCGCCGTGGCCGGCCTGCCCCCGGGCTCCTGGACGCTGGAGCGCACGACCATCGCGGGCCGCTGGATGGTGTACATGGGGCGCTTTGCCGACGCCGATGCGCTGGCCAAGAAACGCGCTGAACTGCGCGAGATGAACATTCCCTACGACCGCCCGGCCAGCGCGTCGCTGGAGCCCGGCCTGTCGCTTGGCCGTTTTTCCACCGAAGAGGCCGCGCAGCGTGGCCTGAACAACCTGGCCGCCAAGGGCGTACGCACGGCCCGCGTGGTGCAGGAGCGTACCGACGCCCCTGGCTACATGCTGCGCCTGCCTGCGGCCGACAGCGCCTTGCGCGCCCAGGTCGAGGCGCTGCGCGCGCCGATGGCCGGCAAGGCGCTGCGGCCCTGCAACTGAGTGCCTGCCAAGAACGGAGCCCGGTCGTCAGGCCGTTGAGGCGGTGGGTGCGGGCGCATCGGCCAATGCGGGAAACCGCACCGTGAAACGCGCGCCAGGCGCCGGCTGGCCGGGATGGGCGTCTTCCACCATGATCTCGGCGCCGTGCTGGCGCGCAATTTCCTGCACGATGGGCAGGCCCAGGCCCGAGCCGTCGGCGTCTGTGCCCAGGGCGCGGTAGAAGGGCTGGAAGATCAGTTCGTGCTCGGCCCCGGGAATGCCCGGGCCCGAGTCCTCCACCTGCAGCAGCAGCACGCGGCCAAAGGTGTCGGCCAGCACGCGTGCGGTGATGACGCCCGGCTTGTCGCTGCTCGACGGGGTGTAGTTGATGGCGTTGTCCACCAGGTTGCGCACCAGCTCCTTGAGCAGTGTGGGGTTGCCTTGCACCCACACACCGGGCGCGCCGGGCTGGGCGCCGTCGTAGCCCAGGTCGGTGCCCTTGTCGAGCGCGCGAGGCACCGAGTCGCGCACCACTTCAATCGTCAGGCGCGCCAGGTCGCAGGGCGTGAAGGCAATCTGTGCACCGCTGCTTTCGGCCCGCGCCAGCGCCAGCAGCTGGTTGACGGTGTGCGTGGCGCGGATGCTGGAGCGACCGATCTGCTTGAGCGACTGCTTGAGCTCTTCGGTGCTGGTGCCTTCGCGCTGGGCCAGGTCGGCCTGCATGCGCAGGCCCGCCAGCGGCGTCTTGAGCTGGTGCGCGGCGTCGGCCAGAAAGCGCTTCTGGGTCGCCAGCGAATCGTTCAGGCGGGTCAGCAGATCGTTCACCGAGGAGACCAGCGGCGCCACTTCCAGCGGTACGGTCTTGTGGTCCAGCGGGGAAAGGTCGTCGGGGCTGCGCGCCCGGATGCGCTCTTCGAGCTGGTGCAGCGGCTGAATGCCGCGTGCCAGCGCCAGCCATACGAGCAGCACCGCCAGCGGCAGGATGACGAACTGGGGCACCATCACGCCCTTGATGATTTCCGTGGCCAGCACACTGCGTTTTTCGCGGGTTTCAGCCACCTGCACCAGGGCCAGCGGTGCGCCGTCGAGCGGCAGGCGCACCCAGATGTAGGCCATGCGGATTTCCAGCCCGCGCAGTTCGGCATCGCGCAGGCGCACCTCGCCGACGGTGGGGATTTCGTCCTCGGGCGGGGACGGCAGTTCGCGTTCGCCCGAGAGCAGCTCGCCGCGCGGGCCGGTGACCTGGTAGTACACCGTGTCGGAATCATCGGCGCGCAGGATCTCGCTGGCCGGCTGGGGCAGGTTGAACTGGGGCTGGCCCTTGTGCACGGAAACGAGCTGCGCCAGCGCATGGGCGTTGTATTCCAGCGCGCGGTCGAAGGGCTTGTTGGCAATGCCCTGCGCCACCAGCCAGGTCAGCGCCAGGCTCACGGGCCACAGCAGCAGCAGCGGCGTGAGCATCCAGTCAAGGATTTCGCCGAACAGGGAGCGCTGCTCTCGCTGGAAGATTTTCAAGATTTCAAGCCATTTTCGCCTCTAACGCTTATGCATAAAGCGCTAGCAGCTATTATTTTTACTGTATTCAACCCGCCTGCCGTGCCCGCCCACAGCCCACAAAACCGGCGCGGCCAAGGCCAGTGCACCCGTGGAACTGGCTCTGCCAGGCCACCGGGTGTGTTCCCCTCCCGAAGGAGAGGGGGAAGGCGCGAAGCGACACAGGGGGTGCTTCATCTCACCCAGGGATTTTTTCCAGGCAATAGCCCAGGCCCCGCACGGTGGCAATGCGGATGGGGCCTTTCTCGATCTTCTTGCGCAGGCGGTGGATGTACACCTCGATGGCGTTGTTGCTCACTTCTTCGCCCCATTCGCACAGGCGTTCGACCAGCTGGTCCTTGCTCACCAGGCGTCCGGCGCGCTGCAGCAGCACTTCGAGCAGGCCCAGTTCGCGCGCCGACAGCTCCACCATCTTGCCGTCGATGGTGGCCACGCGCCCGGCCTGGTCGTACACCAGCGGGCCGTGCTTGATGGCGCTGCTGGTGCCGCCCATGCCCCGGCGCGTGAGGGCGCGCACGCGCGCTTCGAGCTCCTGCAGGCTGAAGGGCTTGGCCATGTAGTCGTCGGCGCCGAAATCGAGGCCCTTGACACGCTCTTCCACGCTGTCGGCTGCTGTGAGAATGAGTACCGGCAGGGCCGAGCCCCGGCTGCGCAGGCGCTTGAGCACTTCCAGCCCGTGCATGCGCGGCAGGCCCAGGTCCAGAATGAGCAGGTCGAACTCGTTGTTCGTCAGGAGCGCGGCATCGGCCTCGCTGCCGTTGCCCACATGGTCCACCACGGCCCCCGAGCTGCGCAGCGTGCGCAAAAGGCCATCGGCCAGCACCTGGTCGTCTTCGGCAATGAGGATGCGCATGGGGGGTGTCTCCTTGTAATGCCTCTGATTTTAGGAGCCTGCCGACCCGCTGTGTGCGGGTTACGGTGGATTGCTGCCGCTGGCGTAGGTTTCCAGGCCAATGGCCACCACCGCCGCCACGTCCGCGCCTACCTCGGCGCGCAATTCGGCTTCGGCCTGGGCCAGCGCGCCGCGAAAGGCCTCCAGCCACGCCAGCCCTGTGGCGGTGAAGTGCACGCGACGGGCCCGCGCATCGTGCGGGTCGGCCGCGCGGTGCACCAGTCCCCAGGCCTCGCACTGGTTCACCAGGGCACCCATGGATTGTTTGGACATGCCTGCGCGCTCGGCCAGATCGACCAGCCGGTCGCCCTGCAGCGACAGGTGCCGCGTGATATGCACATGGGCTGCGCTCACCTGGTCGCGTGCCGCCAGGTTGGACAGGGCCAGCGGCACCTCCACGTTGCGCGCCATCAGCTGCAATACCCGCGCATCGAAGCGCCGCAGGGCATGGCCCATCAACCGGCCCAGATGGGTCTGGCGCCAGCCGTCGTGCACGGGGTGGGTGGGGTGAATGGCCATTGCGAAATGGTAAGGCAAACTGACCAAATAATTCGGTATTTTGAAGAATTGGCTTGCTAAACTACTGTTCAAGCATCCAGTTCAAACGTTGTCCAACGGTGAACGGCCTCTTCCAACCTGTTGACCCTCCAAGGAGATTTCCATGAATGCATCCATCAGCCGCAGCATGCCCCCCGATGGCGAAAAAGCCAAAGCCCTGGCGGCCGCGCTGGCCCAGATCGAGAAGCAGTTTGGCAAGGGCACCATCATGCGGCTCGGTGAGGGTGAGGTGATCGAGGATATCCAGGTGGTCTCCACCGGCTCCCTGGGCCTGGATGTCGCGCTGGGTGTGGGCGGCCTCCCACGGGGCCGTGTGATCGAAATCTATGGGCCGGAAAGCTCGGGCAAGACCACCCTCACGCTGCAGGTCGTGGCCGAGATGCAGAAGCAGGGCGGCCAATGCGCCTTTGTGGACGCCGAGCATGCGCTGGATATCCAGTACGCCCAGAAGCTGGGTGTGAACCTGCAGGACCTGCTGATCTCGCAGCCCGACACCGGGGAGCAGGCGCTGGAGATCGTGGACAGCCTGGTGCGTTCGGGCGCGGTCGATCTGATCATCATCGACTCGGTGGCCGCCCTCACGCCCAAGGCCGAAATCGAAGGTGAGATGGGTGACAGCCTGCCCGGCCTGCAGGCGCGGCTGATGAGCCAGGCGCTGCGCAAGCTCACTTCGACCATCAAGAAGACCAACTGCATGGTCATCTTCATCAACCAGATCCGCATGAAGATCGGCGTGATGTTCGGCAGCCCAGAGACCACGACGGGCGGGAATGCACTCAAGTTCTATGCCTCGGTGCGCCTCGATATCCGCCGCACCGGCACGATCAAGAAGGGAGAGGACGCGATCGGCAACGAGACCCGCGTCAAGGTGGTGAAGAACAAGGTTTCGCCGCCGTTCAAGACGGCCGAGTTCGACATCCTGTTCGGTGAAGGTATCTCGCGCGAGGGCGAAATCATCGACATGGGTGTGACGGCACGCGTCGTGGAAAAGTCGGGCGCCTGGTATGCCTACAACGGCGAGAAGATCGGCCAGGGCCGTGACAACGCCCGCGAGTTCCTGCGCGAAAACCGGTCGCTGGCGCATGAGATCGAGAACAAGGTGCGCGAGAGTTTGGGCATTGCCTTGCTGCCCCCGGCGTTGCCGGTGGCAGAGTCCACCGCAGCAGAAGCCATCGACGGCGTGGCGCCCGCTCCCGCAGGCCGCGCCCGCAAGGCCGAAGCCAAGGCCGATTGAGTTCTGCAGGATGGCTGCACCGCCGCCCATCTCCCTGAAGGGCCGCGCGCTGCGCTATCTGGCGGCGCGTGAGCATTCCCGGGCAGAACTGCTGCGCAAGCTGGCGCCGCACGCGCAGGAGCCCGGCGAGATCGAGCGCGTGCTCGACGAGCTGCAGGCCAAGGGCTTCATCAGCGCCGAGCGGGTGGCCGCATCGCTGCTGCACCGGCGCTCGGCGCGCCTGGGGGATGCGCGCATCCGGCAGGAGCTGCAATCCAAAGGGCTGGACGCCGACACCGTGGCCCAGGCGCTGGAGCAGCTGCGCGGCACCGAGCACCAACGCGCGCAGGCGGTTTGGCAGCGCAAGTTTGGCCTGCCTGCGCCGGATGCTGCGGGCCGGGCGCGGCAGATGCGGTTTTTGCTGGGGCGCGGATTTTCAGCGGACGTGGTGCGTCGCGTCGTGCAGGGGATACACGAAGACGAGGGGTGAGAAGCAGCCCCAGGAATTTGGGTGTTTTTGGCCTTCAGCGCTTATTGGTCAAGCGCTGAAAGCTATCAAAACATGAGCGAATAGCGTGCCCTACAGAGACAGCATCAGCTTCAGGTTTTGCACCGCAGCGCCGCTGGCGCCTTTGCCCAGGTTGTCCAGCCGCGCCACCAGCACAGCCTGGCGGTAGGCTTCGTTGGCGAACACACGCAGTTCGAGCTGGTTGGTGCCGGCCAGCGTATCGGCGGCCAGCTTGAGATCGTCGGTGGGCGCCAGCACCTTCACCCATTGCTCGGGTGCATTGGTGCGTGCATAGTGGGCGGCCAGTGCGTCGTGCAGGTCAGCGGCCTGGGGTGCGCCGGGCAGCAGGTCCAGGTGCAGCGGCAACTGCACCAGCATGCCCTGCGGGAAGTTGCCCACGGCAGGGATGAACACCGGGCGCCGAGTCATGCCCGTGTAGTGCAGGATTTCAGGGATGTGCTTGTGCGCCAGGCCCAGCGCGTAGGCCTCATAGGGCGGCGCCTTGCCGGCCTCGTAGGCTTCGATCATGGGGCGGCCGCCGCCCGTGTAGCCTGAAACGGAAGGCAGTGCCACCGGAAAGTCGGGCGGAACCAGCCCCGCATCCACCAGTGGACGCAAAAGCGCAATGGCGCCCGTGGCATAGCAGCCGGGGTTGGCAACGCGGGTGGCCGTGCGCACCGCATCGAGCTGACCCGCGCACAGCTCCGGAAAACCAAACACCCAGCCAGGTGCCGTGCGGTGCGCGGTGCTGGCGTCGATGACCTTGATGGTGCGGCCCGTGGATTGTTCAATGTCATCCACCAGTGCCACGGTTTCGCGCGCGGCGTCGTCGTGCAGGCACAGCACCACCAGGTCGGCCTGGCCCACCAGGGCGCGCTTCGCGGCCGGGTCCTTGCGCAGTTCGGGGGCAATGCTCAACAGCTCGACACCGGACATGCCCTGCAGGCGTTCGCGGATCTGCAGGCCTGTGGTGCCGGCTTCGCCGTCAATGAAGACTTTGGACATGGGGTGCTCCTGCATGAAAGGCGTGGTGCAAACGGCGCCAGCGAGGGCGCGAATACCTCTGTAAGTTTTGGAAAAGGTATGGTGCGTCGCAACATGATACATTTATCGGCTGCCATGTCCCACGCCCGCCGCCAGACATTCCAACCATGGTAGACGGGTGAAATCCCTTTCCTGAGAGAGACCTCATGAAGATTCACGAATACCAAGGCAAGGAAATCTTGCGCAATTTCGGCGTGCCCGTACCCCGCGGCATTCCCGCCTTCACGGTTCAAGAAGCCGTGGAAGCTGCACAAAAGCTTGGCGGCCCCGTGTGGGTGGTCAAGGCCCAGATCCACGCCGGTGGCCGTGGCAAGGGTGGCGGCGTCAAGGTCGCCAAGAGCATTGACGATGTCAAGAAGCTGGCTGGCGACATCCTGGGCATGCAGCTCAAGACGCACCAGACCGGCCCCGAAGGCCAGAAGGTCCGCCGCCTGTACATCGAAGACGGCGCAGACATCAAGAACGAACTGTATGTGTCCCTGGTGACCGACCGCGCCACGCAGAAGGTGGCCCTGATCGCTTCGAGCGAAGGCGGCATGGACATTGAGGAAGTGGCCCACTCCACGCCCGAGAAGATCATCACCGAGATGATCGATCCGCTGACCGGCATCACCGCCGATCAGTCCAAGAAGATCGCTGCGGCCATCGGCCTGACCGGCGGCTCGGTGGACCAGGCCGTGGACCTGTTCGCCAAGCTGTACAAGTGCTACATGGACACCGATGCGTCGCTGGTGGAAATCAACCCGCTGAACTGCGACTCCAAGGGCGACCTGATGGCGCTGGACGCCAAGTTCAACTTCGACGCCAACGCCCTGTTCCGCCACCCCGAGATCGTGGCCCTGCGCGATCTGGACGAAGAAGACCCGGCAGAAGTGGAAGCCTCCAAGTTCGACCTGGCCTACATCAGCCTGGACGGCAACATCGGCTGCCTGGTCAACGGCGCCGGCCTGGCCATGGCCACCATGGACACCATCAAGCTGTTCGGCGGCGAGCCGGCCAACTTCCTGGATGTGGGCGGCGGCGCCACGGCCGAGAAGGTGACCGAGGCCTTCAAGATCATGCTGGCCAACAAGAACGTCAAGGGCATTCTGGTCAACATCTTCGGCGGCATCATGAAGTGCGACACCATTGCCACCGGCGTGATCACCGCCTGCAAGGCCGTGAACCTGTCGGTGCCGCTGGTCGTGCGCATGAAGGGCACGAACGAAGAGCTGGGCAAGAAACTGCTGGCCGAATCCGGTCTGCCCATCATCGCGGCCGACACCATGGCCGAAGCAGCGACGAAGATCGTCGCCGCCGTCAAGTAAGACCCAGCCCGGAGAAACGCACATGTCGATCTACATCAACAAAGACACCAAGGTCATCACCCAGGGCATCACGGGCAAGACGGGCCAGTTCCACACGGAAAAGTGCCAGGAATACGCGAACGGCAAGAACTGCTTCGTCGCTGGCGTGAACCCCAAGAAGGCGGGCGAGTCGATCTTCAACATCCCGATCTACGCCTCCGTCAAGGAAGCCGCATCGCAGACCGGCGCCACCGTCTCGGTGATCTATGTGCCCCCGGCAGGCGCTGCTGCTGCCATCTGGGAAGCCGTGGACGCCGACCTGGACATGGCCATCTGCATCACCGAAGGCATTCCGGTGCGTGACATGCTCGAAGTGCGCAACAAGATGAAGGCCAAGGAGGCCGCTGGCGGCAAGAAGACGCTGCTGCTGGGCCCCAACTGCCCCGGCATCATCACGCCCGACGAAATCAAGATCGGCATCATGCCCGGCCACATCCACCGCAAGGGCCGCATCGGCGTGGTGAGCCGTTCTGGCACGCTGACCTATGAAGCCGTGGCCATGCTGACCGAAGTGGGTCTGGGCCAGTCCACCGCTGTGGGCATTGGTGGCGACCCCATCAACGGCCTCAAGCACATCGACGTGATGAAGGCGTTCAACGACGATCCTGACACCGACGCCGTCATCATGATCGGCGAAATCGGCGGCCCGGACGAAGCGGAAGCCGCCCTGTGGTGCAAGGCCAACATGAAGAAGCCCATCGTGGGCTTCATCGCGGGCGTGACCGCCCCTCCCGGCAAGCGCATGGGCCATGCGGGTGCGCTGATTTCGGGCGGGGCCGACACGGCGGACGCCAAGCTCGCCATCATGGAAGAGTCGGGCTTCATCATTACGCGCAACCCTTCGGAACTGGGCAGGCTGCTGAAGGCTCAACTCTGAGCCCGGGCGCGCCGCGCCCTTCCTGCCAAAAACGCCGGTGACGCTTGTCGCTGGCGTTTTTTGCTTCTGCAGTGACAAAAATGGCATTTTGTGGCCTGATGCAGGCGCAAGCGCCTGAGGCATTGCTGTGGACCGGAAGGGTTTCGGGCGCGAAGCGGCGCAAATCTTGCTTGCGACTTATCCATACCAATACAGGGGCACAGGAAAGTGGGGCGTTTCACGCAGGGACAGCGGTTGGCAGGGTGGCATGGAGCATGGGCGCTCGTGCTGGCGCTGGTCATGGCTGCCCTGTATTACGGCACCGACGTGGTGCAGAGCCTGGATCGCCATCTGTACGACGCAGCAAGTTCCCGTGCTGCGCACGTACCGCTGGACGAAATCGTGGTGGTTGCCATGGATGAGGCCAGTCTGGACCGCATGGGGGCCTGGCCCTGGCCGCGCGATACTTCGGCACAACTGGTAGACCGGCTGTCCTCTGCGGGGGCCAAGACCATTGTGCTGGCCACACCACTCGATGCACCGCAGTCCAGCCCGGCACAGCCTTATTTGCAGAAGATCCGCAGCTTGCTGCGCACCGCGCCGCCCGAGGCGGCGGTTCTGAAGGAGCAGGTGGGCCGTGCGCTGGACGAAGCCGATGCGGCGCTGGACGCTGATGCGCGGCTGGCCATCAGCTTGCGCAACGCAGGCAATGTGCTGCTGCCCACGCAATTGCTGGCACCTTCCGGAGCCGCTGCCGGGGGGCGCACCTTGCCTTCCTATGTCCACCGCAGTGCCTTGCCCAACCTGGGCGCGGGCTTTGTGCTGCCTGCCAGTGCAGGCGCCCAGCCGCTGGCGTTGTTCGGGCAGGCAGCTGCAGGTATCGGGCACATGCAGACCGGGCCCGAGGGGGTGGATGGCATCGTTCGCCAGGCACCCTTGCTCTTGGGTCTCGATGGCGCAGCGGTTCCTTCCTTGGCGTTGCTGACGGCCATGCACAGCCTGCATCTGGGGGCGGCGCAGGTCACGCCAGTGGACGGCCATGCCCTGCGCTTGGGGGGGCTGCTGCTGCCAAGCGGAAGTCCAGCCCTGCTGCGCCCGCAGATCTATGCGGCCCAGGACGGTGCGCCGCCGTTTCCGGTGTTTTCTTTCCAGGAGGTGCTCCAGGGCAAGGTTCCAGCGGCGCAATGGCGGGACAAGGTCGTTCTGGTCGGTGCCACGGCGCCCCGCATCCAGCCCCTGTTGCGTGTGCCGGGGGGCGGGCAGCTTGCACCGGTCGAACTGCTGGCGCACCAAGTGTCCAGCATCCGGCAGGGACACCTTTATACCGAACCGGCCTGGGGTGGGGCCGTGATGTGGGGTGGGTTGGTCGCAGCCCTGTTTTTGGGGGCTGTCGTCCTGCCGCACTGGCGGGTGCCGCAGGGGGTTGCCGCATCCGTTGTCCTGGCGGCTGCCTTGCTGGCGATGCAGTGGGTCTGGCTGCAGCAGCGAGGGCAATGGCTGCATCTGGTGCTGCCTGCGCTCGGTTTGCTGGCGGGTCTGGTAGTGCATCTGGTGCTCAGGAGGGCGGAATGGTCCAGGGCACCACGGTCCATGGACCAGGGCGCGCAGGAGCCGGACCGCATGATGGGCCTGGCGCTGCAAGGCCAGGGGCAGCTCGACATGGCGTTCGAACGCCTGCGGCGTGTGCCGTCCAGTCCCGAACTGCACGCCAACCTGATGCACCTGGCCCAGGATTTCGAACAGAAGCACCAGTACACCAAGGCGCGGATGGTCTATGAACACATCCTGCGGCAGAACAAAGGCCACGAGCAGGCCCGCAAACGCCGCAAGCGTGCCCGCCATCTGGCGGAAGTGGCTTCCAGTGCAGAGACCGCCAATGCCATGGAAGTGCCCATGGGAACGCAGCCTGCACTGCTGGGCCGCTACCAGGTCGAGAAGGAACTGGGACGCGGTGCCATGGGGGTGGTGTACCAGGGGCGTGATCCCAAGATTGGCCGTGTGGTGGCCATCAAGACACTTGCGCTGGGGCAGGAATTCGATGGCGCGGCACTGGTGGACGCACGCGAACGATTCTTTCGTGAGGCAGAGTCGGCCGGGCGGCTGCAGCACCAGAACATCGTCACCATCTACGATGCCGGCGACGAGCATGGCCTGGCCTGGATCGCCATGGAGCTGCTCAAGGGCCAGGATCTGGCGGGTGCCGCAAAACCAGGGCACCTCTTGCCGGTAGCGCAGGTCGTATCGATCGTGGCGCGTGTGGCGGACGCGTTGGACTATGCCCATCGGCAAAACGTGGTGCACCGGGATATCAAGCCTGCCAACATCATGTTTGATGCCCCCGCAGATGCAGTCAAGGTGTCCGATTTCGGCATTGCACGCATCACCGACAGCAGCAAGACGCGCACCGGCCTTGTGCTTGGAACGCCCAGCTTCATGGCACCCGAGCAACTGGCAGGAAACAAGGTCGACGGTCGTTGCGATCTCTATGCGCTGGGGGTAACCTTGTTCCAGCTGCTCACGGGCAGCCTGCCGCTGCGTGGGGATTCGATGAGTGCGCTGATGCACAACATCGCCCACCAGACGGCTCCTGATGTGCGTACCCTGCGCCCGGAACTGCCCGATGGTCTGGCCCACATCGTGGCGACGGCGTTGCGCAAAGATCCCCGAGAGCGCTACCAGACAGGGCGCCAGTTTGCCGCCGATCTGCGGACTGTGGAAAACACCCACCCGCAGGCTGTCGCCACTGCACCAGAGCCGCAGCCGCTCGTCTATGATGCGCGCAGCAATCACCAAGAGCACAACATGGCGGCTTTTCAAGAAACTGTAATGGACATTCCTGCTGCGCGGGCCCCTGTTTCTGCTTCAGAGCCGGGTGCACAATGACGGCAGTCAAACTGGAGTATGAGTTTTTCGCGCGCACAGACCCCGGCCGTGTGCGTGCCAACAACGAAGATGCCGTGGCGATCGATGCGCAGGCCCAACTGGCCTTGCTGGCCGATGGCATGGGCGGTTACAACGCAGGCGAAGTGGCCAGCGGCATGGCCACCACCTTCATCCGTACCGAAATGGGACGCTGGCTGGCTGAGGCAGGCCAGCATCTCAAGGCCTTCGATTTGCGCCGCGCCATCGAGATCTGCGTGGGCAACGCCAACCAGGCCATTCTGGGTGCAGCCGAGGCCAATCCGCAGTATGCCGGCATGGGGACCACCTTGGTGGTGGGCATATTCCAGGGCAGCCGCCTGATGCTGGGGCACATTGGGGACTCGCGGTGCTACCGTTTGCGCGGGGGGCGGCTTGAGCAGATCACGCGGGACCACTCCTGGCTGCAGGAGCAGATCGATGCCGGACTGATCACGCCGCAGCAGGCTGCGCTGTCGTCCAGCCGCAATCTGGTGACGCGCGCCCTGGGGGTGGAAGATGATGTGCTCATCGAGATCAACGAATTCAAGGTGGAGCCGCAGGATCTGTATCTGATGTGTTCCGACGGGCTGAGCGAAATGGTGTCCCACGAGGACCTGACCACGCTGGCCACCGCCGTCCTGCCACTGGAGGACAAGGCGCGCCGCCTCATCGAGGCCGCCAACGCCAATGGCGGCCGGGACAACATCAGTGTGGTGCTGGTGCAGGCGGGCCCGCAAGAGAATAAACGGGGTTTCATGTCTCGGCTGATGCGTACGGCCTAGCCCCTACTTCATTTCACATGTAAAACAAAATCAGGAGTTGGTCATGCCCAAAATGATCGTGTCGATCGATGGTGTTGTCATCAAAGAGGTGGAGCTCGCCAAGGAGCGCACCGTGCTCGGGCGCCGTCCCTACAACGACATCGTGATCGACAACCTGGCGGTCAGCGGTGAGCATGTCGCTTTCCACATGAATGAACGTGGCGTGGAGGCGGAAGATCTGGGCAGCACCAACGGCACCTATGTCAACGGCAAGGCAGTCAAGCGTCAGGAGTTGCGCAACGGGGATACCGTCGAGGTCGGCAAGTACAAGATCCGCTTCCTCAACGAAGATGAAAGCAACGGATTTGAGAAAACCATGCTTTTCAAGCCCGGCATGGTGCCGCCGCCGGTGCCGCCGCGCCCTGCGGCAGCGCCCGCCTCTACGGCGGCGTCTGTAACAGCTGTGATTCGTGTGCTCTCGGGTGCGGCTGCCGGGCGCGAAGTGGCCTTGACCAAGGTCGTCACCACCATCGGCAAGCCGGGCGTGGCAGTAGCCTCCATTACGCGACGCCACCAGGGCTTCGTGCTGGCCCATGTGGAGGGGCCCGACAATCCCATGCTCAATGGCGCACGCATCGGCAATGCCCCTGTGCCTTTGCATGCGGGCGACAAGCTCGAGTTGGCCGGTACAGAAATGCAGTTCATGCAGAACTGACGGCGCCGGGCCGCAGCGCCAGGCACTGCCCAGGTTCGGCAGCCAATGAGAGTAAAGCATTACGCTGAGGCTGCCGCCGTTTTGCGCCGACGCTGGCTGCGCATGGCGATCGTGGCGCTACCGCTGTTGCTGGCTTTGTTGCATGCAACGGAAACGCTGCGACTGCCGGTGTTCGACCGGCTTGATCACCTGATCTACGATGCCCGATTGCGTGCCACCATGCCGCGCACGCTGGATGATCGCATCGTCATCGTGGACATCGACGAAGACAGCCTGGCCCGGGTCGGGCAATGGCCTTGGGGCCGCGACCGGCTGGCGCGCTTTGCCCAGGAGATTCTGGGCCGCCAGCAGGCCGCCGTAGTGGGTTTCGACGTGGTTTTTGCCGAACCCGATGGCAGTTCGGGGCTGGCCAGCCTGCAAAGCCTGGCAGCAGGGGCGCTGGGCAAGCAAGAGGCTTTTGTGGCGGCGCTTGCACGCCTCGCTCCGTCGCTGGATTTTGATGCGCAGTTCGCGGCTGCGCTGCAGGACCAGAATGCGGTGCTGGGGTATTACTTCACCAGCGATCGTGGTGGCCAGGCGCATGGCGCGCTGCCCGCGCCCGTACTCAGTGCGGCCCAGCTGCAGGGCAGGCGCCTGCCGTCCACTGTCTGGGACGGCTATGGCAGCAACATCACGCAATTGGCGCAAGCCGTGCCTGTGGCCGGGTTCTTCAATACGATGACTGACGACGATGGGGTGGTCCGCGCACTTCCGCTGCTGGCCGAATACCAGGGGCAATACTATGAATCCCTGGCTCTGGCCGTGTTCCGCATGATGCTGGGTATGCCGGAAGTGCGTCCGGGCTACGCGCCTGGTAGCGATCAGGCCGCCCTGCCCGCGGTGCAGGGTATTGAACTGCACCAGGATGGCCGCTCCATGCTGTTGCCGGTCGACCGGCATCTTGCAACCCTCGTGCCTTTCCGGGGGCCGGGTGGGCCGAACGGTGGATCGTTCCGCTACATCGCCGCAGCCGATATCCTGGAAGGCCGCCTTCCGCCTGCCAGCCTGGAGGGCAGGATCGTGTTGGTCGGCACCACCGCACCGGGTCTGCAGGACCTGCGCGCTACGCCGGTCGGGGGGGCCTATCCTGGCGTGGAGGCCCATGCCAACATGATTTCCGGCTTCCTGGATGGACGAAACCCGGTGCAGCCGGACTACGCACCGGGGTTTGACGTACTGCAGATCGTCTGCACGGGCGTTTTGCTGGCCCTGGTGCTGCCGATGCTGGGTGCGGGAGCCGCAGTGGTCCTGAGCCTGGGCCTGTTGGGGGGGCTGGCGGGGCTCAACCTCTGGCTGTACCAGGCGCACGCCCTGGCCATGCCGCTGGCGGCTGTGCTGGCGCTGGTGCTGCTGGCTTTTGCGCTGAACATGAGCTACGGCTATTTTGTGGAAGGTCGTGCCAAGCGCGGGCTGGCGCATTTGTTTGGCACCTACGTCCCGCCCGAGCTGGTGAACGAGATGGTGCGCGAACCCGAGCGATACAGCATGCAGGCCGCCAGCCGGGAGCTCACCGTCATGTTCTGTGACATGCGTGGCTTTACGGCCATGTCCGAGCGCATGGAGCCAGTGCAACTGCAGGCCTTGCTCAACGAGATATTCACGCGGCTGACCCAGGTCATTCGCCAGCAGCGCGGCACCATCGACAAATACATGGGTGACTGCGTGATGGCTTTCTGGGGGGCCCCGGTGGCTACCCCCGAACACGCCACCCTTGCGGTGCGGGCCGCTCTGGGTATGGCGCACAGTGTGCATGCCCTCAATGCTGAGCACCGTGCACGCGGGCTGCCCGAGATCGGGATCGGGATCGGGCTGAACACCGGGCCCATGTGTGTGGGCGACATGGGCTCGGACATCCGCCGCAGCTACACCGTGATCGGTGATGCTGTCAATCTGGGCTCCCGCCTGGAGGGGCTGTGCAAAGTCTATGGCGTGGAAATCGTCGCGAGCGAAAGCACCCGCGCGCAGGTGCAAGGTTTTGCGTGGCAGGAGCTGGACCGTGTGCGTGTCAAAGGCAAGGAGCAGGCCGTCGCCATCTACCGCCCGGTGGGCGAAGCGGGGGCGCTGGACGCCGATCAGCACAACGCCCTGGACCGCTGGCACGAGTGGCTGGCTGCCTTTCGTGCGCAGGACTGGCTCCTGTGCGACAGTCTTTGGCACGGGCTGGTGAAGGCCCGGGGACAAAGAACTTTGCTGGAGTTCTACAGTCAACGCCTGCAGGCCCTGCGGGTGTTACCCTACAACCCCGACTGGGACGGATCGACCCATTTCGACACCAAGTAAAGGCCGCAGCAACCATGAAAGTCCGTGTGCTGGGTTGTTCCGGAGCCATTGCCCGGGACTGTCGCACCACTTCTTTTCTGATCGATGGGCGCATCCTGATCGATGCAGGGACAGGCGTGGGCGACCTTACCCTGGACGAAATGCAGGCCATCGACCATGTCTTTCTCACGCACTCGCATCTGGACCATATCGCCGCGCTGCCGCTGATGCTGGACGCCATATCGTCCCGGCGCAGCAGCCCTGTGCAGGTGCACGCCCTGCAGGAAACCATCGCCGCACTGCAGGCCCATGTGTTCAACAATGTGATCTGGCCCGATTTCAGCCGCATTCCGAGCGGGGCGGCCCCATTTCTGCAATACCGGGCCCTGGACGCAGGGCAAAGCCTTCAGGTGGCAGGCATTGATATCGAAGTTCTGCCAGCGCTACACACTGTGCCCGCCGTGGGTTACGCCGCGCGGGGTGACACAGGGTGGTGGGTGTTCAGTGGTGACACGGGCGGCAGCTGCCAGGATTTTTGGCAACGTGTTAACCAACTGCCGCTGGCAACATTGGTCATAGAAACCGCCTTCAGCAACCGTGAAAGCGCCCTGGCCCGCCTGGCACAGCACCTGGCGCCCCACAGTTTGGCCCAAGAGCTGGCACAGTTAGCGCCCCATCAGCGCTGCCCCATCTACATCACCCACACCAAGCCATCAGAGACGGAACTCATCATGGAAGAGATCCGCCGTTTTGATGCGTGCACACCCCATGGATTTGCTGCGCCGCACGATATCCGGTGGCTGCGGGCCGGGGGTGTGCTGGATGTGTAAGAAAGGATGCGATTAGTGACAAATGTGAGAGACAAAAATGTCACTCGAGATGTGATGGCGTGCGATGTGTTGTCAGTGCAAGCCATTGCGCAAAGAAAGGTATATCCGCGATTGCGAAAATGTAACGATGGGCTGTTTGGCACAGAACATGCATCTACAGCACCGAACCTGAAGAATCATCTGCAGGTTTTCATTTGCAATTGACTCCGAGGAGAAATACATGAAGCGTAATCTACAAAAGGGTTTCACCCTGATCGAATTGATGATCGTTGTGGCGATCATCGGTATCTTGGCTGCTGTGGCTCTGCCGGCTTACCAAGACTACACGGTACGTACCCGTGTGGTGGAAGGCTTGACCTTGGCTTCTGGTGCGAAAGCCATGGTGAATGAAGTAGCTACCGCAAATGATCTGACGGTGGCTGCCACCACATGGAATGCCCAGCAAGGCAACACTGGTGCTACCTCCAAGTTCGTGAATTCTGTTCAGATTGCTGCAGCTGACGGTACGATCACTGTCGCTTACAACGCAACCACTGTGGGTCCGATTCCCGCGGGCGCTACTTTGCTCTTGACTCCCTCGATCAAGACCAATGCGACGACCTTCCAGCAACTCGCTGCTGCGATTACTGCGGGCAATTCTGGCGCTGTCGATTGGGCTTGTGGCTCGGTTACGACTGCCGCGGCGACTGCCCGCACGATGCCTGTGGCTGCAGGTACGCTCCCTGCCAAGTACGCACCAGCAGAGTGCCGTTAATACCTTCGCTGGTATTGCGTGTTACCAATAAGGGGGCTTTGAGCCCCCTTTTTATTTGGAGTCATTCATGTCTAGCATGATGAAGCTACAAGGGTTCACGTTGATCGAGTTGATGATCGTGGTTGCGATCATTGGTATTTTGGCGGCGGTGGCTTTGCCAGCCTACCAAGACTATATTGCGCGTGCGCGTATCACAGAAGGTTTGTCTTTGGCAGTTGAAGCCAAGAGTGAGGTTGGAGCGAGCGGACTATCTGGGATCGCCGATTTGGCAAACACCGCTGCCATTTGGAATACGCGCATGGCGGGTATGGGAAGCCAGAGCAAATATGTGCAATCGACGCTCATGGATCCTGTCGCTGGAGATCTGTCGATCACGTTTACTGCCAATGTCAGCGCTGCTGCCAGCGGTAGAACTTTGGTGCTGAGTCCCCAAATTCGCACTGGCACAGGGGCTGCGCTGCTGTTGTCGGCTTACTTCGCGACCTCCAGCACGGGGGGCACGCTTGACTGGCTTTGCACTTCTGCGGCAGGCACGGGCGCTGGCACACGTGCACAACAATATGGATTTTCGGTTCCTACTACTATGGCTACGCTTCCAGCAAAACTGGCCCCTGCAGAATGTCGCTGAACCTTCCTCGCTTGACTCTTGTTGCTCGCCTCCAGTTTGCCCTGCGGTTTGCGATACGGCATTTGGCGTTATCTGCGGTCGTAGCCGCAATCTCCGCGTTCTGGGTTTTTGGATCGCTGTACCCTGAGCCCTTGCGCAAGATGCAGGATGTAGGTTCTCTCTTTTCACTAGTGCTTATCGTAGATGCAGTTTGTGGGCCGATTCTTACGCTGCTATTGGCTAGTCCCCTTAAGTCAATTCGGGAACGTTGGGTTGATTTTTCGCTGGTGGGAGCAATTCAGGTGCTCGCCCTGATTTTCGGGCTGCACAGTTTATGGGTTGCCCGCCCCGTGGTGTTGGCTTTTGAGGTTGATCGATTGGTCATCGTCACCGCCAACGAGGTACAGATTGAAGACCTTACTCGGGCGCCCGAAGGTATGCGTCAGCTGCCATGGCAAGGCTTAATTAAAGTCAATACGCGTAAAGCACTGAATAGCAACGAGTTCATGCAAAGCATGGAAATGGGCATGCAAGGGATTTCGCCGTCTATGCGTCCTTCTTGGTGGCTTCCCTGGAGCAGTGCCAGTGAAGAAATGAAGGATCGAGCAAGGCCAGTGCTACATTTGTTGGAAAAACATCCACAGGATGAGGTTGCATTGCAGGCAGCAATTGCCAAGGCTGGCATTCCAGCTCAAGACCTGAGGTATCTTCCATTGACAAGCAGCAAGGCCAAAGAGTGGATAGCGCTACTTGACAGTGAGTTGAGAATCGTCGCATATGCTAACGTAGATGGTTTTGACTAGGTTGAATCGACATTCAAAGCCTGGGAAGTAAAGCTGAGAAGATCGGGCGCAAGGAGAGACGAGCCCGAATGCCCCGCCCAAGCGAGCCTGTCAGAAACTTTGTGTGTGAGGCATAGCATGTCAACAAGGAGCATGAATGCCACGCAAGACGAAGACCACCGCAGTTATGTATTGACCCAGTAAATTCCTGCACAGGTGTTAACGTTGAAGGAAATGACGATGAGCACCCT
>JAMLIQ010000053.1 GCA_023954095.1 Burkholderiaceae bacterium | reverse complement strand
TGTCCTTCGAGCACCACCTCGGCACGGCCCTGCCAGCCGACGATCTCGCCGTTCTTTCCGTGGCGCGGGTACAGGCTGAATTGGCCGGTGCGCACGTCCATCTTGCCGGATTCGGCACTGCCGCGCGCCTCCTGCAGGGCCGTGTCCAGCGCCTGGCGCAGTTGGGACTGCACGGCCCCGGCCTCCTTGCCATCGCGCGAGGTGCCGAGCGTGAGCACCAGCAAGTCCTGCTGCACCTCCACCGAACCCGAGGCCGACAGCTGCAGCACATTCTGCGGCGGCATGCTCGATTCATGAGAAAAAGCGGCTCCAGCACTTGCAATCAAGGCGCAAGCAGCTATTGTTTTAATAGCAATATTCATGTTTGTGAGTCCAGACGAGAAAAGGGGCTGGCCGCAAGATACCGGAGATGGAGGGCCCGCGATGTCAGCCGATGCCGCATTCTCAAAAAACTCTGTGCGCACCCGGCAAAACTTGTAACCGTTGGTCAGGCCCATGCTGTCGTCCCGGTTTTTCGCCCGCAAACTGGTAACAATGGCCGCTGTTACAAATTGGACCGAGGTACACCATGGCCACAACAACAACCCGCCCCGACAAGATTCTGGTGGTGGACGACGATGCCCGCATCCGCGACCTGCTGCGGCGCTACCTGACCCAGGAAGGGCTTGAAGTCATCCTGGCCGAGGACGGCAAGGCACTCAACCGCATTTTGCTGCGCGACACGGTGGACCTCATCGTCCTCGACCTGATGATGCCAGGCGAAGACGGCCTGTCGATCTGCCGCCGTCTGCGCGCCGCCAACGACCGCACGCCCATCGTCATGCTCACCGCCAAGGGGGAAGACGTGGACCGTATCGTGGGCCTGGAGGTGGGTGCCGACGACTATCTGGGCAAGCCCTTCAACCCGCGCGAACTGCTCGCCCGCATCCACGCCGTGCTGCGCCGCCGTCCGCCCCAGGAAGCCCCGGGCGCCCCGTCGGGCGACAACGAAGTCGTCACCTTCGGCCCGTTCAGCTTTGACATGGGCACCCGCGCGCTGCAAAAAAACGGCGAGGAACTGCCGCTGACCACGGGCGAGTTCGCCATGCTCAAGGCCCTGGTACGCCACCCGCGCCAACCGCTCTCGCGCGAGAAGCTGGCCCTGCTGGCCCGCGGCCGCGAGTTCGAGCCCTTCGACCGCAGCCTGGACGTGCAGATCTCCCGCCTGCGCAAGCTCATCGAAGACGACGCCGCCGCACCGCGCTACATCCAGACGGTATGGGGCGTAGGCTATGTTTTTGTTCCGGACGGCACCAGCTGAACCCCTGCCCGCACCCATGAAACGACCCCGCCCGATCGACAGCGAAGCCACCAGCCCCGCGCCCCTGGAGTACATCGAGCGGCGCAAGGAGGTGCGCGCACGGGTCGGCTTGAACCTGTTCTGGCGTACCTTCTTCCTGCTCAGCGTGCTGCTGGTGGGCAGCATCCTGGCCTGGCTGCAGACGCTGCGTGCGCTGGAATTCGAGCCGCGCGCACTGCAAACGGCCCAGCAGATCGCCTCGCTCGTCAACCTGAGCCGCGCTGCGCTGGTGCACGCCGACGCCATTGCGCGCGTCTCGCTCATCAAGACCATGGCCGACCAGGAAAGCGTGCGCATTCTTCCGCGCGAACCCGGTGACCGCTTCGAGGCCCTGGACGACTCGGCCCTGGGCCAGCGCCTGACCGAGCAACTCACCCACCGCCTGGGCCCGGACACCATCGTGGCCCGGAGCGTCAACAACGAAGCGGGCCTGTGGGTGGGCTTCACCATCAACGGTGACCCGAACTGGCTGCTGATGGACCGCTCGCGCTTCAGCCCGGCTGGCGGGCGCACCTGGATGATCTGGCTGGTCACTGCTGCTGCACTGTCGCTGGCCGGCGCAGCCGCCATCGCACGGCTCATCAACCAGCCGCTCAAGCAACTGTCCTATGCCGCCAACCGCGTGCGCGACGGCGATTTTGCCGCCAGCCACCTCGACGAGGAGGCAGTGACCAGCGAGATTCGCGAAGTCAACATCGGCTTCAACCGCATGGCGCAAAAACTGGCCAAGCTGGAGCAGGACCGCGCCGTCATGCTGGCCGGCATTTCACACGATCTGCGCACCCCCCTGGCGCGCCTGCGGCTCGAAACAGAAATGAGTGTGGACGATGAAGTCGCCCGCGAACACATGGTGGCCGACATCGTGCAGCTCGATGCCACCATCGACAAGTTTCTGGACTACGCGCGGCCCGACCATGTGACACTCACCCCGGTCAATCTGCATGCCGTCGTATCCTCGTGCGTGTATGCCGTGCAGGACCACCGCGAGCTGCAGATCCATACCGCCATTCCCGAAGACCTGAACGTGCTGGCCGACGAGGTGGAACTCGCCCGCATCATCTCCAACCTGCTGGAGAACGCCCGCCGCTACGGCAAATCGACCGATACCGGGATCACGCAGGTGGACATTGCCGCCAAAGGGCGCGAGGACTGGGTGCTGCTCAAGCTGCGCGACCACGGCGCCGGCGTGCCCCCCGAGCAGCTGGCCAGCCTGACCAAGCCCTTTTTCCGCGGCGATGCGGCCCGAACGGCCGCAGCCGGCGCAGGCCTGGGGCTGTCCATCGTGGACAAGACGGTGCAGCGCATGGGCGGCATCTTTGCGCTGGCCAACTCCACCTCGGGGGGGCTGGTCGCCCATGTCCAGCTGCAACGCGCTGGCGACCAGCCTGCGGGCACCGACCCGCACCAGCGCCTGCAACGTCCCCAGGTCAAGCGCAACCTGCCGCGCCGCCCGCTGAAGACTTGATCAACAGCACAACAGCCCGCGCCTCCATGGCCAGGCACTGCCCCACCGGCCCCATGCGTTCGGCCGTCTTGGCCTTGATGTTCACCTGCTCCGGCGCCAGGCCCAGGGCCCCAGCCATGCGCGCACACATGGCCGGAATATGCGCCGCCAGGCGCGGCGCCTGCGCTACCACGGTGCTGTCGATATTGCCAATTTCGTAGCCAAGGGCACGCACACGGCGGGCGGCCTCCTGCAGCAGAACCACCGAGTCCGAGCCCCGAAAAGCGGGGTCCGTGTCAGGAAAATGCGTGCCAATGTCGCCCAGCGCCGCTGCGCCCAGCAAGGCATCGGTGACGGCATGCAGCAGCACATCGGCATCGGAATGCCCCAGCAAGCCGGCAGTGTGCGCAATTTCCACGCCACCAATCACCAGGCGGCGGCCCGGCACCAATGCATGGATGTCCCACCCTTCTCCGATTCTGAAATGCATGTCTCTGTCCTGGCAATGTCAAAAAATGGTTTTCCCCGGCATGCCACTCACCTGGCCGCGGGCACCGCCGAAACGCTCGAGTGTCGCTCCATGCATGCGCTGGGCCAGCACGGCCTGGGCCAGCAAAAAATCTTCCGGATAGGTCACCTTGAAATTCAGGGCGCTGCCCGGTACCAGGCGCGGGTGCAGCCCCATCGCTTCCATGGCGCTGGCTTCGTCCGTGGCGGACGAGCCCACATGCTCCAGCGCGGCGCGCAATGGCCCGATGCGAAACATCTGCGGCGTCTGCGCCAGCCACTTGTCGGTTCGGTCTACGGTAGATGCCACGCGGGTGCCCCCCGGCCCCGAGATCGCCGTCTTGAGTGTGTCGGCCAGTTTGTGCGCCAGCAGCCCGCCGACACCGTCGTGCGCACACGCATCAATCAGCGCATCAATCTGTGCAGAAGTCACCAGGCAACGCGCTGCATCGTGCACCAGCACCCAGTCATGCGCCTGGGCGCCGCGTGCCAGCAGCGCCCGCAACCCGCCCAACACCGTATCGGCGCGTGTCGGGCCACCGCATTCCACGCTGAAAAACGAGGGGTTGGCATACCCCTGCAAGAAATGGTCCCCCGGTGCCACGGCCACCAGCGTGCCACGCAGGCGCGCCACACCGGCAAAGGCGGCCAGCGTGTGCAGCACCATCGGCTGGCCTGCCACCGGCTGGTATTGTTTGGGCAGTCCGGGATTGGCGGTCTGTGCCTGGGCCGACACCGCGCGTACGCCCATGCCCGCGCAGGGCAGCAAGGCCCAGAGGTCTCCAGGCGCCGAAGGAGGCACGCTGGCGGATGCGCCCAAGGGGGGGATCGGTGGTTCGGTCATGGGAGCATTCTAAAATCGCCCCTCTCCGCTGCGTCCGGCTGGCGCATTTTTCGCGTGGCCGCATGAGCGGCGCGGCCCCTTCTTCCTGCGCATGGACCTTCCCAAACTCTCCCCCGGCAAACGTTTCACCCTGCCACGCCCCGCTGGCAGCGCCGATGCACTGTTGCTGGCGCGCCTGGGCGAACGCGAGAAAGCCGCACACCGCACCACGGCCATCATCACCGCCGATGCAACCGATGCGCAGCGCCTGATCGACGAAATGGCGTTTTTCGCGCCAGAACTGCGCTGCGCACTGTTTCCCGATTGGGAAACCCTGCCCTACGACCAGTTCTCCCCGCACCAGGATCTGATCAGCGAACGCCTGGCCGCGCTCTGGCGCATCAGCCAGAAAGACCGAGACACTGGCGCCGATGTGGTTGTCGTGCCCGCCACCACGGCACTCTACCGGCTCGCGCCCCCCTCGTTTCTGGCCGGCTACACCTTCCAGTTCAAGGTCAGGCAAAAGCTGGACGAAGCCAAGTTCAAGGCACAGCTCACGCTGGCCGGGTACAGCCATGTGTCCCAGGTCGTAAGCCCTGGCGAATACGCGGTGCGCGGCGGCCTGATCGACCTGTTCCCCATGGGCGCCCTGCAGCCCTACCGTGTGGATCTGTTCGACGACGAGATCGACAGCATCCGCACCTTCGACCCCGACAGCCAGCGCAGCCTGTACCCCGTGCCCGAGGTGCGCCTGCTGCCCGGACGCGAATTCCCCATGGATGAACCGGCCCGGGCACGCTTTCGGGCCCGCTGGCGCGAGTTGCTCGAAGGCGACCCCACCAAGAGCCGCATCTACAAGGACATGGGTGCAGGCGTGGCCACCGCCGGCATCGAGTACTACCTGCCGCTGTTCTTTGATGAAACCGCCACGGTGTTTGACTACCTGGGCGATGCAGCCACCGTGGTGCTGCATGGC
Organism: Burkholderiaceae bacterium; assembly: GCA_023954095.1. Lineage (GTDB taxonomy): Bacteria > Pseudomonadota > Gammaproteobacteria > Burkholderiales > Burkholderiaceae_C > Simplicispira. The sequence goes on along the minus strand of JAMLIQ010000053.1, from coordinate 16,747 downwards.
GACCTGGAGCCCGCCTTCCAGCACTTTTGGCAGGACACGCGCGACCGTTACCGCCTGCTGCAAGGCGATCCGGAGCGTCCCGTGCTGCCGCCCGAGGCGCTGTTTCTAAGTGCCGACCAGTTCTACACCCGGTGCAAGGCGCACCCCCAGCTGGCGATCCGCCCGGGGGTGGACGATGTCATCGACAACGCGCACTTCCAGCCCCACACCGACCTGTCCGTGGTGCGCGGCGCCGAAGACCCGCTATCGCGGCTGCAGGCCCACATCCGCAACACGCCACACCGCGTGCTGCTGCTGGCAGAGAGCGCCGGACGACGGGAAAGCCTGCTCGACTTCCTGCGCGCATCGCAGCTCAACCCTCCCGCCTTCGATGCGCTGACGGAATTCCAGTCGAGCCACGAAGAGAAGGTCGGTATTGCCACTGCAGCGCTCACCACGGGTTTTCGGTGGATGGAGGAAGGCATCGATTTCGTCACCGAAACCGAGCTGTTTGCCGCTGGCCCGACCACGCGCCGCCGCAAGAAGCAGGAGCAGGTGAGCGACGTCGAGGCACTGATCAAGGACCTGGCCGAGCTCAACGTAGGCGATCCCGTCGTGCACAGCGCACACGGCATCGGCCGCTACCGGGGCCTCGTCAACATGGATGTGGGCAACAAGAACCCCGATGGGTCACCCGCTCTCCAGGAATTCCTGCACCTGGAGTACGCAGGCGAAGCGGTACTGTATGTGCCGGTAAGCCAGTTGCAGCTCATCAGCCGCTACACCGGCGTGAGCGCCGACGAAGCCCCGCTGCACAAGCTGGGCAGCGGCCAGTGGGAAAAAGCCAAGCGCAAGGCCGCCGAGCAGGTGCGCGATTCCGCCGCCGAACTGCTCAACATCTACGCCCGCCGCGCCGCGCGCGAGGGGCATGCGTTCCGCTACGCGCCGCAGGATTACGAGGCCTTCGCCAACGACTTCGGCTTTGAGGAAACGGCCGACCAGAACGCCGCCATCCACGCCGTCATCCAGGACATGATCTCGCCGCGCCCCATGGATCGGCTGGTCTGCGGCGACGTGGGCTTTGGCAAGACCGAAGTGGCCCTGCGCGCCGCCTTCGTGGCCGTCACGGGCGGCAAGCAGGTGGCCTTTCTGGCGCCCACCACGCTGCTGGCCGAGCAGCACTACCAGACGCTGGTGGACCGCTTTTCCAAATGGCCGGTGAAGGTGGCCGAGGTCTCGCGCTTCCGCTCGGGCAAGGAGATCACGGCCGCCATCAAGGGCATTGGCGACGGCACGGTGGACATCGTGGTGGGCACGCACAAGCTGCTCAGCGAATCCACCAAGTTCCACAACCTGGGCCTGCTCATCATCGACGAGGAACACCGCTTCGGCGTGCGCCACAAGGAGCAGATGAAGCAGCTACGCGCCGAGGTGGACGTGCTCACCCTCACCGCCACCCCCATCCCGCGCACGCTGGGCATGGCCCTGGAGGGCCTGCGCGACCTGAGCGTCATCGCCACCGCGCCGCAGCGCCGCCTGGCCATCAAGACCTTCGTGCGCAACGAGGGCACGGGCGTGATCCGCGAGGCCGTGCTGCGCGAACTCAAGCGTGGCGGGCAATGCTACTTCCTGCACAACGAGGTCGAGACCATCGAGAACCGGCGCCAAAAGCTCGGAGAAATCCTGCCCGAGGCCCGCATCGCCGTAGCCCATGGCCAGATGCCCGAGCGCGAGCTGGAGCGCGTGATGCGTGACTTCGTGGCGCAGCGCTACAACATCCTGCTGTGCTCGACCATCATCGAAACCGGGATCGACGTACCCACCGCCAACACCATCATCATGAGCCGCGCCGACAAGTTTGGCTTGGCCCAGTTGCACCAGCTGCGCGGCCGCGTGGGCCGCAGCCACCACCAAGCCTACGCCTACCTCATGGTGCCCGACACCGAGGGCCTGACCAAGCAGGCACAGCAGCGGCTCGAAGCCATCCAGCAGATGGAGGAACTGGGCAGCGGCTTCTACCTCGCCATGCACGACCTGGAGATCCGCGGCGCGGGCGAGGTGCTCGGCGAGAACCAGAGCGGCAACATGCTCGAAGTGGGCTTCCAGCTCTACAACGAGATGCTGGCCGAGGCCGTGCGCTGCCTCAAGGCCGGCAAGGAGCCCGATCTGCTGGCGCCGCTGTCCGTCACCACCGACATCAACCTGCACGCGCCCGCCCTGCTGCCCGACGACTACTGCGGCGACGTGCACCTGCGCCTGTCGTTCTACAAGAAGCTCGCCACGGCCCGCACCAGCGACCAGATCGACGGCCTGCTCGAAGAAATCGTGGACCGGTTCGGCAAGCTCCCCGCTCAGGCACAGACGCTGATCGACGTGCACCGCCTGCGTGTGCTGAGCCAGCCCTACGGCGTCATCAAGGTGGATGCAGCGCCCGGCATCACGAACATCACCTTCCGTCCCCAGCCGCCGGTGGAGCCGATGCGCATCATCGAACTCATCCAGAAGAACCGGCACATCAAGCTGGCAGGCAACGAAAAACTGCGCATCGAACGCGAACTGCCCGACCCCAAGGCCCGGGCGCAAATGGTGCGCGACATTCTGCGCAGCCTGGGGCAGCCCCTGTCGGCCTGAGGGACTGGATACGACGGCATGATCCGCATGTGGCTCGAATGGCTCATCGTCGGCCTGGCGCTGGCAGCCGCCCTGGCCACCCGGCCCTGGCGGCTGCTCGCCAGCAAGCCAGCAACCGCCGGAGCTGCAGCCACCGCCAGCCCCCTGCTCACTCCCTTGCTGGCTACGATGGTGCTGCTGCCCTGGCTGTGGGCGCTGCCGGCCTTGCACGCCATGCCACTGCAATTGCAGTGGTCGGGGGCCTGCCTGGTGGTGCTCATGCTGGGCTGGCCGCTGGCCGTCCTGGTGCTGCTGGCCGTGGGCGCGGCCACTGGCCTGGTATCACCCATGGACGGGTCGCAATGCCTGGTGGCCACCGTGTGGCAGGGCCTGGTTCCCGCCACACTGGCTCTGCTGCTGGGCGCCGTGCTACGGCGCCTGACGGGCGAAAACATGTTCGTCTATATCCTCGGACGGGGCTTTCTGGGCACGGCCCTTTGCATCTTCACCGCCTCGGTGCTCGCCCAATGGGCGGGCAGTCCGCTCCCCGGCGTGGGTGGCCAGCTCTCGCTGGTGGCCCACTGGCTCATGGCCTGGGGCGATGCCGTCGTCACCGGCATGGTCTGCGCCGTCTTCGTTGCCTTCAAGCCCGACTGGCTTGCGACCTGGTCAGACCGTCTGTACCTGCGCCGCAAAAGTTAATATCCCCCTTCCTCACCGCCCGCCACGCCCATGACCCACGCTACCGAATTTGCACCCGGCATCATCGTCCAGGACATTGCTCCCCCCCTGCGCCTGTCCGACTTCAAGCTCATCGCCTTTGACATGGACTCCACGCTCATCAACATTGAATGCGTGGATGAAATTGCCGACGCTGCCGGCCGCAAGGCCGAGGTGGCCGCGATCACCGAAGCCGCCATGCAAGGCGTGATCACCGACTACAAGGAAAGCCTGCGCCAGCGCGTTGCCCTGCTGCGCGGCGTGCCCGTGGCCCATATGGAACAGGTGCTGCGCGAACGCATGCAGTACAACCCCGGTGCGCAGGCACTGGTTGCCGCCTGCCGCAGCGCAGGGCTTGCCACCTTGCTGGTGTCGGGCGGATTCACCTTCTTCGCCGACCATGTACGGGCCGGGCTGGGCATACAGTACGCGCGCTCCAATGTGCTGGAGGTGCAGGACGGCCAGTTGACAGGCCGCATGGTGGATCAGGACTGGGGCGATATTTGCGACGGCCAGGAAAAGCGCCGCACCGTACTGGAACTGGCGGCCCTGCTGGGCGTCAGCCGGGCGCAGATCATCGCCGTGGGCGATGGCGCCAACGATCTGCCCATGATGGCGATTGCTGGGCTTTCGGTCGCCTTCCGGGCCAAACCCTCGGTGCGCGCGCAGGCCCGCATTGCCATCAACAGCGGCGGCCTCGACCGCCTGCTCGAAGTGGTTCAATCTTGACGGTATCGCTGTGGCAGCGCCTTGCCACGGTGCTGCGACGCCAGCGCTGGCGCGCGCACCTGGGCACCCTGTTGACGGTGCTGGCCGTGCTGGTGGGCGCACACCTCTGGCAGACACGCCATGTGCCGCCCGGGCCCGTGCCCGACCTGCCGCTGGTGCTGACCACGGGCGAGACCACCACCTTGCATGCGTGGCGGGCGCAGTACCCTGGCCAGCCCGTGGCCCTGCATGTCTGGGCCGAATGGTGTCCCATCTGCCGCACGGAAGAACACAGCATCACGCGGCTGCACCAGGACTGGCCCGTGCTCACGCTGGCCATGCAGTCTGGCGGGCTGCAGCCGGTACAAAAGGTTCTGGAAAAACGCCGGCTGCCCTGGAACACCGCCATTGACAGCCAGGGCTCCTTGGCCCGCAGTCTGGGTGTGCAGTCGGTGCCCGCCCTGCTGGTACTGGATGCGAACGGCCGCATCCGCGCCGCATCGGTGGGCTATACCAGCGAAATCGGCATGCGGCTGCGCATGCTCTGGGTGCGCATGGTTCAGTGAGGCAGGGTCGGCAGGCCCGGCACCAGCCGGATCGTACCCGGGCGTTGCTCGGCCGGCGGGGCCATGAGGTCTTCGAGCGTCAACGCATCGAGCACCTGGAAGAAGCTCTGCACGGCCTTGCCCAGCACGCCTTGCAAGCGGCAGTGGCTGCTGAGACGGCATTGGTTGTTCTCCGGGTCGAAGCACTCGACGACCGTGAAATCCGTCTCGGTGGCACGAACCACCGCGCCGATATTGATCTCGCGGGCGGGCTTCATCAGGCGCATGCCGCCGCCACGGCCGCGTGTGGTTTCCAGCAGGCCAATGGCCGATAGCTCCTGCACGATTTTGGTGAGATGGCTGCGGGAAATGCCGTAGCTCTCAGCCACCTCGCTGATGGTGACCGGCTGCGCACGCCCCTCGCAGGCGGCGCAGTACATCAGCACCCGCAAGGTGAAATCCGTCCACTGGGTGAGTCTCATGGAACTTGCCGCAAGTCAAGAAAAATACGCATATGTTTTGAATTTTATTCTATAAAATATGCAATCACAGTGCATCTTTATAAGGACATACCCCATGAACGCCCCCATGTCGCCTGCTGAGGCCTCGGCATCTGCTCTGGATGCAGGCCAGTCCATTGGCCAGCTTGCCGTTGAGTTGCCCGGTTCCACCGCCGTGTTCCGCCGCCTGAAGCTGGACTTTTGCTGTGGTGGCCACCTGAGCCTGGCCCAGGCCGTGGCGGAAAAGGGACTGGACCTGCAGGCCGTCCTGGATGAACTGGCGCAGTTGCAGCGCCCCGCCAGCCTGCCCGAGGTGACCGAGCCCGGCGCGCTGATCGACCACATCCTGGTGCGCTACCACGAGGTGCATCGTGCCCAGTTGCCCGAACTCATCCGCATGGCGCACCGCGTGGAAAGCGTGCACCGCGCCAACCCCCATGTCCCCGCAGGCCTGGGCGACCTGCTGGAAGAAATCCAGGCTGAACTGTTGAGCCACATGCAGAAGGAAGAGAACATTCTGTTCCCCATGCTCAAGTCGGGTGGCAACCCTTTCGTTCAGCACCCCATCAGCGTGATGCGCTCGGAGCATGTGGACCACGGCGCTGCCCTGGACAAACTCAACGCCCTGACCAACGACGCTACGCCGCCGGCTGGCGCCTGCAATACCTGGCGCGCGCTCTACAGCGGCATTGCGCAGCTCAATGACGATCTGATCAACCACATCCACCTGGAAAACAACGTGCTGTTCCCCGCCTTCGAAGCCCAGGCCCAGAAAGCCATGGGCGGCGGCGGATGCGGAGGCAGCGGCGGCGGCTGCCAGTGCGGCTGAACCTGAAAATCCGGTCTCAACCGTCAACCCCGCGCGGGCGCAGGGGATCAAGCAAGGCTGACAGGCCGTTGTGGTCGATCTCGTGCATCAGGGCCAGCAAGCGGCCCAGCTCGCCGCGTGGAAAGCCCTCGCGCGCAAACCAGTTCAGGTAGTTGCCGGGCAGGTCGGCCAGCAGGCGCCCTTCGTACTTGCCAAAGGGCATGCGCGTCTCTACCAGCTTTTGCAGCTGCGCGGGGTCCATGGGCGCCATGCGTTCAGCCCCCGGCCCGTTTGGCGGCCAGGCCCTGCTTGCGCAGCAGCTCCAGCACCTGGTCGGCGTGGTCGCCCTGCACCTCGATCACGCCGTCCTTCACCGTACCGCCGCTGCCGCAGCCCGTTCTGAGCAGCTTGCCCAGTGGCACCAGGGCCGCATCATCCAGGGGCAATCCGCGCACCACCGTCACGGTCTTGCCCCCGCGTCCCTTGCTTTCGCGGCTGACGCGGGCCGTTCCATCACCGGCCGGACGCGGCCGGGCCTGGCGGCAGATGCATTCGGCCACGGGCTGGCGGCAGTCCGGGCACATGCGGCCCGCATCGGTGGAATACACCAGCCCCCCGGTCCTGGACGTCGACTTCATGGGGCAGCGCCTTCATTCAACAGCGGGAAATTGAGCAGGCGCGTGGCAATCACGGTTTCCGTCAAGAAGCACACCAGCGCCAGCAGGAACGACACCACTCCGGCCAGAAACCCCGCCACCGCCATGCGGTTGGCCTGAAAGCTGGTGGTCTCCCCCAGAAACAGCAGAATGATGGTGAGCCCGATCAGGAAGGCGCACAAGGTCAGCAGCGCAATACAGCCATTGGCCAGCCGCCCGCGCGTGCGCAACTGGGCCAGCTCCCGGTAGGCCGAGGCCACGAAATCGGCCTCCCTGCGGGCCCGGTCCTCGACCAGGCGCGCCCGGTCGATGATGCGCGCCAGGCGCCCGGCCACCGCGCCGATCATGCCCGACACGGCCGTGAGAAGGAACACCGGCGCAACCGCCAGCTGGATGCCATGGGTAATGGCACTGGAATCGAGGGCAAAGGCCATGGACTGGTTTTTTGTGAAAAGCAGGCGTGGATTATCGGCGGTGCCGCACAATGCCTGTCTTTGTTCCATCTTCGCCAGCAGGGGCCGCCGCGGCTCCAGCGCCTATTCATGCCTTTTGCCTCTCTCGGTCTCTCCCCCGCCCTGGCTGCTGCGGCCGCAGCGCAGGGCTTTCAATCCCCCACGCCCATCCAGGCCGAGGCTATTCCCCCCATCCTGCGCGGTGCCGATCTGCTGGGCCAGGCGCAGACGGGCTCGGGCAAGACCGCTGCCTTTGCCCTGCCGCTGCTGCAGCGGGTGCAAGAGACCCGCCTGCCCGGCCAGCGGAATGTGCAGGCCCTGGTGCTGGTGCCCACCCGGGAGCTGGCGGCCCAGGTCGGTGGCGTGCTGCGCGGCCTGGCCGCCGCACTGCCGTCGCCGCCGCGCATTGCCGTGGTGTTTGGCGGTGTTTCCATCAACCCGCAGATGATGGCGCTGCGCGGTGGCGCCGACGTGGTGGTCGCCACCCCGGGCCGCCTGCTCGATCTGGTGGAACACAACGCGCTGCGCCTGTCCGGGGCGGGCCTGCTGGTGCTCGACGAGGCCGACCGACTGCTCGGCCTGGGCTTTGCCGACGAGCTGCAGCGCGTACTGGCGCTGCTGCCGCGCCAGCGCCAGAACCTGCTGTTCTCGGCCACTTTCCCGGACGAGGTGCAGCAGTTGGCGCAGCGCTTGTTGCGCGACCCCGTGCGCGCCGAGATTGCGGCAACGCCCACGCACGCGCCCGACATCCAGGAACGTGCCATCCAGGTCGATCCTGAACGCCGCACCCAACTGCTGCGCCATCTGGTGCAGACGCACGGGTGGTCCCGTGTGCTGGTGTTTGTGGCCACACAGTACGCGGCCGAGCATGTGGCCGAGAAGCTCTACAAGGCCGGAATTTTTGCATCACCCTTCCATGGCGGGCTCAGCCAGGGCGCCCGCAAGCAGGTGCTGCAGGAGTTCAAGGACGAGCGCTGGCAGGTGGTGGTCACCACGGACCTGGCCGCACGCGGCATCGACATTGCGCAGTTGCCCGCCGTCGTCAACTACGATCTGCCGCGCTCCGCCGTGGACTATGTGCACCGCATTGGCCGCACCGGGCGCGCAGGCGAAGGCGGCGTGGCGGTCAGCTTTATCAGCGCGGACACCCAAACCCATTGGCAGCTGATCGAAAAGCGCCAGGGCCGGAAGATCCCCCACGGGCAGATGCCCGGCTTCGAGCCCACGAAAACCGCGCCCGCAGCCGCCGTGCCGGGCATCGGCGGCGTCAAGGGCCGACGGCCCAGCAAGAAAGACAAGTTGCGGGCCGCAGGCTTGCTCCCGCCGCTCGGTCAATCCTCGGAGTGAGGTTCGGCAGGGCGGTTCCGTGGCGGGCGCTGGGCGGCGCGCGCCAGGATTTCCAGGTAAAACTGCCCAGCCTGCGCGGCGGCCGCGGCGTCAATCAACCCCATGATACCGGCCAGTGCAGCCGGTTCGGGTGCGCTGGGCGGTACGGCAAAACGGCAGTCGAAATCCCAGAAATCCGCGCCTTCGGGCAAGGTCTTGCCGCGTTCGCGGCGCAGGTATTTGCGGATTTCGTGCTTGATGGCGTCCAGGCGCCGGTCGGGGTGCAGGCCCTCGACGTGCAGGGCAAAGGTTTTTTTCATGGCCAATGGTAGCGCGCCGTCAGCCACCGGTAGCCCTGCAGTGCCACAATGGCTTACAAATCTGGAGAGGCCGTTGTGTTGTCAAGCGATCTCGAACTGCTGCACGCCCTGCCGGTGGCCATACTGGTCACCCGGCAAGGCTTGATCTGCCGGGCCAATGCGGCTGGCGCAGCATTGCTGGAGGCGGGCACGCCCGGCGACCTGCAAGGCCGATTGCTGTCCGACTTTGTGCACACGCTGGACAAGCTGCGCTCGAGCGCCCGGCTTCACCAGGCCAGTGCGCCAGAGCAGACCGGCCTGCCCAACAAACCGGCCGAGTTCCGCATTCGCACCACCCGCGGCAACCTGCGCATGGTGCTGGTTTCGACCGTGGGCATCACACTCGATGGCGCCCCAGCGCTGCTGATCTGCGGCATGGACATGACGCACCAGAACGAGATCCAGGAACAATTGCGCGAGAGCGAACACCACTTCCGGCGCGTGTTCGAAAGCATGCAGGACGTGTACTACCGCACCAATGCCCAGGGCGTGGTGCAGCATGTGGGCCCGGGCGTGCGCCGCGTGCTGGGCTACGAGCCCCATGAGATCGAGGGGCACACCGCCGAGTCGTATTACCCGCACAGCAGCGACCGCGATGCCTTCAAGGCCGCCATCATGGCGCACGGCGAGGTGTCCGACTTTCCGGGGCAGATGGTGCGCAAGGACGGTACCGTCATCGACATCTCCATCAGCAGCCACGCGCTGTTCGACCACAACGGCGACTTTGCGGGCGTCGAGGGCCTGTACCGCGACGTGACGCAGCGCAAGAACCTCGAGCGCGAACTGCAGCGCCTGGCCACCACCGACATGCTGACGGGCATGGCCAACCGGCGCTCCTTTCTGGAAGTGGCCGAGGCCGCCTTCCAGCGCGCCCGGGAAAGCCATGCGCCACTGACCCTGCTGATGCTCGACCTGGACCATTTCAAAACCATCAACGACCGCTTTGGTCACCTGGAGGGCGACCGGGTGCTGGCAGAGTTTGCGCAAGCCACCAGACACCAGTTGCGCGCCAGCGATACCGTGGGCCGCCTGGGCGGCGAGGAGTTTGGCCTGCTGCTGCCCCACACCACGCCAACAGAAGGCGCCGACATCGCCACGCGCATCCTGGAGGCGATCCGCGCGCTGGAACTGACCGACAGCAACGGCCAGCCCTACCGCATCACCACCAGCATGGGCCTGGGCACACTCAGCCCGGGGGACCGCAGCCTGCACGATCTGCTGGACCGCGCGGACCAGGCCCTGTACCTGGCCAAGCGCCGGGGCCGCAACCAGCTTGCGGTGCTTGACGCGGGCAGCGACGGCACCATGGCCGCGCCGGCCGCACCGCCCTGACCGGCCTCGACGACCTGCAGGGGGCCTGGTTCACAATGCCCCCATGCACACACGCCACCCCGTTCCCGGCAAGGAGCAGATCGCCCTGCTCGACCCCTTTGATCGCCTGGGCCTGGACCGCATCCACCGGGTCCACACCGCCGCGCAGGCCGAGCGTGCGCGCACTGCGCTGACGGCCAGCCGGTTCTGGGGGTTGGATACCGAATCGCGCCCCACTTTTGCCAAGGGCCAGGAATCCGAAGGGCCGCACACCGTGCAGCTGTCCACCCTGGAGCAGGCCTGGGTGTTCCAGCTGCACGACCCCGGCTGCAGCGCGGTGGTGGCCGAGCTGCTGGCGCACCGCGGCATCGCCAAGGCAGGGTTCGGGCTGGGGGACGACCGCAAGCGCATCCAGGCCCGGCTGGGCGTGGACGTGGCCGACATCCTGGAGCTCAACACCACCCTGCAGCAGCGCGGCTACCGCAAGGACCTGGGCGTCAAGACCGCTGTGGCCGTGTTGTTCCAGCGGCGCTTCATCAAGTCGAAGAAAGCCGCCACCTCCAACTGGGCGCAACTGCAGCTGAGCGAGGCGCAACTGGTCTATGCCGCCAACGACGCGTACGCCGCGGCACGCGTCTACCAGGCGCTGGGGCTGGCGGGTTAAGCGCTTGCGCTATCAATAATCTAGCTATTTGCGCTTATGTATATTGATTTCCAATATCAAAAAGCATTGAAATTCAATAAATACAAGCGGCAGAAGCTCTTATTTCAATAGCGACCTTGCCTGTACCCCCTGCCGCGCCTCCAACGCGTTGCGCCTGCCGGTCCCAGCGGGCATGGGCCTCAGAGGGCCTGGGCCAGACGTCCCACGCCTTCGCGGATCTTGTCCACGCCGACCGTGGCAAACGACAGGCGCAGCGTGGCGTGGTCAGGCTGGGCACAGTAGAACGGCGTGCCGGGCACAAAGGCCACCCCCTGTTCGATGGCGCGTTTGGCAAACACATTGCCGTCCTGCACCTTGCCGCCCGCGCCCGTCAGGCGCGCCCACACGAACAGCCCGCCCTGGGGCTGCACGAACGCGATGGCCTCGCCCAGATCCTTGCGCAGCGCCTCGCCCATGGCCTGGGCACGCTCGGCATACACCGCACGCACCTTGGCCAGCGTGGCAGGCATGCGCCCGGCCTGCAGGTAGTGCGCGGCCGTGGCCTGGGCAAACGTGCTGGTGTGCGCGTCGCTGAACTGCTTGCACATGGTGGCCTTGGCCAGCAGCTCGGGCGGGGCAATCATCCAGCCCACGCGCAGACCGGGCGAGAGCACCTTGCTCAGACTGCCGCAGTGCACCAGCAGCTCGCGGCTGCCCGGCACGGTGGCCGACAGGGCCAGCAGGCTGGGCGGCGGCGCATCGCCAAAGTACAGGTCGCCGTAGGGGTCGTCCTCGACAACCAGCGTCTGGTGCCGCACGGCCATCTCCAGCACCGCCTTGCGGCGCTCCAGGCTGAGCGTGGCGCCGCTCGGGTTGCCGAAGGTGGGGATCAGGTAGACAAACCGGGGCTTGTGCTCGGCGATGAGCTTGTCGAGTTCGTCGGTCTTGACGCCATGGCCGTCGATGGGCGCGCTGATGAGTTCAGCGCCATACAGGCGGAAGCACTGGATGGTGGCCAGAAAGGTCGGCCCTTCGACAATGACCTTGTCGCCGGGGCTGATCAGCGTCTTGCCCAGCAAATCGAGCGCCTGCTGGCTGCCGGTGGTGACGATGAGGTTGTCGGCCCCCACATCGCGGGCGCCCTTGCTGGCCATGAACTGGCTCAGCTGCTCGCGCAGCGGCTGGTAGCCCTCGGTGGCGCCGTATTGCAGGGCGGCGCCGGGCTCCTGGTCCAGCGCGGCATTGCTGGCCGCGCGGATGCCCTCCACGTCAAACAGGGCGCTGTCGGGAAAGCCCCCGGCAAAGCTGATGATGCCGGGTTTGCCCAGCAGCTTGAAAAGCTCACGGATGGCGGAGGTTTCTACGTTGTTCAGGCGGTCGGCAAATTGCATGGCGTGGACAGGAGTGGTTGGCAATGGACTGCACATTGTCGCCAATTGGCAAGCAGGTTTCCTGCGGCTTACACTGGCCCCAGCCCCTGCGAACAGCAGCCCCCACGCCAACACCCCGCCCCGGGGAGCCGCCATGCCCCTTGAAATCCGAACCATTCCCTCCATGCGCCTGGCCTCTATGCGGCACATCGGACCTTACGGACACCCCGCCCTGACCCGGCTCTGGGAACGCTTTGGCCAATGGTGCGCGGAAAACGGCCTGAGTGAGCCGCGCCCCAGGTTCTACGGCATCAGCCACGACAACCCGGCCTGCACGCCGCCCGACCAGTGCCGCTACGACGCCTGCGTGCAGATCGGACACGATCTGCACCCGGGTGCCGAGGTACGGGTGCTCGACTTTGTCGGCTGCGAGCATGCGTGCATGCGCTTTTCCGGCACAGGCCCCGAGATCGCCCCGGCCTGGGCGGCCCTGTTTGCCCCCGGAATGATTCCTGCCGGCTGGGCCCCGGCACCACGGCCTGCGCTGGAGCTCTACGACGAAAGCTTTGCAGTGGACCCGGACACCGGCCGCTTTGCGTGCTGGTTGTGCGTGCCCGTGCAACGCATTGGCTGACGACCAACACCCATCCCCGCCCATACCCCACACACCATGAAGCCCGCGCTGATCGAACCCTTTTTCGCCACCCTGAAAGCCGCCAACCCCCAGCCCAACACCGAACTGGAGTACACCACCGTGTTCGAGCTGCTGGCCGCCGTGCTGCTCTCTGCCCAGGCCACCGACGTGGGCGTGAACAAGGCCACGCGCAGGCTGTTTCCGGTGGCCGGTACGCCGCAGGCCATCCTGGACCTGGGGCTGGAGGGCCTGGAGGGCTACATCAAGACCATCGGCCTCTACAAAAGCAAGGCGCGCCACCTGCTGCAGACCTGCCGCATCCTGGTCGAACGCCACGGCGGCGTGGTGCCCCGTACGCGCGAGGCGCTTGAAGCCTTGCCCGGCGTGGGCCGCAAGACCGCCAACGTGGTGCTCAACGTGGCCTTTGGCCAGCCGACCATGGCGGTGGACACGCACATCTTCCGCGTAAGCAACCGCACGGGCCTGGCGCCCGGCAAGAACCCCTGGGCGGTAGAGCAGCAACTGCTGCAGCGCGTGCCGCCCGAATACGCCGTGGATTCACACCACTGGCTGATTTTGCTGGGCCGCTACGTGTGCCAGGCGCGCAAGCCGCGCTGCTGGGAATGCGCCGTGGCGCCGTACTGCGACTTCACACCCAAAACCCAGCGCCCCTGAAAGGCGCCGAATGCTATTTGATTAATAGCACACTACGCCTGCCAGACAAGCTCAAAAACCGCCATAAGCCGCGATAACGGCCATTTCCCCAAGGGACCTCTTGTATACACCTCTCGGTATACTGAATTGCACTGACCACGCCTTTCGCCCGCGCCCATGAACTCACTTGATCCACGCTCCCTGATTGCCATGGGCGGTTTCATGGCCCTGGTCATGGGACTGGTGCTGGGCTTCATGCGGCGCTACTACCCGCCCAGCATCCTGGGGCTGGGCTATTGGGCACTGGCGCCCGCCGCATGGCTGATTGCCACGGTTTTTTTCGCGGCCCCCGGTCCATGGCTCCAAGAAGTGGGGCGCTGGCTGGGCAACGGACTGATCTTGCTGGGCTTCATCCTGTTCCACGTGGGCTGCCGCCGTTTCTTCGAGCGGCCCGTTCAATGGCGCCGAATCGTGATTCCGTTCGCGCTGGTCATGCTGTCCCTGGCCTGGTTTGCCGGGCCCGAGCCGTCGTACCGCATGCGCGTGGCCATTGTCACTGCGGCCATCGCCGTGACGCACACCAGCACACTGGTGTTTCTGTGGCAGAGCGGCAACCGCAACTTCCCGGTGCGCATGGTGCAGGCCACGCTGGCGCTGCACCTGTGCGTGCTGTTGGTGCGGCTGCAAACGGTACTGTCCGTCCCCGAAGTGGGCGACCTGATGGAAGCGTCCACGGTGCAGACCTACTATCTCGGCGCCTATGTGCTGGCCGTGCTGCTGCTGTCCATTGGCGCCGTGCTCATGGCCACAGACCGGGTGCGCACCGAGCTGGAACACATGGCCACGCACGATGCGCTCACCGGCACCCTCAACCGGCGGGCCATCCTGGAATGCTGCGCAGACGAGCACGAGCGCAGCCTGCGCTACAAGCAGCCGTTCGCGCTGATGATGATCGACCTCGACCACTTCAAAACCATCAACGACACCCATGGCCACCAGCACGGCGACCGGGTGCTGGTGCATTTTGCCGACAGCACCCGAAGTGCCCTGCGCCGTGCCGACCGCTTCGGACGCTATGGCGGCGAGGAATTTCTGATCCTGCTGCCCAACACCGCCGCCGATGTGGCACTGCCCGTGGCCGAGCGCATTCGCGCCGCACTGTCCGCAGGGCATGCACTGGACTGCCAGGCCAGCATCGGCTTGACCCACTGGCGCGGCCCCGAAGACACGCTCGATGCCATGCTCGGCCGCGCCGACGCAGCGCTGTACCAAGCCAAGGCGCAAGGGCGCAACCAGACCTGCAGCACCTGAAGAGGGTGCTGCGCAGCCGTGCAGGCGCACGGGCCGCCTGCCGAATAAAAACTGTATACATATACAGTTTTTATGTGCACAATACGCACGACCACCCCTACAGGAGCCACCCCATGCTTGACCACATGACCTTCCGCGTCACCGACATCCAGCGCGCCAAGGCGTTCTACAGCGCAGCCCTCGCGCCCCTGGGCTACAGCGTTTGCTTTGAGGGCAACTACGGCATGAACATCCTCGGGTTCGCCTACCCCGACCCCGCCGAGCCCGACGGTAAAAAGGCCGACGTGTGGTTCATCGACGGCCCCTCCCCCTACGGCGGCCCGCCGGCCACCACCGGCTGCCACCTGGCCTGGAAGGCACAGACCCGCGCCCAGGTGGACGCCTTCTACGCCGCCGCCATCGCCGCTGGCGGCAAGGACAACGGCGCGCCGGGCCTGCGCCCGGACTACCACCCGCACTACTACGGCGCCTTCGTCATCGACCCCGAGGGCAACAACATCGAGGCGGTGTGCCATTTGCCGGGGTAAGCGGGGCACGGTGTTTCAGCGGCTATGGGTGGGAAATTTTTGAGTCAAATTGCCCCGAAGCGCCCGCGTTCATTGCGCCACAAGCTATTTATTCAATAGCAATTTCACCATCCGCAAGGCACTCGGTCAGTGCAAGCATGCGCTCCTGACCGAGCATCCTTCCTGGCGCAGTTGAAGCAAGGAGTCGAAGATGCCCTCTGAAATCGAGAAATTCCAACGTGACCTGCTGGAGTCCGTCCAGCAAATGAAACGCGGCGAGGCTGCCCGCACCACGCAAGTCAAGCTGCAGGAGGCTGCGGAGGCACGCGCAAGAATGGGGTTGTCTCAGCAAGCGTTTGCATTGCTTCTGGGCGTTTCCCCGAGAACACTGCAAGACGGGGAACAGGGTCGCCGCTCACCCACGGGCGCCGCCAAGACACTGCTCCGTGTCGCCGTTGCGCACCCGGAGGTTCTGCAAGAGTTGCGGATGTAGACGAAGCATGAATTGGGGATATTCGTTGCCTGAAAAATTAGATCAAGAAACCTGGACCAGCCTACTGGAGGAAGCGACGCTGAGCATTGGAGGCGCGAAGAAGGGCTGGCATTGGTTCTCCTATCACTTCTCCAGGCTGCCCCCTCACCCCTTTGGTCGCAGCATCATCGATGCTTGTGCCGACTGCGAAAAGGCGTTGCCTGGTCTCGGTTTCCAATTCATCCGGGACATCGCATCCATATGCGGAAAAGAGAAGCACGAGCCTCACTACGACCAGTTGATGCAAAAGCTGGCGGAATTGCTGGTGCTGCGCAAATTGCTGACGCTGGACTGGCCTGCGGACACCACGTTCCAGCATGAGCCAGCTGTAACGGTTGCCGGGAAGCGCCCGGAGCTTCGAGTAGTCACCCCTGACGAGAACTTCCTCTTTGAGGTGAAGGCTCCATCACTGCTGGAGCACAACCGCGCAAGGCGAACCAATGCACACCAAGTCGCAGGCCGTGTGCTATCGATGGCCCAAGTCGAGGCACTGATTGGCAATGGTGGGCTGACACGACCGCGAGACAACCCGGTGAAGGACTTTTTGTGCGATGCGGACAAGAAGTTTGCCCAGTTCAAGGCAGTTCAAGCAGAGACAGCGGTGCTCGTTATCGTGTGGGACGACTTCATTTACGAGCCGATTACGGTGTTGAAGCACGAAGAATGCGGACTACTGACCGCAAACTCATACCTGAAAGACGCAACAGGAAGAGCGGTCAAATTCGCGCACGTCGATGCGGTCGTGGTGGTGCGACATCTGACCTATCTCTATAGGGCGGCTGGCGATCAGCCGCTCCTAGAAAGAGCACATGCGCTCGACTTTGGCGATGAGAATGCTCTTCCGAATGTCTTTATTCCCATCGGTGAGGACGGACTTGTGCCGGATTTCATCCAACGGGGGCTGCGCGCGGTCAGATGGGACCATCCCATGCTTCAAAGAGCGGCCGAATATCTGCCGACGGACTATATTGTCTGGGTGTAGGGCTTTGCGGAGGCTCCAAGGCGCTACACAAGAAAGAGCAAAGCGCCCCTCCCGCAAGCGCCAACAGCTATTGATTCAATAGCCACATGCACATTCTGTTGCCTACAACTGGCGGCAACATCAAGGCCGTCCATCACGCCG
>JAMLIQ010000052.1 GCA_023954095.1 Burkholderiaceae bacterium | reverse complement strand
ATCACCGGCAATGCCGATCTGCAGGACCCAGAATTCCTGGGCGGGGTCGTCAAACACGGCCCGGGTGTGCAGTACCGCCTCCCGCAGGGGCGTCGCCAGATGGGCATAGCGCGCCGCCAGCACCTCGTCCCCACGTGCCGACGCACTGGCGGGCACAGCAGCGACCGGGGTCACGGGCTGAACCGCAGGCTCCTGCCCAGGCTGCGGTGCAGGCGACGGGGCCGGGTGCGGCGGAGCAAGGTCTTGCGCGGGAGGCTCGGCACTTGCAGCAACAGCCGGGGTTTCTACGGCGATGGAGGGCAAGGCATCGGATACGCTCGCAGACGCAGACGCAGACGCAGACGCAGGAGCCAGCGCCAGCGGCTGCGCGTGGATGGGCGTCTCCTCGCCGCGCTGCCCCAGGCCATAGCCCACCGCCAGCCCCACGGCCAGCCCTCCCAGAACGAATGCCAGCCACGGCAGCACGCGCCGCAAGCCCCCGTGCCGGTGCTGCCCCGGCGTGCCGGAGGCTCCTGCCCTGAATTCAGCAATGGCCATGCGCACATGTTCGCGCCCGACCTGGCGGGCGCCTTGTGCAAAGGCGGCCAGCAGCGCCTTGTCGGCCAGCAGGTGAATGGCGCGGATGCGCCCCCCGGACGCCTCCACCAACGGGCCCAGGGCCTTGGGTTCGAACAGCGCCCCGCCCTGCCACCCGGCACGGCGTACACGGTGGTCGATATAGGCAGCGACATCGGGGGCATCCAGAGGCTGCAGGTCAAAACGGTGCACCACGCGGTCGCGCACCTGGCGCAGCCGGGGCTGCGCGAGCAGATCGTCCAGCTCAGGCTGGCCAAACAACACGATCTGCAGAAGCTTGTGCTGCGCGGTTTCCAGATTGGACAGCAGCTTGACTTCTTCGAGCGACTCAGGTGGCATGGCCTGTGCCTCGTCGATCAGAACCACCGCGCGGCGCCCCTGCGCATGGCGCTCCAGCAAGGCGGCCTGGATGGAAAGCACCAAGGGCTGGCCTGCAGGCACTTGCAGGCCCCAGTCGGCCACCAAAGACTGGAGAATCTCGTGCGGGCCAAACGAAGGATTGGCCAGATAGACCAGATCGACCCGATCGCGCGGCATGCGATCGGCCAGCATGCGGCACAGCATGGTCTTGCCGCTGCCCACCTCGCCCACCACAGTGATGATGCCGTCATCGTCCAGCACGGCGTGCTGCAACGCCTCCAGGATGGCGCCCCGGGCCTGCCCCTCGAAAAAGAATTTGCCGTTGGGCGTGATGCCAAACGGTGCTTCACTCAGCCGAAAATGCTCCAGGTAGAGAGAAGACAAGACAAACTCTTTTCAGATCAATGGTTTAGACAGAACTTTTGATCCATGATAGTGGAATACCGGTAGTCCGGGGATACGGTGTAACCTTTTGTACGGTCAAACTGTGGCGCGCGCGCAAATCCCGCGCCGCGCTCACGCCGTTCAGCGCCGCTGCCACACGGCGGCAAAAAAACCATCGGTCTGGTGGCGGTGCGGCCACAGACGCAGGTAGCGGCTTGCAGTGTCGCCACCGGCGCACAGCGAGGCGGCCTCCGGCACCTTGAGCTGCGCCAGCAGCTCGCCCGCATCCATTGGTACGAAGTCCGGATGTTTGAGCGAAAAAGCCTCGGCAATGGCCTCGTTTTCCTGCGGCAACACGCTGCAAGTGGCATACACCAGTCGCCCGCCCGATTTGAGCAGGCGTGCGCTGCTCTCCAGAATGGCGGCCTGCTTGACCACCAGTTCCTCCAGCGCCTGCGGGGTCTGGCGCCACTTCAGGTCGGGGTTGCGGCGCAGCGTGCCCAGCCCCGAGCAGGGCGCATCGACCAGCACCCGGTCGATCTTGCCCGCCAGGCGCTTGACCCGGTCGTCACGCTCATGGGCAATCGCAGCAGGGTGCACGTTCGACAGCCCGCTGCGTGCCAGCCGGGGCTTGAGGGCATCGAGCCGGTGGGCCGCCACATCGAAGGCATAGAGCCGCCCGGTGCTGCGCATGCTGGCGCCAATGGCCAGGGTCTTGCCTCCGGCGCCGGCACAGAAATCGACCACCATCTCGCCACGCTTGGCGTCAAGCAGCAGGGCCAGCAGCTGCGAGCCCTCGTCCTGCACCTCGATGGCGCCGCGCACAAAGGCCGGCAGCTTTGCCAGCGTCGGCTTTCCGCTGGCGCGCAAGCCCCAGGGCGAATAGGGCGTTACTTCTGTTTTGATAGCTGCTTGCGCAAGCTCCTTCTGCACTTCAGCCCGTTTTTCCTTCAAAACGTTGACACGCAGGTCCAGCGGCGCGCTGCGCGCCAGCGAGGCCACCAGCGGCCAGAACTCGCTGCCCAGCTGCTCCTTGAGCGGCTGGGCCAGCCATTCGGGCAGGTTGTGGCGGTGGCGCTCGAGCAGTTCCTCTTCGTGGACGGCGTCGCACTGCGCCAGCCACTGCTGCTCCCGGTCATTCAGGGCGGCGCGTAAAAAGTCGCGTGGTCCGTGCACGGCCTGGGGGCTGGTGCGCCGGGCTTCCTCGTCCTGCCAGTGGGCAAAACCCAGGATGGCCATGCGCCGCTCCTTGGGGCCGGAGCCCGACGGCGACATGTGATCGAACAGCAGTTTCTTGCGCAAAACCGTGTAGACGGTCTCGGCCAGGGCGGCACGCTCGCGCTGGCCAAGGCCCCGGTGGTCACGGAAGAAACGGGACACCACGGCATCGGCCGGGTGTTCAAAGGTAAGGGTCAGCCTGACGAGTTCAGCGCAGGCGTCCAGAAGGGCGTTGGGATGCATGGGCGCCATTGTCCCACCCTTGCCCCGGGCATCAGGCCAAAGCAGGCGTCAAGCCTTGTCGACGGACGGCGGGTCGGGCAGCAGGCAGGCCTCGACCAGCTGCAGTTCGTTGTCACGCGCAAAGTTCATCACAAAATCCCAGGCCATGGGCTCATGGCCCTGCAGGGCGCGGTTGACCACCACGCACTTGACGCCATTGAGCGTCGTGGGAATGCACCAGGGGGAATAGCTGAGGTGGCTGCCAGGGCGGGCGCCGCCCGGCCGAAAGCTGCTCATCACCCCGGCCAGACGCTCGGCCCAGTCACTCGGGCGGAAGGTTTTTCCGCTGAGCGTGACGCCCTGAATGAAGACTTCTTTGCTGGAAGGGGAGACCATCGGGTAGAGGGAAGGGTTAGGGACGGATGGGCAGGATCACTGCTTGTTGCGTCGCAACACGGCATTCTAACTCTTATATAAGAGTTTGCCGACGCCACGCTGACGCCCCGGACGCGCGCATTGCAGTGATGCGCATTCGTCACCATCCGCTGCGGGCGCACGCCCTAGAATCGGCTCTCGCTTTTTCCAGGGCTGCGCCTGCCGCAGCCCCTCACCCGCCCCGTCTGGAGAACTGTGCATGACCGCCTTCATTGAAGCCGCCTCGCCCCACGTGATGAATACCTATGGCCGCGTGCCGATCGCGCTGGCCCGTGGACAAGGCTGCCGCGTCTGGGACGTCAACGGCATGGAATACCTCGACGCGCTGGGCGGCATTGCCGTGAACACCCTGGGCCACAACCATGCCAGGCTGGTGCCCGCGCTGCAGCACCAGCTCACGCAACTCATCCACACCTCCAACTATTACCACGTGCCTCTGCAGGAGCAGCTTGCCGCCAAGCTGGTGGAACACTCGGGCATGAGCAAGGTGTTCTTCTGCAACTCCGGCCTGGAAGCAAACGAGGCCGCGCTGAAGATTGCACGCAAGTTCGGAGTGGACCGTGGCATCGCCAGGCCCGAGATCGTGGTGTATGAAAAAGCCTTCCACGGCCGGTCGATTGCCACCATGTCGGCCACCGGCAACCCCAAAATCCACAATGGTTTCGGCCCACTGGTCGAGGGCTTCATCCGCGTGCCGATGAACGACATTGCCGCCATCAAGGCGGCCACCGAAGGCAACCCCAACGTAGTGGCGGTGTTCTTCGAAACCATCCAGGGCGAAGGCGGCGTGAACCCCATGCGCGCCGAATACCTGCAGCAACTGCGCCAGCTCTGCGATGAACGCGACTGGCTCATGATGATCGACGAGGTGCAGTGCGGCATGGGCCGCACCGGCAAGTGGTTTGCCCACCAGTGGGCGGGCATCGTGCCCGACGTGATGCCCCTGGCCAAGGGCCTGGGCTCGGGCGTGCCCGTCGGCGCCGTGGTGGCCGGCCCCCGGGCCGACACCGTGCTGCAGCCGGGCAACCATGGCAGCACCTTTGGCGGCAACCCGCTGGCCATGCGCGCCGGGGTGGAAACCATCCGCATCATGGAAGAGGACAAGCTGCTTGCCAACGCCGCCGCCGTGGGCGCGCACCTCAAAGCCGCGCTGCAGGCCGCCTTGGGCAGCCTGCCGGGCGTCAAGGAAGTGCGCGGCCAGGGCCTGATGCTCGGGGTGGAACTGGCCAAGCCCTGCGGCGTGCTGGTCGGCCAGGCGGCCGAGGCCGGACTGCTCATCAGCGTCACAGCCGAGAGCGTGATCCGCATCGTTCCGCCGCTCATCCTCACCACCGCTGAAGCCGACGAGATCGTAGCCCGGCTCACGCCCCTGGTCACAGCCTTCCTGGCGCAATGATGGCGCCCCGCGAGACAAACATGAAACATTACCTGCAGTTCAACGATCTGAGCGCCGACGAGTACACCTACCTCTTCGAGCGCGCCGCACTCATCAAGAAAAAATTCAAGGCCTACGAAAAGCACCACCCGCTGGTCGACCGCACACTGGCCATGATCTTCGAGAAGGCCAGCACGCGCACCCGCGTGAGCTTCGAGGCGGGCATGTACCAGCTCGGCGGCAGCGTCGTGCACCTGACCACGGGCGACAGCCAGCTGGGCCGCGCCGAACCGATCGAAGACAGCGCCAAGGTCATCAGCCGCATGGTCGATCTGGTGATGATCCGCACCTTCGAGCAGACCAAGATCGAGCGCTTTGCCGCACACTCGCGCGTACCCGTCATCAACGGCCTGACCAACGAGTTCCACCCCTGCCAGATCCTGGCGGACATCTTCACCTTCATCGAGCACCGCGGCAGCATTGCCGGCAAGACCGTGGCCTGGGTGGGCGACGGCAACAATATGGCCAACACCTGGCTGCAGGCGGCGGCACTGCTGGGCTTCAAGGTGCACGTCAGCACCCCGCGCGGCTACGAAATTGATGAAAAAATGGCCGTTGGCGCAGGTGGGACGGGCGTTGGCAGCTATCAATTCTTCAGCAACCCGCTCGAAGCCTGCCAAGGCGCCGACCTGGTCACCACCGACGTGTGGACCAGCATGGGCTACGAGGCCGAGAACGAAACGCGCAAAAAGGCCTTCGCTGACTGGTGCGTGGACGCCGAGATGATGGCTGCCGCCAAACCCGATGCCCTGTTCATGCACTGCCTGCCCGCCCATCGCGGTGAAGAGGTCGAAGCCGATGTGATCGACGGCCCCCAATCCGTCGTCTGGGACGAGGCAGAAAACAGGATGCACGTGCAGAAGGCACTCATGGAATACCTTCTGCTCGGCCAGGTTGCATGAACCCCTGAATGCTCTGGCGCGCCCCCGCACACGCCGCAGAACTCCAGGCCCACTGGCAGGCCCTGGGCGCTGCGCTGCAGCGCGGCCATCCGGCATGGCAGCGTGAAGGCCAGCGGCTGATACGCAGCTGGTCGCGCTGGCCGCGCGCCTACCACGACACCACCCATCTGCACGCCTGCCTGCAGCACCTGCACGCCGTACAGCACGACCTGCCGGGGGTTCTGCACAACCCTGCGGCGATGGCACTGGCCCTGTGGTTCCATGACGCGGTCTACTGGCCCTGGAGCGCCCACAACGAAGCGCGCAGCGCCGACTGGGCCACCCGCTTTCTGCGTGCGCAGACAATGCCTGCCGCCCTGGTGGACACCGTGCGCCAGCACATTCTGGACACCCGCCACACGCCCGGCCCGCTGGCGGGCGATGCCCAGTGGGTGGTGGACATTGACCTGGCCATCCTGGGCCAGAACCCGGCGGTATACGACCGCTTTGAGCGCAATGTGCGCCGCGAGTACTTTTTTGTACGCCGCCCGCGCTACATCGCGGGCCGCAGCGCCGTGCTGCAGTCCTTTCTGGACCGCCCGCGCATCTATGGCACCGACTGGTTTTTTGCCCGCTACGAAGCCACAGCCCGCCAGAACCTGACGCGCGCCCTGGCAGCCCTGCACGGGGGCAGCGCATGACCCACCCCTGCCTGGCCTGTGGCGCCTGCTGCGCCAGTTTCCGCGTGGACTTCTCGGTGCACGAGACGCAGGAGATGGGCGGCGAGGTGCCCGATGGACTGGCCGTGGAAGTGACCGGCGGCACCTGCCGCATGCGCGGCACCGACCACAGCCCGCCGCGCTGCGCCGCCCTCACGGGCAAAGTGGGCAGCCAGGCCGCCTGCGGCATCTACGAATGGCGTCCCTCACCCTGCCGCGAATTCGCCGCAGGCAGCGAGGCCTGCGAACGGGCCCGGTTGCGGCACGGCCTGCCGCCCTACCCTGCGGGTGTTTTATTGGGCCTATAGCGCTTCATCATCAGCTTTCAAAACCATCAAAATAAACGTTCTAAACAAGGCTACCTTGCAAGACTGCCGTGCGCTGGATGCGAAAGACCCGGTGTATGCCCTGCGCGCGCATTTCACGCAGCGAGGCGGCGTCCTTGACCTGAACTGCAGCTCGCTGGGCGTCACGCCCACAGCCGCGACAGGATGACGTGGCCATCCGGATGCGCACGCATGTGAGCTACCGCAGTCGCCGCAGCTTCATCCGCGCCTTGCGCCCATCCCCACTGGCTGCGGTTCACGACCCGGCGCGCCAAGCGTCCAAGGCACCTTCCATAAAGTGCAGGAACCGTGCGTCGTTGACATAGCCAACGTTCAGCCGCAACGCCTGCTGCGCCCCATGGCGATCTGGATAAAACACGGAACCTGGTGCCAAGAAAATGCTTCGCTCCGCAGCGCTGCGCACCAAAGCCGACTCTGTCATCCCCTGCGGCAGCTCCACCCACAGGTAGTAGCCGCCCGACTGGCTGTGATGCACGGCAAGGCCTAGGCGCTCCAGCGCCTTCTTCCCGGGCCCGAGAGCCGCGCTGATTCGCTCTCTCAGGCGACTCAGATGGCGCCAGTACTGTCCGCTCGAGAGAAGCTGGTGCACGATCCGTTCGACAAATTCGGATGTGGACACCAATGTCAACATCTTGAGGTCGCACAGAGCATGGATGCGGTCCGCCGCACCAGCGATGTAGCCCACGCGCAGGTCGGCAGACAAGGTCTTGGAAAAGCTGGACACGTAGATCACCCGTTCCAACTGATCCAACGCCGCCAGGCGCGGCACCGTGGCAGGCAGCAGATCGGCAAACGGATCGTTTTCCACGACCAGAAAGCCATGGGTCGCAGCCATCTGCATCAGCCGGTGCGCCTTGGGCAGGCTGATCGAGCCGCCCGTGGGGTTGTGCGCCAGCGACTGCGTGAAGAACACCTTGGGGCGGCGCGTCTGCAGGATCGCTTCCAGCGCATCAAGGTCCGGCCCATCAGCCTGACGCGGGACCCCCAACATCTGGACCTTGGCCAGCCGGAGCTTGCCAAACAAGGGGTAGTAGCCCGGCGCGTCCACCAGGACCTCGTCCCCCGCCTCCAGCAGCTGACGGACGATCAGGTCGAGCGCATGGTTGGCGCCTTGGGTGAGCAGCACCTGCCGCTCATTCACATGAATGCTGCGCTCACACAACATGTGGGCGATGGTCTCGCGCAGTGGCAAATAACCCCAGGACGTCCTGTAGCCATGCTCAATTTCGGCCATTCCATGGGATCGCGCGCGACGCAGGTGCTGGCGCAGTTCTGAGCCTTCTATCCATGAGGCGGGTGGCCGCCCCTCCCCCACGCGCACCTCGTAGTGCCGCTCGAGCTGCTCGCGCAGCAGCGACACCACGTCTACCGCCTCGGTCACGTGCAGCGGTGGCAACTGGGCCCGCAGGCCAGGGGGCTGCTTGCGCACGTAGTAGCCCGAACCGGCACGCGCCTCCACATAGCCACGTGCGGCCAAGCGCGCATAGGCCTCCACCACCGTGTTACGGCCGACCCCCTCCTTCGCAGCGGCATCACGGATCGAGCGCAGGCGAGAGCCCACCGCGATTCCGCCCTGCTCAATCGACTGCGCAATGCGCTGTGCCAAGGCCATTACCTTGCTGTGGGAAACCGCCACATCCTTTTCCCGCGTCATGTACTTCCTTTGGTGTATCTGTTTTTGATGGATACAGTTTCTGTTCCTGCACCCAAACTGTACCCATCAATGCACCGGCAGGCATCCTATACTTTTTTGCGCCCTTTCAACAGGGGCCAACGAAGGGCGGTGCGACACAAGAACAGCACGCCAATACACGGCGGACATATCAACCGACAGGAGACACACATGGCAGATCAATCCATCAATCGACGCAACATCATCAAATCCTCCCTGGCCGCAGCCACTGCCGTGGGCGCTGCAGTACCGCTGGTCAGCCACGCCCAGGCGACCGTGACGTGGCGCATGCAAGCCCTGTGGGACGGCGGCACGACACCGCAAAAGTTTGAAGAACGCTTTGTGGCCCGCGTCGCCGAGCTTACGGGTGGCCGGTTCAAGATCAACCTGTTCGCTGCCGGGCAGATCGTGCCCGCTGCACAGGCCTTTGACGCCGTGCGGGGTGGCGCGTTCGAGCTGATGAAGACTTTCGACGGCTACGAGGCAGGTAAGATTCCGTCGTTTGCTTTCACCAGCACCATCCCGTTCGGCTTCCCAGAGAGCGATCAGTACGAGGCTTGGTTCTACGAGCGCGGCGGGCTGGATATGGCACGTCAGGCCTATGCACCGGCCGGCCTTCACTACATTGCACCCACGGTGTATGGCCAAGAGCCACTGCACTCGAAAGTGCCAATTCGCAAAATGGCCGACCTGGCTGGCAAGAAGGGCCGCTTCGTGGGCCTGGCCTCGGCGGTGATGGGCGCCATGGGCGTTGCGGTCACGCCGCTGCCCACGGGCGAGGTGTACACGGCGCTCGATAAGGGCGTGATCGACATGGCCGACCGCGGCGATCTGACGGCCAACTTCGAAGCGGGTCTGGCCGAAGTGGCGAAATACGTCATCGTGCCAGGCTTTCACCAGCCCACCACCGCCGCCAGCTACGTTGCCAACCGGGGCGCATACGACAAACTGCCCGCTGAATTCAAGGCAGCCTTGGCGGTGTCTGCACGTGAAGTCTCGGCATCGCTGCGCCAACACATCCTGGTGAATGACGCCACGGTGCTGGCCAAGTACCAGGCCAAGGGTTGCGAGATCATCCATTTCAACGCGGCCGATATTGCCGCCGCCCGCCCCAAGGCGATGGCGTCCTGGCGCGCCGCCACCAAGGGCGACGCACTGGCCTCCAAGATTCTGGACAGCCAGGTGGCGTTCATGAAGGAACTGGGCTTGCTGGCCTGATCTTCAAGCGCGGGCCAGGCACCTGGCCCGCGCGCACCGCCCGGTCGGCGCGCCTTGTCATTGCGCGCGGTCCCTGTATCGGCGGCCCCCCTTGCTCACCAGGAGTCACGCATGCCTCAATGGCTTATCTTCTCCACATCTGCGATCACCACCCTCAACCGCTGGATCTTCCAGGCGACAGTGTGGTTGATGGCCATCGTGGTTCCGGTCATGCTCTACGAGGTCGTGGCGCGCTACCTGTTCAATGCTCCCACAATATGGGGCATGGAGCTGGCCGTACTGTTGTTCGGCCCCTACTTTCTACTTGGCGGCCCTTACCTTCTTCACCTCAAGGGCCACGTGGCATTGGACGTCGCGCGCGAACGCATGAGCCCCTCGTGGCAGCGCCGGTTTGACTTGCTGAACTATCCCGTCATCGTGGTGTTCTGCATCATCCTGCTGTACTTCAGCCTGCCCTCAGCGCTCAGTGCGTTCAGCTACCGCGAGACGAGTTTCTCGGCCTGGAATCCGCCCATCTGGCCCTTCAAGGCCACCGTGCCACTGGCCTTGGTGCTCATGCTGCTGCAGGCGGTGGTCGAATTTCTCAATACGCTGTTCGCGCCTGCGGACGTTACCAACGGCAGCACTGGCAGTGTGCCGATGGAGGGCCACCCATGAGCCCCAACATGATCCTGCTGCTGATGTTCGGCGGCCTTACCGTGTTCATGCTCACCGGCCTGCCGATCGCCTTCGTACTCGGTGGCCTGTCGCTGCTTTTCACGGTCACGCTGTGGGAGCCCAACGCCGTCATTGTGATCGTGCTGCAGATCTACGACACCATGAAATCGGAGGCGTTGCTGGCCATCCCGCTGTTCATCCTGATGGCGTGCATCCTGCAGCGCTCGGGCGTGATCGAGGACCTCTACAAGGCCATGGAACTGTGGTTCGGGCGTCTGCGCGGCGGCCTGGCAATCGGCACCGTGATCATCTGCGTGATGATGGCGGCCATGACCGGCGTGGTGGGCGCTGCCGTCACCGCGATGGGCATTCTGGCGCTGCCCGAGATGCTGCGCCGCGGCTACAAGCCCGAGCTGGCACTGGGCACCATCTGCGCATCTGGTACGCTGGGCATCCTGATTCCTCCCTCGGTGCTGACCATCGTCTACGCGGTGACCGCGCAGATATCCATCGGCCAAATGCTGATCGCCGGCATCGTGCCAGGCATCCTGCTGGCGAGCCTGTACATCGGCTACATCGTCGTCATGGGATGGCTCAAGCCAGAGTGGGTGCCGATCGATCGCTCGATGCGCAGCGCCTCCTGGGGAGAAAAACTGCTCTCGCTGCGCACGCTGGTGTTCCCGATTTTGCTGATCGTGCTGATCCTTGGCTCGATCTTCTTCGGCATCGCCACACCGACCGAATCAGCCGCAGTGGGCGTGGGCGGCGCCTTGCTGCCTGCGCTTTTCAAGCGCAGCGTCAATCTAGGCATGCTGCGCGCGGTCGGCGCAGAGACACTCAAGGCAAGCGCCATGATTTTGTGGATTACCCTGGGCGCCAAAGCCTATGTGGCGATCTTCACCGGGCTGGGCGGCGCCGACACGCTGCTGCAGTTCATCCAGGGGCTGGAGGTGAACCGCTGGCTGATTTTGGGGGCCATGATGCTGCTGCTCATCTTCCTGGGCACAGTGCTCGACGAGTTGGGCATCATCCTGCTGACAGTGCCGGTGTTCCTCCCCATTGTCCGTCTGCTGGGTTTTGACGAGCTGTGGTTCGGCGTGCTCTACGCCATCACCATCCAGATGGGCTACATCAGCCCACCTTTCGGCTACACGCTGTTCTACATCAAAGGCACGCTGCCCAAAAACATCGGCATGAGTGCGGTCTACCGCGGCATCCTGCCCTTTGTCGGACTGCAGGTCGTCGGCCTGCTGATTTGCGCCGCCTTCCCAGACCTCGTGACCTATCTGCCCAGGCTGATGGCTGCGCGCTGAGCGCATCCAAGGGGCCTGCCCAGCACTATTTTCTTCTTATTGAAACTCCATCGGAAATCACCATGACCACCCATACGACTCCTTCCAGCAGCCGCATCAGCGGATTTCACAAGCTCGATGTACCCGCCCGCGTCGACGCCGTCGCCCGTTTCGCCGACCTCGACGAGGCCGATAAGACACACCTACTCAACACCGGCAACCTGCCGATCGAGTTGGCAAGCCACCTGATCGAGAACGTCATCGGCACGATGAACATCCCGATCGGCATCGCGACCAACATGCGGATCAATGGCCGCGATCGGCTGATCCCCATGGCCACGGAAGAGTCGTCCGTGGTGGCCGCTGTCTGCAACGCCGCACGCCAGTGCTACGACCAAGGTGGTTTCATCACCTCGATGTCGGGCACTGAGATGATCGCCCAGATCCAACTGACCCATGTGCGCGACCCGCAGAACGCGCGCATCAGCATCCTGGAGCGCAAAGAAGAGATTCGCGCCCTGTGCGACGCCTGCGATCCGGTGCTGGTCAAATTCGGCGGCGGCTTCCGGGACCTGGAAGTGCGGGTGCTCGAAACGCACGGCGGCCCCATGGTCATCACCCACCTGATCGTCGACACACGCGACGCCATGGGCGCCAACGCAGTGAACACCATGGCCGAAAAGATCGCCCCGGAAATCGCCGCCTGGACCGGTGGACGCACCAATCTGCGCATTCTCTCGAATCTGGCCGACCGGCGCCTGGCGCGGGCGCGCTGCGTCTGGCGCACCGCCGACATCGGTGGCGACGAGGTGCGCGACGCCATGCTCGCGGCCTACCAGTTCGCCGAGGCCGACCCGTACCGCGCCGCCACACACAACAAGGGCATCATGAACGGTATCAGTGCCGTGGTCCTGGTCACCGGTAACGATACCCGGGCGGTAGAAGCCGGAGCCCACGCCTATGCGTCACGCAACGGCCACTACGGCAGCCTCACCAACTGGGAAATCACCAACGATGGCGACCTGGCCGGCTCCATCGAAATTCCCATGGCAGTGGGCTTGATTGGCGGCGCGACCAAGTTGCACCCTACGGCCAAGGCCGCACTCAAAATTCTGGACGTAAGCTCGGCCAGCGAGCTGGCGCAGATCATTGCGGCAGTGGGCCTGGCACAGAACTTCTCAGCCCTGAAGGCGCTGGCGACTTTCGGTGTGCAAAAAGGACACATGGCTCTGCACGCACACAACATCGCGATGATGGCGGGCGCCACAGGCGACGAAATCGACCGCATCGCCAAGGTACTGGTGGCCGAAGGCGCCGTTCGCCTGGATCGCGCCGAGACTGAACTCAAGCTCTTGCGTAGCAAATGAATTCACGCTGCTGGCGCCGACCAGGCGCAGCAGCGTGAACGATTTGCGCCACATGCTCGACATGGCGCTTTTGACCGGCATCTGTGCGTTGCACGCGGAGCGGTAGAACGCAAGCGCGCTTTGGCGACGGCATTGCGGCAGAGTACGTTCTACCTCAGTCTGCGCCGCCGCGTCCCGGCGCCGTCTGTGTCGCTGTTTGTGCTGCGGTGCCTGCTCTTGACATGCGTACCGAGCCAAGCCTACCAGGCTGTCACCGCCATCTTGGCTACCGGCCTGCAAAACGACTTTGGCCAGATGCTGGCCTCGCCCCTGCTGCACCAGCACGATCACAGGACGCCGGTCAGACAAAAAATTGATGGAATTCGACTCCATCGCTTGATGGCAAAGCGCCAATGGCTATAAAATATATAGCGCATTTACCCAACCACAGCGGATCGGGCCACGATCCCTCACCTCAATGCCTGGACGCCATCCATACCGTCTTGCCGCTGCGACCCGAAGCGCCCGGAGACACCGGCGTAGCGCACCCGCCACAGTCGCTGCACGCGCCGCACGAAGGCGCCTTGCCCAGTGCCGGGCGCAGGGCGCCCAGGCGTCTGCGCAGCGCCGCAGGCATCCAGTACCACAGGGCATACAGCCCCGCCAGGGCCACGATGGCGCCCACCGCCAGGTTCTGCCACATGTTCAGCCTCCTCCCATCGACACCGCCAGCCGGTAGGTCGCCCAACTCGCGGCGTAAGCCAGCCCGAACAGGTAACCCGCCATCAGCAGCGCCATGCCCCATGAATTGGTTTCACGCCGTACGGTCGCCAGGGTCGAGAGGCATTGCGGCGCAAACACAAACCACACCAGCAGCGACAAGGCCGTGGCCAGGGACCATTGCTGCGCAATCAGGGGAGCCAACTGGGCCGCCACATCGTCGCCCGTAGCCGACAGCGCATACACCGTGCCCAGCGCCCCCACCACCACCTCGCGGGCGGCCATGCCGGGCACCAGGGCGATGGAAATCTGCCAGTTGAAGCCCAGCGGGGCAAACACATGCTCCAGCATGCGGCCCAGTTGTCCGGCCATGCTGTACTGGATGGCGGGGCCGGTCGCACCGTCGGGCGGCGCCGGGTAGGTGGACAGAAACCACAGCAGCACGGTCAGCGCCAGGATGATGCCGCCCACGCGCTTGAGAAAAATGGCGGCGCGCTCGTACAGCCCCAGACCCAGGTTGCGCACGCTGGGCACGCGGTAGGGGGGCAGTTCCATCAGCAGAGGCGAGGGCCGCACCTTGCCGCGCCAGATCTTGAGCACGGCCGCCACTGCCATCGCGCCCAGGATGCCGCCCATGTACAGCGCAAACATCACCAGCCCCTGCAGGTTGAACAGGCCGCCCACCGTGCGATCGGGGATGAAGGAGGCGATCAGCAGGGCATACACCGGCAGGCGGGCCGAGCAGGTCATGAGCGGTGCGATCATGATGGTCACCAGCCGCTCGCGCCAGTGCGTGATGGTGCGGGTCGCCATGATGCCGGGGATGGCGCAGGCAAAGCTCGACAGCAGCGGGATGAACGAGCGCCCCGACAGCCCCACCGTGCCCATGATCCGGTCCAGCAGAAAGGCCGCGCGCGGCAGGTAGCCCGAGTCTTCGAGCGCCAGGATGAAGAAGAACAGAATCAGAATCTGCGGCAGAAACACCAGCACGCCGCCCACGCCCGCGACGATGCCATCCACCAGCAGGCTGCGCAGCGCGCCCTCGGGCAAATGGGCCTGCAGCCACTGGCCCAGGGCATCGACGGTGCCGGTGATGGCATCCATGGGCACCGCTGCCCAACTGAACACGGCCTGAAACATCAGGAACATGGTGCCCGCCAGCAGCAGCATGCCCCACAGCGGGTGCAGCACCACGCTGTCGATGGCGTCGTCCACGCGCAGCAGGCCTTCGGGTTCGCGCACGGCCAGGCGCAGGATGCGGCGCGCCTCCTGCTGGGTGCGCAGCACCTGGGCGGGACCTTGCGCCTCCCAGGGCCGGGCCTGCACGGAGGCATCGGGGCGCCAGTCATCGAGCCATTGCAGCAGTTCCTGCGCCCCGCCCTGCTGGATGCCCACGGTCTCGACCACCGGCATGCCCAGTTCGGCCGACAGCAGCTCGCGATCAATGGCGATCCCCGCGCGGCGGGCGGCATCGCTCATGTTCAGGGCCATCACCATGGGCAGGCCCATGGCACGGGATTCAAGCACCATGCGCAGGCCCAGCTGCAGGTTGGCGGCGTTCACCACGCACACCAGCAGGTCGGGGGCCGATTCACCAGCGCGCTGCCCCGTGATGACATCGCGGGTCACGGCCTCGTCGGCGCTGAGGGCATTGAGACTGTAGGCGCCGGGCAGATCGAGCACGCGCACCTGGTGGCCCGAGGGCGTGGTGAGCTGGCCCTCTTTGCGCTCGACCGTCACACCGGCATAGTTGGCTACCTTCTGGCGGCTGCCGGTCAACAGGTTGAACAGCGCCGTCTTGCCGCTGTTGGGGTGGCCCAGCAA
Source organism: Burkholderiaceae bacterium (assembly GCA_023954095.1). Classification (GTDB taxonomy): domain Bacteria; phylum Pseudomonadota; class Gammaproteobacteria; order Burkholderiales; family Burkholderiaceae_C; genus Simplicispira. Next base: position 7,206 of record JAMLIQ010000052.1, on the reverse strand, counting down.
GGCCAGGCGCATGGGGGCGGCTGCGGCGGCACTCATGCGGCGGCCCCCTGCGCAGGGGGTGTGGTGCTGATGCGCACCAGCGCGGCCTCGCGGCGGCGCAGCGCAAAAGTGCTGCGGCCCACGCGCACGGCCACCGGATCGCCCACGGGAAAGGCGCGCGCCACCACGCGCACACGCTCGCCGGGCAAGAAGCCAATCTCCAGCAGGCGCAGCAATAAGTCACCATCGTGCTCGGCCGCCTCCATGCGCAGGCCCACCACCCAGGCGTCGGTGCGCAGCGGCAAATCGGCCAGGCCGCTGCCCGCCTCGCCCGCCGCGCACGGTGCATCCATCGCCATCAATGCTTCCATGATTACTAAATAATAACAATTCGCATTAAAGAATTGTACGCCTGCACCCGCGCCCTGCCCAGCCCCTCAGGCGCCATCGCACGGCACGCCATCGGGCCGTGCCATCGGTTCTTGCGTTGGATCAAGGCCGCGCGCCTCCGGCGGCACTGCCTACACTCCTTCCTTCGCCCCTCCAATGCCCGACACCCCATGCATGCCTTGCTGAACACCATCGCCACGATGGAAATGCCCACCGACGCCCAGCGCATCTTCCATGGCCGGGGCGGGCTGCACCCCGGCTGCGAGCACTGGGCGCTGGACGCCTTCCCCCCCGTGTGGGTGCTGACCAGCTTCCAGCCGGTCACCGAAGAAGCCCTGTCCAGCGCAGGCGCAGCCCTGGCGGCCCGCTGGCAGCAACTGGCCCCCGGCACGCCGCTGAACTGGGTCTACCAATGCCGCCACGAGGGCCAGACCGACACCCGGCTGATGGCGGGCAGCGTGCCCGAACCGCATGTGGTCACCGAGGATGGCGCGCGTTTTCGGGTGCACGTGCTGCGGGGCCAGAACCACGGCCTGTTCCTCGACATGGCCGAGGGCCGCCGCTGGGTGCACACGCATGTGGCGGCCCGGCAAGGCGAACGGCGCGGGGTGAAAGTGCTCAACCTCTTTGCCTACACCTGCGCCTTTTCGGTGGTGGCGCTGCAGGCAGGCGCCCGGCAGGTGGTGAACGTGGACATGGCGCGCGGGGCCATTGCCACCGGGCAGCAGAACCACCAGCTCAATGGCCTGGCGGCGGGCGCAAGTTTTCTGGCACACGACATCTTCAGCACCTGGGGCAAGATCACGCGCAGCGGGCCGTATGACCTGGCCATCATCGACCCGCCCAGCTACCAGAAGGGCAGCTTCATCGCCACCAAGGACTACGCCCGCCTGCTGCGCCGCCTGCCCGACCTGCTGGCCCCGCACGGCCACGCCCTGCTGTGCCTGAACGCCCCCGAGCTGGACTGCGCCTTTCTGCAGGACCAGATGCAGACACTGGCGCCTGAGCTGGTGTTTGTGGAGCGCGTGGCCAATCCGGCGGTATTTGCCGACGTGTCACCGGCGCGGGCGCTCAAGGTGCTGGTGTATCGGGCGCCGGGGTGAAGGGTTTTCTGGAGCGCAGTGGCAGCGTTGCGGGGACATTCACCTGGAATGATCGCTTCTGGCCATGCAGGGGCCTATGCAATCATCCGGGATGCGGCAATTACAACCCGCCAGTCGATTGCGACTCGATCTTTTGGATCTTTAAGCCTGAAATTGTCCGAGCCAAAATAAGCGAGTCATCACTCTTGATCGTCATTGGAGGCATGCCACTCACATTGATATGCGTGAGTTGACGGTATGTGACACGCGCCCTATTCCAAGGAAAACCGGACGGCAATATTTTGAAGTCCGAAAACTCAGAGTTTGTCGATGCCTGCAACACCGTAAATGCAGCGGCCGCCTGCTTCAGATAGCCGCACATTTCATCTTTACCGCCTTCCACCTCCCACCTGCCACTGCGTCCTTGTGCCGTTAAAGTAACTTCCAGGTTATCGGAATAATCGTCACAGGCAGCAGTGTTTCCTGACATTGCTTTGTTTTCATGGCCCATGAGCCATGTTGCCACGCGGGGTTCAGAGAAAGAGAAACGTGCATGCGCATAATAGGCCGCCAGCAGCGCCAACAGAAGCAGGATTTTTTTCATATTGATTTTCGCAACGAATATGCATCAAGAAATAATCTCATGCAGGACATACCCACCTCTCCTCCTCGCAGCGATGCCATACTGGTATGGCGTCGTGCACTCTCCGGCAAACACACCCGCATTTTTGATCGCGGCGATTATATCTCCCGAAGATCAAAGTTTTTCTGAACTCTGTATGGTCTGAAAATCGATCGGCTATAGATTTATTTTTTTGCCCTGGATCAAGGAGAGCAGGCACTATTGCATGCATGCGATTCTGCATTCCACGGCGGTGCGTCGGCGCGCAAGTAGCCGACATGCTCCCAGGCGACACCCTGGCATGCGGAAGGCGTGTACCCTGCTCATGCCGCACCCGACAGGCCCACCACCAACGCGCCGGAGCATCCCCGCTTGACACACCCCACCCTTCCCGCCGCCCCCGCCCCGGCACTCACGCCCCGCACGGCCTGGGGCGTGCTGCTGGTGCTGATCACGGGCTTTGCGCTCAGCCAGGCGTTCCGCACCATCACCGCCATCATTGCCACGGGGCTGCGTGCAGAGTTCGGGCTGTCGGCCCAGGCGCTGGGGCTGTTTGCGGGGGCTTTTGCTTTTGCGTTCGGCACCACGCAGCTGTTCATGGGGGTGGGGATCGACCTGTATGGCCTGCGGCGCACACTGCTCACGGCGTTTCCGCTCACGGTGGTAGGCTCGCTACTGTCGGCGCTGGCGCCGGGCTACGGCACCGTGCTGCTGGGCCAGGTGCTGATCGGCGTAGGCTGCGCACCGGCCTTTCTGGTGTGCACGGTGTTCATTGCACGCTACTTTCCTGCGCATGCGTTTGCTGCCGTGTCGGGGATAGCCATGGGCCTGGGCGGACTGGGCATGCTGTTCACGGGGACGCCGCTGGCCTGGGTGGTGCAGCAGGGCTCGTGGCGCACCGGCTTTGGCCTGCTGGCGGGGCTGTCGCTGCTGGCCTGGCTGCTGATTTTCTGGAAGGTGCACGAACCGCCGCAGCCTCCGCAAACCGCGCCGCGCGAGTCGCTGGGCGCGGCGGTGCGAGGCTTTGGCGCGCTGTTCCTGTTGCCCCACACAGCGGGCATCATGCTGCTGGGGCTGGTGACCTATGCCTCCTTTTTGTCGCTGCGCGGGCTGTGGCTGGGGCCGCTGCTGATCGAGCGGCATGGCTATTCGCTGGTGCAAAGCGGCAACGTGGCGCTGGTGGTGTCGCTGGTGTCGCTGTTCACCCCGGCTCTGTTTGGCCGGCTGGACCCTGGCCCTGCACGCCGCCGCCGCTGGCTGGTGGGCTGCACGCTGGTGCTGATCGGCCTGTTTCTGGTGCTGGCGCTGCTGGGCCTGCCCTGGGTGGATGTGGGCTGCGCCATTGCCGTCGGCATACTCTCGGGCTACATGGTGTTGCAGTACGCCGACGTGCGCAGCGCCTACCCGGCGGCCATGACGGGGCGCGCCATGGCGGTGTTCACCATGGCCCTGTTCATGGGCGTGGCCTTGATGCAGTGGGTGACCGGCGTGGCCGCCTCGGTGGCCGCGCAACGCGGCGCGGACCCGTATGGGGTGGTGATGCTGACCATTGCAGGCCTGCTGGCAGCGGGGCTGCTGGCATTCAGAGGCCTGCCGGCGCCAGCGCGCTGAGGGGCGCCTGGCGCTGGGGCCCTACGCGCCACCACTGCAGCACGCCAAACAGCAATTCGAACAGGGTGAACCCCAGCACCACCGCGCTGGCCCCGTGTGCCACGGCATACACCTGCCAGGCAGCAAACAGAAAACGCGCAACGCCATCGAGCCGCCCCAGCAGCAGCGAGGGCGCGGCGATACGCGCGATGGACCACACCACGACCACCGAGCCCAGCAGGTTGGCCAGCAGCAGGTGTGTGGAATCGAGTGGATGCAGGGTGCCGGGCAAACCCAGGCCGTATGCAAGCATGCCGAGCTGGGCGTAGACCCAGGCGAAAGTCCATGGCAGTGCGAAGGGCCAGGTCACGAGCAGGTCGTACCAGGCGCTGGCGCGCACGATGCGCAGGTAATGCGGGGAGGAAAAGGCGGGAAAGGCCATGGCAGAAAAAATCCGGAGTGAACGAAGCCCTGAGCTTCCACCCTGAAGTACGCTTCAGGGTCAAGCGCTTTTTGACAAAGGACTTTTCCATGCTGATCGGAGAACTGGCCGCCGCTTCCGGCCTGAGCCGCGAGGCGCTGCGCTTCTATGAACAGCAGGGGCTGATCCGCGCACGGCGCCTGGGCAACGGCTACCGCGACTACCCTGCCGAGGCGGTGGCGCTGGTGCAGTACATCCGTACGGCGCAGCAGCTCGGGTTTACGCTGGCCGAAATCGGCGACCGCCTGCCCGGCATCTGGGACGCGCCCGAGCCCGGCCCTGCACTGGCGCAGGTGCTGTCGATGAAACTGCTGGAGATCGACACCCGCATCGCCGCACTGCAGGCGCTGCGCCAGACGCTGGCCGAACGCGTGGCGGCAGACTGCCCGTTAAGGGCCGGGAAAGATACATAAAAACAGCCTCCAGCGCTTACCCATCAAGCGTCACAAGCTATTAATTCAATAGCTATCAGAGAGCGCTTGCATTCGAGCCGTCGCCCCGGTACAGCCAGGGCACATCCAGCAGGCGCTCGCCCAGCAGGCGCAGGGACAGGTCGCGCGCCCAGCGCACCGGGCCGGTGGCGTGGAAGATGCGCCCGTTGCGCTGCGAGCGCGCCTGCACGCGCCCTGCGCGCTCCCAGCGGTTGAGGGCGTAGCGGCGCAGGCGCAGCGGCACGTCCATGTCGTGCATGGCCAGGGCGCGCTGCAGCTGCGCGGCGTCTTCAATGGCCATGCCTGCACCCTGGGCCAGGTAGGGCGGCATGGGGTGGGCGGCGTCTCCCAGCAAGGCGACCAGGCCCTGGGCCATCTGCGCGGCGCTGTCCAGGGGCGCGCGGTCGCACAGGGGCCACAGGCGCCAGCCATGGCCTGCAGCGGCCACGCTGCGCACCGTGTCCTGCAGCGCGGTGCAGGTGCCGGCCAGCACGGTTTCAAGATCAGCGGCATTGGCGGCATGGTCCCAGCCTTCCAGATCTTGCGGTGCCGGGCCGTGCACGATCACCACCAGGTTGAGCAGCTCACCCCGGCGCACGGGGTAGTGCACCGCGTGCAGGCGCGGCCCCAGCCAGGCGGTGACCTGGGTGCTGCGCAACGGCTGCGGCAAGGCGGCCTGCGGCACCAGGGCGCGGTAGGCCAGGTGGCCGGTGGGGCGTGGCGCGCCATCGCCCAGCAGTTGCGTGCGGGTGCGGCTCCACAGGCCGTCGGCGCCTACCAGGGCATCGCCCTCGACTTCCTTGCCGTCGGCCAGGCGCACCTGGATGGCACCTTCCGACTCGGCATGCTGTGCAATGGCGCGTCCCAGGTGGAGCTGCACCGTGGCGCAATCGCGCACAGCGCCATGCAGCAGGCCATGCAGGTCAGCCCGGTGGATGGTGGCGTAGGCCGCGCCGTAGCGTGCAACCATCTCGGCGCCCAGGGGCAGGGTGGCCAGCATGCCCCCGTGGCGGGCGCTGCGCACCTGCAGCTGGCCTGGAAAGGCGGCCACTGCCTGCAGCGGTTTTTGCAGCCCCCAGGCCTGCAGGCGGCGCACGGCGTTGGGCCCCAGCTGCACACCCGCGCCGACTTCAGAAAACGCGGCGGCGCGCTCGTACAGGCGCACCTCCCAACCGGCGCGCGCCGCGCCCAGCGCAGCGGCCAGCCCGCCGATACCGCCACCGGCGATCAATACCTGTTTGTTCATGCCTGGATTGTGCCCACACCCGGTCAGAACCCGGGCTCGAAATGCGGCGACGAATGGCGGCAGTGCTCCAGCTCGAACACCTCCACCGGCCCGGGCCGCCCAAACAGGAACCCCTGGAACTGCTCGCAGCCATGCAGCCGCAAGAAGCCCAGCTGCCCCGCCGTCTCCACCCCTTCGGCCACCACGTCCAGGTCCAGGCTTTGCGCCAGCGCCAGAATGGTGCGCACGATGGCCGCATCGTTCGGGTCGGTCAGCACGTCGCGCACAAAGCCCCGGTCGATCTTGACCTGGTCGAGCGGCAGGCGTTTGAGGTAGCCCAGGCTGGAGTACCCGGTGCCAAAATCGTCCAGCGCGAAGCCCACGCCTTCGCGCTTGAGCTGCACCATGCGCCCTATGGTGTCTTCGATGTCGCCCAGCAGCAGGCTTTCGGTCAGCTCGAGTTTCAGGCGCCTCGGGTTGGCGCCGGTCTCGCGCAGGGTGTGCAGCACCTGCGCGGCAAAGTCGGGTTGGCGAAATTGCCGGGCGCTGACGTTGACGGCCACGCTCAGGTGGGCGGTCTCCGGGGTGAGCGCCCAGCGCACGAGCTGCTGGCAGGCGGTGTGCAGGATGTGCTGGCCCAGCGGCAGGATGAGGCCGGTCTGTTCGGCCAGGGGGATGAATTCGATCGGCGGAATGGCGCCGCGTTCGGGGTGGTTCCAGCGCGCCAGGGCTTCGGCGCCCTTGATGTGGCCCTGGTGGTCGACGACGGCCTGGTAGTGCACATGGAATTCGCCGCGCTGCAGGCCCTGGCGCAGGTCGGCTTCCAGGCTGGAGCGCTCGTGCAGGGCTTGCTGCATGCCGGGGTCGAAGAAGCGGTGGGTGTTGCGTCCGGCGGCTTTGGCTTCGTACATGGCCAGGTCTGCGCGTTTGAGCAGTTCGTCCACGCTCTGGCGTTCCTGGCCAAAGAGGGTCAGGCCGATGCTGGGGGTGCTGTAGTGCTGCTGGCCTGCCAGCTCGAAGGGGGTGTTGAGGGCCAGGAGCAGCTTGCGGGCCACGGCTTCGGCCTGGCGGGCGGCGTGGTCGGTGTCGGTGTCCAGGCCTTCGAGCAGGATGACGAATTCGTCGCCGCCAAAGCGCGCGACGGTGTCGCATTCGCGCACGCTGCGCACCAGGCGTTCGGCCACCTGGGTCAGGAGCTGGTCGCCCACGTCGTGGCCCAGGGTGTCGTTGAGGTCCTTGAAGTTGTCCAGGTCGATGAACAAGAGGGCGCCGTGCTGGTGGGTGCGCTGGCTGCTGAGCACCAGGCGCTGCAGGCGGTCGAGCAGCAGGCGCCGGTTGGGCAGCTGGGTGAGCGCGTCGTAGAACGCCAGGCGTTCGATCTCCTGGGCGGCACGCTTGCGGTCGGT
>JAMLIQ010000051.1 GCA_023954095.1 Burkholderiaceae bacterium | reverse complement strand
TTGATGCCGCGCACCTCGTTGATGATGCGACCAGAGACCTTCTTGAGCAGCGCATAGGGCAATTCTGCCCAGTCGGCGGTCATGAAATCACTGGTCTGCACGGCACGCAAGGCCACCACATAGTCGTAGGTGCGGCCATCACCCATCACGCCCACGCTCTTGACGGGCAGGAACACGGTGAAAGCCTGGCTGGTAAGGTCGTACCAGGTCCTGCCGGTGGCTTCGTCGGTAAAGTTGCGCAGCTCTTCGATGAAGATCGCGTCGGCGCGGCGCAGCAGGTCGGCGTACTCTTTCTTCACCTCGCCCAGGATGCGCACACCCAGGCCGGGGCCTGGGAAGGGGTGGCGGTAGACCATCTCGGGCGGCAGGCCCAGGGCCACACCCAGTTCGCGCACTTCGTCCTTGAACAGGTCGCGCAGGGGTTCCAGCAACTTCAGACCCAGTTGCTCCGGCAGGCCGCCCACGTTGTGGTGGCTCTTGATGGTGACAGCCTTTTTGCTCTTGGCGCCACCGGATTCGATCACATCGGGGTAGATGGTGCCCTGGGCCAGCCACTTGGCCCCCTTGGCGCCATCGCCCTTGAGCTTGGCGGCTTCCTGCTTGAACACGTCGACAAACAGACCGCCAATGATCTTGCGCTTTTGCTCGGGCTCGCTGACGCCCGCCAACTTGCCCAGGAACAAGTCACTGGCGTCCACTCGGATGACCTTGGCGTGCAGCTTGCCGACGAACATGTCCATGACCATATCGCCCTCGCTCTGGCGCAGGAGGCCATGGTCCACGAACACGCAGGTGAGCTGATCGCCTATGGCGCGATGGATCAGTGCAGCGGCTACAGATGAATCGACGCCGCCCGAAAGCCCCAGGATCACCTCCTCGTCACCCACCTGCTGACGAATTTGCTCTACGGCTTCGGCGATGTGGTCCCGCATCACCCAATCGGGGTTGGTACCGCAGATGCCGAGCACAAACCGGTCAAGCAGCGCCCGGCCCTGCACGGTGTGCGTGACTTCGGGGTGAAACTGCACGGCGTAGAAGCGCCGGTCCTCGTCGGCCATGCCCGCGATAGGGCAGCTGGAGGTCGAGGCCATGAGCTTGAAGCCTGGAGGCAGCTCGGTCACCTTGTCGCCGTGACTCATCCACACGTTGAGCATGCCATGGCCTTCGGGGGTGGTGAAGTCAGCGATGTCCTTGAGCAGCGCGGTGTGGCCGCGCGCGCGCACAGCGGCAAAGCCGAACTCACGCTGGTGACCGCCTTCGACCTTGCCACCCAGCTGGTGCGCCATGGTCTGCATGCCGTAGCAGATACCCAGCACCGGAATACCCAGTTCAAAAACAGCCTGCGGAGCCTTGTCGGTGGTTTCCTCATAGACGCTGGCATGGCTTCCAGAAAGGATCACACCTTTCAGCGCGCCATCCTTGGCGTATTCACGCACCCATTCATCGGTCACATCGCAAGGATGTACCTCACAATAAACATGGGCCTCACGCACGCGGCGGGCAATGAGCTGGGTGACTTGGGAGCCGAAATCGAGAATGAGAATTTTCTGGTGTTGCATGGCAGGCGACAGGGGGAAAAGACAAAGGCCCGAACACCGCACAGGGGTTCGGGCCTGCGAGGCTGCTGCGTCAGTCAGCGCGGTAGTTGGGCGCTTCCTTCGTGATCTGCACGTCGTGCACGTGGCTTTCACGGATGCCGGCCGTCGTGATTTCGACAAACTCGGCCTTGTTGTTCATGTCTTCAATGCTGGCGCAACCACAGTAGCCCATGGCAGCGCGTACGCCCCCGGCCATTTGGTAAACGATGGAGACCATGGAGCCCTTGTAGGGTACACGGCCCTCGATGCCCTCTGGCACCAGCTTGTCTGCATTGGGGTTGCCAGTGCTCGACTCCTGGAAGTAACGGTCCGCACTGCCCTGCTGCATGGCACCGATGCTGCCCATGCCACGGTAGCTCTTGTAGCTGCGCCCCTGGAACAGGATCACTTCACCGGGCGCTTCCTCGGTGCCGGCAAACATACCGCCCATCATGATGGTGCTGGCGCCTGCCGCCAGGGCCTTGGCGATATCGCCGCTGTAGCGCACGCCACCGTCGGCGATCAAGGGCACACCCGTGCCCTTGAGGGCCGTAGCCACGCTATCGACGGCCATGATCTGCGGCACACCCACACCGGCGACGATACGGGTGGTGCAGATCGAACCGGGGCCAATACCCACCTTGACAGCATCAGCCCCTGCCTCCACCAATGCCAGCGCTGCGGCACCAGTGGCGATGTTGCCGCCAATCACATCGACCTGCGGGTAGTTCTGCTTGACCCAACGCACGCGGTCGATTACGCCCTTGCTGTGGCCGTGCGCCGTATCCACCACGATGGCATCGACTCCCGCTTTGACGAGCGCCTCGACACGTTCTTCCGTGCCCTCGCCGACACCCACCGCCGCGCCCACACGCAAGCGGCCCGAGGCATCGCGCGCGGCATTGGGAAAGCTGGTCTGCTTGGTGATGTCCTTCACCGTGATCAGGCCCTTGAGCTCAAAGGCATCATTCACCACCAGGATGCGTTCGAGCTTGTGCTTATTGAGCAGCGCCTTGGCTTCGGCAGGCGTGGTGCCTTCCTTTTCGTTGACGGTAATGAGCTTTTCGCGTGGCGTCATGATCTGGTGCACCTTGACGTCATAACGCGTCTCGAAGCGCAGGTCACGACCGGTAACGATGCCGACCACCTTGCCGCCATCGCACACCGGAAAGCCCGAAATACCCAGCTGCTCGGACAATTGCAGCACCTGCAGCACTGTGTGTTCTGGGGTGATGACGACCGGGTCGCGCAGCACGCCGGATTCGTAGCGCTTGACCTTGGCCACATGGGCAGCCTGCTCTTGTGGGGTAAGGTTCTTGTGCACGATGCCGATGCCGCCCTCCTGCGCAATGGCGATCGCCAGGCGCGCCTCTGTCACGGTGTCCATGGCGGCAGACACGAGCGGCAGGTTCAACTGGATGTTACGGGAGAGTTTCGTCGCGAGGGACGTGTCCTTTGGCAGGACCTGGGAGTACGCGGGCACCAACAACACATCGTCGAAGGTGAGCGCTTTTCCGAGAAGGCGCATGAGAAAGCTCCAAAAGAGAGATTGTACCCGTGACAAGGGGTTACCCCGATCGTGGCGCTCAGGGATAAACTTGGCGCATGAAATTGCACAAATACCTTCTGGTGGCTCTGGCCTGCTTCTGGTCTGCAGGGGCCATGGCCCAGTGGCAATGGCTCGACAAGGATGGGCGAAAGGTTTTCAGCGACCGCCCGCCCCCACAGGACATTGCGCAGGACAAGATCCTCAAGCAGCCCCGCTTTGTTCCGGCGGCGCGTACCGCACCGGCAGACACAGCCGAAGAGCCCGGTGCCACTGCAGCAGCCCCTGCGACGGCCAAGCCTGCCAGTGCGCCGGTCGCAAGTGGCAAGGACAAGGAGCTAGAGAAGAAAAAGGCCCAGGCCGAAGCCGAAGAAGCTGCCAAAAGGAAAGCCCAGGAGGCCAAGCAGGCTGCCGCCCGTGCAGACAACTGCAAGCGTGCGCAGCAGGCCAAGGCCGGCCTGGAATCTGGCACCCCCATGAAACAGACCAATGCGCAAGGTGAGCGCGTCTTCCTTGATGAGGCCGGACGCAATGCCGAGATCAAACGCGTTCAAGGCATCATTGACGCTGACTGCAAGCGCTGAAACCTGGGGCGCCCGCCATCAGTAGCCTGCCTTGCCCCCAGGTCTTTGCCTGGAAAACAGACCCGTGGCGCGGACACCCTGGCGCGCAAAACGCTGTCGCCGGGCCGTCTTGGGGTCCACTGTGAGTGGACGGTACATCTCCACGCGATCACCGGCGCGCAGCACCCAGTCCAGTCCCACCACACGCCCCCACACACCGCACGCCGCACCCGGCCAGAGCGTCAGACCCTGTTGACTGCTGGCAGCCAAGGCATCTGCCACGGTTGCACCCTGCGGCACGGTAACGACGCATTCCCGCCATACGCCCCGCGCCACCGATGCGACAACGATGATCTGAAAATCGGCCGGAGCACTATCCCGATCAGCCATAGACCTGCTCGGCCCGTTTGACAAACGCATCGACCATGCTGCCGGCAATGCGGTCAAACACCGGGCCCACCAATGCCGCCAGGGGCGCACTGTCAAAGCCGTAATTCAATTGCAATTCAACCCGGGAAGCGCGCTGGCTGCCATCGCCCACTTCATGAAAATGCCAGTCGCCGTCCAGGCGCGAAAAGGGGCCCTTGACCAGTTTCATCTGCACGCGCCGCCCAGGGTCATGCAGATTACGGGTCACAAAGGTTTGGCGGATGCCACTGAGCGAAATCCCCACCTCGGCCAGCATGCCCCCATCGTCCCTCTCCAGCACACGCGCTCGGTCACACCAGGGAAGAAACAGCGGATACTGATCCACCCCGGTCACCAGGTTGAACATTTCTTCTGGGCTGTACCAGATCAGGACAGACTTGTTGACGGTTTTCATGCAGGCGCTGGATGCGGACAAAAGACAGGCAGAGGCCGCGTGGATGGCACGACGCCCTAGAATCGCTGCTGCGCGATGGTTGCAATTGTAGGGAGAGCTCTGATCTCCCGGCTTCCGACGCACCTATTTCCGATGGCCAAGAAACCCGATACATCCTCCCGCATTGCCGACAATAAAAAAGCGGCCTACAACTATTTCTTCGAAGAACGCCACGAGGCGGGCATGGTGCTGCAAGGCTGGGAAGTGAAGGCGCTGCGCGAAGGAAAGGTGCAACTGACCGATGGCTACGTGGTCATCCGCGATGGCGAACTGTATCTGATCGGCTGCCAGATCAATGCGCTCAAGACCGCCTCCACCCACGTCAGCCCCGAAGCGGCACGTACGAAAAAACTGCTGCTGCACAAGGAAGAGATCAAACGGCTCATCGGCAAGGTGGAGCAAAAAGGCTATACGCTGGTGCCGCTGAACCTGCACTGGAAGAACGGTCTGGTGAAGTGCGAGATCGCGCTGGCCAAAGGAAAGGCCGAGCACGACAAACGGGACACCATCAAGGACCGCGAAGGAAAACGCGAGGTGGAGCGGGCGATGAAGAGCAGGCACAGGTAACCCGCTAAGTCGCTGCACGCCTTCCCCCCGAAAGAGGGACACCCCCAACGCGGCGGGGCGGCCCTTGCACAGCGGCGCTGGCCTGCGCCGACCAAGTTTCGTGGGCGGTGAGTGGCGCGCAGGCCAAAAGCCTGGCGGGCCGGGGAATTTTTCATGCGCGGCGGAATAAACCAGGGGGCCCCTGTGTTTGTGGAGGTGCAAGGCGGCATGTGCCGTTTCCTGCAGTTCCTTTTCCACCTGGAGAAACCATGAAAAAGACCCTGTTGTCCCTCGCCGCGCTTGTTGCCATTGCGGGCTGCTCCACCATGGCCGCCGATGGCCCCGTCAAAACCATGGACGGTGTGCTTGTCGGCGCAGGCGGCATGACGCTCTACACGTTCGACCGTGATGCAGCAGGCAGCGGCAAATCGGTTTGCAATGGCCCCTGCGCCACCAACTGGCCTCCACTGATGGCCGACAAGGCCCCTGGTGGCGACTACAGCATCGTGACGCGCGACGACGGCAAGACCCAGCTGGCCTACAAAGGCAAGCCGCTGTACTACTGGGCCAAGGACACCAAGCCCGGCGAGAAGAGCGGCGAGGGAGTGAACCAGGTCTGGCGCACCGCCCGCCCCTGAGTATTGCTTGACGTGTTCACCATCACCGCATGAACCGCACCCAGGTCGTCGAACAGCTGCCAGGCCTTCGCCGTTATGCGCGGGCACTGACGGGCGACGCCTGGGCGGCCGATGACCTGGTGCAGGACACTCTGGAACGCGCCTGCAGCAAGTGGCTGCTGTGGCGCACGGACAGCGACCTGCGCGCTTGGCTGTTCACGTTGATGCACAACCTCTACCTCAACCAGCGCCGCGCTTTGCCCGCACTGGCGCCACTGGATATAGAAGACCTGCAAGACCAGCTGCCTGGCTCCTCAGGGCCGTCGGATGACGCACTGGATCTGGAACGCTGCCTGCTGCACCTGCCCGCCGATCAGCGGGCCGTCTTGCTGCTTGTGGCGATGGAGGACATGAGCTACGAAGACACCGCGCGCATTCTGGACATTCCGATAGGCACCGTCATGTCACGCCTGTCCCGGGCACGCACACGGTTGCGTGCGTTGATGGAACGCACACCCGCCCCCGCAGCCTTTTCACCGCCCGCCGACACAGCGTCCGCAGCAGCGGGCGCTCCGCCCGCACTGCGCCGCCTCAAATGACGATGCCCCCAAGCAGCAGCACGACCATGGCCACACGACACCACACTCCTTCGCCCAGCGCAGCAGAAGAGACCACACGCTGGCACGCGCTGGTGGACGGCCAACTGCCAGCGGATGATGCTGCCGCCTTGCACGAGCAGCTGCAGGGCGACCAAAGTGCCATGGACACCATTGCGCACTGGCAAACCCAGCGGGACCGGCTGCATGCGCTGCACCAGGACTTGCTGCGGGCCCCTGTGCCGGACGCCTTGGTTGCTGCGGCACTGCGCGCCACGGGCCGCAGGAATCGGCAGACGCAGTGGTGGCGCTGGGGCGGCGTCGCTGCGTCGGTGGTGGCGGCATTTGTGCTGGGTTGGACCGGGCGCAGCCAATGGCCCCATGGGCCCGTTGAAACACTCGCTGGCAATGCCGCGCTGCTCGCCCCCGGGGTATCCACACCGGTACAGCGTTTTGCCCAGCAAGCATCGGTGGCCCACGCGGTGTACCAGCCCGAGGTGCGGCACCCCGTGGAGGTCACTGCGGCGCAGCAGGATCATCTCGTGCAGTGGCTGTCCAAGCGGCTGAACCGACCGCTCAAGGTGCCAGCGCTCGGCGCCCAGGGTTATGAGCTGGTGGGCGGCAGGTTGCTGCCAGGCGAACTCGGTGCGCGGGCCCAGTTCATGTACCAGAACGGCACAGGCCAGCGCATCACGCTGTATTTGGGAGCCCTCACACCTGCTGCGACAGCCCCGACGGAGAACAGCAAGGCCCCTGCGTCGCTGCCAGCACAGCCGACGCCGATGACCACGGCCTTTCAGTTCACGCAGGAAGGCCCGGTTCCCGGCTTTTACTGGACCGACGCTGGGTTTGGCTATGCGCTGAGCGGCCAGCTGACGCGCACCGAGCTGCTGGAACTGGCCACGGCGGTGTATCCGCAGTTGCAGCCGTAGCGGCAGTACACCAGGGTCGCAGTGCTGCAACCCCGGCAGCCATTCCAGCAATCAGCCCAGCGACGCCAGCGGATGCGCGTGCACTGGCCAGGGGCTCACAAAAAACGGCGCCACCATGTCGGGCGTAACGTCTTCGATGCGGGCAGGGCTCCACTTCGGCGCGTGGTCCTTGTCCACCGCCAGCGCACGAATACCCTCCACCGTCTCGCTCTGGCCGGGGCGCAGGAAGAAGCAATGGCGCACCATGTCGCGCTCCATGCGCAAGTCGGCGGCCAGGCCCATGCCGCGCGCACGGCGGATCTGCTCCAGCACCACGTTCAGCATCAACGGCGAGCGTTTGCGCAGTGTCGCAGCCGTGGCGCGTGCCCATTCGTCGTCAGCAGCCTCCAAGGCTTTCACGATGGCGTCCACGCTGTCCATCGAAAAATAGTGATCAATTTGGTCTCTAACGCTTTGCAGACGGGCGCTATCAGCTATCAATTGAGAAGCAACAAACGACTGCACCGCCGCACCATCGGCAAACGTCTGCGCACCCAGCGCGTCCCACACGGGGGTGAGCTGTTCGACCGGCAAGCACCCATCGGCCAGACCAACCGCAATGGCATCACCGGCACCGATGGTGTCACCCGTCAGCGCCAGCCACTCGCCCACATGGCCAGGGCAGCGTGAGAGAAAATAGCCACCGCCGACATCGGGAAACAAACCAATCGCGGTCTCGGGCATGGCCATCTTGGTGCGCCCAGTCACCACACGCAGCGCCGCACCCTGGCTGATGCCCATGCCGCCGCCCATGACGATGCCGTCCATGAAAGCGATGTAGGGCTTGCCATAGTTGTGAATCAGGTGGTTGAGCGCGTATTCCTCGGTAAAGAAATCCTCGATCTCAGGGTTGCCGCTGCTGCCGGCCTGGTGCAAAAAGCGGATGTCGCCGCCCGCGCAGAAGGCGCCAAACACACCCTCCTTGTTGCTGCCCCGGATCGCCACGGCCAGCACGGCCGGGTTGCGCTGCCACTCCAGCAGCACCGTCATCAAATCCCGCACCATGCCCAGCGACAGGGCGTTCAGGGCCTTGGGGCGATTGAGCGTGATGCAGCCCACCTGGCCACGAATCTGCGCAAGCACCTCACCGGTCATCTCCGTCATTTCTGTTCCTTCCATCCCAAGAGTTCATTGAATACCAGCGCGCCAATCACCAGCGCGCCCCCCGTCAGCACGGCGGGCCCCGGACGCTCTCCGGCGCCCAGCCAGGCCAGCAAGATGCCAAAAATCACCTCCAGCAGCCCCAGCAAAGCCATCTCGGGCGCCTTGAGCACGCGCCCGCAGCGCACCACCAGCAAGCAAGGAATCGCCAACTGCACCAGGCCCAGAAAGGCCAGCAGCGCCAAATCGTGCCAAGAGGCTGCAAAAGGCCAGGCGAAGAACGCCGTGGCCAGCGTGGAGAGCACGGCGCCCACCAGAACGGCCGGCATCAAATCCACCGCATGCCCCTGGCGCTGGGCGTGCTGCACCACCGTCCAGTTCACCGCAGCGGCCAGCGGCACGCACAGGGCGACCAGGGTGCCCACCAGAGGCACGTCGCGCACCTGGGTCCCATACATCCAGGCAATGCCCAGCCCGGCCACCGTGATGGCAACCCAGGTGCGGGGAGCGATGCGGTGCCCGATAAAGATGCGCGCCACCAGCGCCGTGAGCAAGGGCCCCGAGGCCATGGTGACCAGCACATTGGAAACAGGCATCAGCGTGATCCCCACCATGAAGGCGGTGAACATCACGCTCCAGCACAGGCCGGAGATCCACAGCGCCAAGCCCGTGCGACGCAACGGCACAAAAGCGCTGCGCCCCTGCAACGCCGGAAGCAGGACGAGCAGGGAGATGAGCGTGAAGACACTGCGCCAGAAGGTCACTTCAAAACTGCGCGCATGCTCCAACTGGCGCGTCACCACGCCAGCGATCGACCACATGAACGTGGCCGCCACCATCAGCCAGACGGCCCGTCCATGTGTCAGCCCTGCAGACGCCTGCATTGGCAGCGGCGCCTGGGCAGCGTCACTCACGGCTGGCGCGCTTGCGGTCGCTTTCCTTCAGGTGGCGCTTGCGCAGGCGAACAGACTTGGGGGTGATCTCGACCAGCTCATCGTCCTCGATGAACTCCACGCCGTATTCCAGCGTGAGATCGATGGGGGGCGTGATCTTGATCGCGTCTTCCTTGCCGCTGACGCGGAAGTTGGTCAGCTGCTTGGTGCGCGTGGCGTTCACCACCAGGTCATTGTCGCGGCTGTGGATGCCGACGATCATGCCCTCGTACACCGGATCATTGGCCTTGACGAACATGCGGCCACGGTCATCCAGCTTGCCCAGGGCGTAGGTGAAAATTTCACCGTCATCCATGGAAATCAGCACCCCGTTCTTGCGGCCGCCGATTTCACCCTTGTGCGGCTCGTAGCTGTCGAAAATATTGCTGATGAGGCCCGAACCGCGCGTGAGGTTCAGGAACTCATTGGTAAACCCGATCAAACCCCGTGCAGGAATGCGGTATTCCAGGCGCACGCGGCCACGGCCATCGGGTTCCATGTTCACCAGTTCACCCTTGCGCTCGCCCAGGGCCTGCATCACGCCGCCCTGATGCGTTTCCTCGATGTCGGCGGTGACGAGCTCAATCGGCTCGTGTTTCACTCCATCGATCTCCTTGAACAGCACGCGCGGCTTGGAGACTGCCATCTCGTAGCCTTCCCGGCGCATGTTCTCCAGCAGGATGGTCAGGTGCAGTTCACCCCGGCCCATGACCTCAAAAATGCCTTCTTCATCCGTCTCGTTGACGCGCAGGGCCACGTTGTGCTGCAGCTCTTTCTGCAGCCGATCCCACAGCTGGCGACTGGTGACGAACTTGCCTTCCCGGCCCGCGAGCGGGCTGGTGTTGACGCAGAAATTCATGGTCAGCGTCGGCTCGTCCACCTTGAGCATGGGCAGGGGTGCGGGGTTCGCCGTGTCCGTCACCGTGACGCCAATGCCAATATCTGCAATGCCGTTGATCAGGACGATTTCGCCGGGGCCCGCTTCGGTGGCCTGCACGCGGTCGAGGCCCTGGAAGGTCAGCACCTGGTTGACGCGGCCCTTGAAGGACTTGCCGTCGGGCCCCTCCATCACGACCACGTCCATATTCGGCTTGATGGTGCCCTGGTTGATGCGGCCCACGCCGATCCGGCCGACGAAGGTGGAGAAGTCGAGCGCTGAAATCTGCAGCTGCAGCGGAGCACTGGCGTCACCCTCGTGCGCAGGCACATGCTTGAGCACGGTTTCAAAAAGAGCCGACATGTCCGGGCCCCACTGCTCCCCCGGGGTACCCTCTTCCATCGAAGTCCAGCCGTTGATGCCGGAAGCGTAGACCACAGGAAAATCAAGCTGCTCGTCGGTGGCCCCGAGTTTGTCGAACAGGTCGAAGGCGGCGTTCACCACCTTGTCCGGATTGGCGCCAGGCTTGTCCACCTTGTTGACCACAACGATGGGCTTGAGACCCAGGGCCAGGGCCTTCTTCGTCACGAAGCGCGTTTGCGGCATGGGGCCTTCCTGCGCATCGATGAGCAGCACAACACCATCCACCATGGACAGCGCACGCTCCACCTCGCCGCCAAAGTCGGCGTGGCCGGGGGTATCGACGATGTTGATGTGGGTGCCCTTCCAGCTCACGGCGCAGTTTTTGGCCAGAATGGTGATACCACGCTCGCGCTCGATGGCGTTGTTGTCCATCACCGTGTCCACGACCTTTTCGTGCTCGGCAAAAGTACCCGATTGGCGTAGCAGCTGGTCCACCATGGTGGTCTTGCCATGGTCCACGTGGGCAATGATGGCGATGTTGCGGATTTGTTTGCTCATAGTTTTTCCAATATGCCGCTGGCTTGTGAACGCGGCGTGTTTTCCAGGATTTGTTGAATTTCCAGCGGACTCAGGAGCCTGTCGGGCACCAGCTCCCCCCCGGCGATATGACCCACCCCCAGCAGGGCATGGGGCTGTTGACCAAACACGGCCACAGCAGGCGTGTCGGGCCAGGGACCACGGCGGCGCAGTCCCGAGAGGAAGCGCCCCGCATTCTCACCATCCAGCGTGACACGCTCATGGTGCACCAGCAAGGCTTCGGGCGGCTCCAGGCAGGCCAGACGCTCACCTTCCTCCATGGCTTCGAGTTGCTCCAGCGTGATGCAGCGATCGACGCCGATGCCCCCTGTATCAATACGGCGCAAAAACACCAGATGCGCGCCGCAACCGAGCGCGGCGCCGATGTCTTCACCCAACGTACGGATATAGGTTCCCTTGCTGCATGAAACTATCATTTTAATAGCTGCTTGCGCTTGGTCAGTATGCGTTGGAGTCAGTTTTAACGCATGGATCGTGACAGAACGCGGTGCGCGTTCGACTTCGACCCCGGCGCGTGCGTATTCATACAGAGCCTTGCCGTCACGCTTGAGCGCGCTGTACATCGGCGGTACCTGCACGATGGCGCCGGTGAACTGCTGCTGCACTGCGGCCAGGCGCTCGGGCGTAATCTGGCTGGGTTCGACCGCACACTGCCGCAGCACTTCGCCTTCGGCGTCGCCGGTGGTCGTGGTGGTGCCCAGCAGGGCAATGGCTTCGTAGGTCTTGGACGCCTCCAGCTGCAACTGGCTGAACTTGGTGGCTGCACCAAAGCACAGCGGCAGCACCCCGCTGGCCAGCGGATCGAGCGTGCCGGTGTGGCCGGCCTTTTCCGCGCGCAGCAACCACTTGGCCTTCTGCAAAGCCTGGTTGCTGGTCATGCCCAGTGGTTTGTCGATCAGGAGCACCCCGTGCACGGGGCGCCGGACGACCCTCGTGCGCGGCGCATTCATGTCTATTCGTCCGCTTCTTTGGCGCGGGAAGAGATCGCCTTGGCGATCAAGGCGTTCATGTCGGCCGCACGCTCCTGCGTGCGATCGAACACAAAGTGCAGCGTAGGTACGGTGTGGATATGCAAGCGCTTGAACAACCCGCTGCGCAAAAAGCCTGCTGCTTGAGTCAAGGCGTCCTGCGTCTGCTGGGGGTCGCCAGTCAGCAGGCTGTAGTAGACCTTGGCATGCGCGTAGTCGGGAGTGACTTCCACACCCTGCAGCGTCACCATGCCCACGCGCGGGTCTTTCAACTCGCGGGCGATCAACTCCGTCAGATCACGCTGAATCTGATCGGCCACCTTGAAAGCGCGGTTGGGTGTGGCGGATTTCTTCGCTGCCATATCGTCTTCGCCTTACAGCGTCCGTGCGATTTCCTTGATATCGAAGAACTCCAGTTGATCGCCTTCCTTGATGTCGTTGTAGTTCTTGAGCTTGATACCGCACTCAAAACCTTCCTTGACTTCCTTGACATCATCCTTGAGACGCTTGACCGAATCGACTTCACCCGTGTAGACCACCACGTTGTCGCGCAGCAGACGGAACCGGGCGTTGCGGTGAACCATGCCGGAGGTGATGTACGAGCCGGCAATCGTGCCGATCTTGGTCGCCACAAACACGGTACGGATCTCGGCCGTGCCGATGACTTCCTCGCGCTGTTCAGGTGCCAGCATGCCGGACATGGCTACCTTGAGCTCATCCACGGCATCGTAGATGATGCTGTAGTAATGCAGGTCAACATCGTTGGCCTCGGCGAGCTTGCGCGCACCGGCGTCGGCCCGCACATTGAAACCGATCACGATCGCCTTGGAGGCGATGGCCAGGTTGATGTCGGACTCGCTGATGCCGCCCACGCCGGTGTAGACCAGTTGCACCTTGACTTCGTCGGTCGAGAGCTTGAGCAGCGACTGCGACAGCGCTTCCTGTGAACCCTGCACATCGGCCTTCACGATGATGGGCAGCATCTTCACTTCGCCCGCCGTCATGTCGGAGAACATGTTCTCCAACTTGGCCGCCTGCATCTTGGCCAGCTTGGTGTTGCGGAACTTGCCTGCCCGATAGGTGGCGATTTCACGGGCACGGCGCTCGTCGGTCAGCACCATGAATTCGTCGCCCGCCTGGGGCACCTCGGTCAGGCCCTGGATTTCCACCGGAATCGAAGGACCTGCCGTCTTGGCTGTCTTGCCGTTTTCGTCCAGCATGGCGCGCACCCGGCCAAAGGTCTGGCCCGCCAGCACCACGTCGCCGACCTTCAGCGTGCCGGACTGCACCAGCACCGTGGCCACAGGGCCTCGGCCCTTGTCCAATTGCGCTTCAATGACCAGACCCTTGGCCAGGGCATCGACCGGCGCCTTGAGTTCCAGCACTTCGGCTTGCAGCAGCACCTGCTCCAGCAAGTTATCGATGCCCATGCCGGTCTTGGACGACACGGGCACGAAAGGCGAGTCGCCGCCGTATTCTTCGGGCACAACTTCTTCGACCACCAGCTCCTGCTTGACACGATCAGGGTTGGCATCGGGTTTGTCGGACTTGGTGATCGCCACAACCATGGGAACACCAGCTGCCTTGGCGTGCTTGATGGCTTCCCTGGTCTGGGGCATGACACCGTCGTCCGCAGCCACCACCAGAATCACGATATCGGTGGCCTGGGCACCACGGGCGCGCATGGCGGTGAACGCTTCGTGACCGGGAGTATCCAGAAAGGACACCATGCCACGCGGCGTTTCAACGTGGTAGGCGCCGATGTGTTGCGTGATGCCGCCGGCTTCGCCCGTTGCCACCTTGGTGCGGCGGATGTAGTCGAGCAGCGAGGTCTTGCCATGGTCCACGTGGCCCATGACCGTCACGACCGGTGCGCGCGGCAACAACTCGACATCCTTGTGCGCAACCTCATCCTGGGTAAAGGCTTCCGGATCATCCAGCGCGGCCACGACCGCCTTGTGACCCATTTCTTCCACCACAATCATGGCGGTGTCCTGGTCCAGCGGCTGGTTCATCGTGACCATCTGGCCCATTTTCATCAGTGCCTTGATGACCTCGGAGGCCTTGATCGACATCTTGTGCGCCAGTTCGGCCACAGTGATCGTCTCAGGCACATGCACTTCGATAATGCGTGCCTCCGCCGTCGATGCATGGACGTGCTGATCGCTACCACGGTCACGGTCATGACCACCACGGCGGCCGCCGCCCTTGGGGCCAGCACGCCAAGAGCTTCCACGCCCGGCGCCGCCACCTGTATCGCCGCGGGTGGGAATGCCCTTCTTCTTGGCCGCATCGCCTGCCCAGCTGGAGGACAGCTTGGCCGACTTGACCTCCTTGCCCGCACCCGTCGGCGCGGCGCCCTGGGCACCGCGCGGCGCTGCACCCGGGGTGCCTGCGGGCTTGTGCAGCGTGCCTTTCTTGGCATCTGCGCCCGCAGCGCGCGCCGCTGGCTTGGGTTCTTCCGGCTTCTTGGCCACGAGCACCTTGGCGGGTGCCGACATCATCGAACGAATGGCGGCAGCCTCGGCCAGCGCCTTGCGGCGGCGCTCTTCCAGGTCACTGGCGCGCGCACTTTCTTCCTCGGCGCGCGCGCGGGACTCGGCTTCGGCCTTCTCACGCGCTTCGGCCTGCGCCGCAGCACGGGCAGCGGCCTCGGCGGCCTGCTCACGGGTGGCTTCCTGCTTTTCAGCAGAGGCCTGGGCTTTTTTCTCGGCTTCTTGCGCTGCATAGGCCGCAGCACGCTCGGCCGCCTCGCGTTCACGCTGCTCACGGGCTTCGCGTTCACGGCGCTTCTCGGCCAGCTCGGTTTCCTGGCGGCTGATCAGTTCAGCCTGGCGGCGCGCCTCTTCCTCGCGGCGAACCAGGTCGGGGTTGTTCTCCGGAGTTGGTGCTGCGGCAGCAGCCTGCGTCTCTGCCACTGGTGCCGATTCACCAGCAGCCACTTCCGCGGTTTCATCACGCTTGACGAACGTACGCTTCTTGCGCACCTCGACCTGGATGGTGCGTGCCTTGCCTGTGGCATCGGCCTGCTTGATCTCGCTGGTGGATTTGGTGACCAGCGTGATCTTCTTGCGGTCTCCCTGGGCCACTCCATGGCTGGCCTGCAGGTGGGCCAGAAGCTTTTGTTTGTCTGACTCGGTCAGAACATCGGAAGGAGCAGTCTTGACGACCCCTGCTGACTTGAGCTGTTCAAGCAGGACTTCCGGGGTTTTCTTGAGTTCGGTTGCAAACTCGACGACGGTATTACTGGACATATATGGTTCGTGCCTCCCTGACCTTTACTCTTGCCCCGCGAACCAGTGTTCGCGCGCCTTCATGATCAAGGCCTTGGCTTCCTCTTCAGACTGTCCGGTCAGTTCGGTCAGTTCATCAATGGCCAGGTCGGCCAGATCGTCACGTGTATGAATACCGCCTTCGGCGAGCTTGGAGACCAATTCAGGGGTCACGCCCTCCAGGTCGCGCAGATCCTGGGACACGCTCTCCACGCTGTCTTCACGGGCAATTTCCATCGTCAGCAGCACATCCTTGGCGCGCGCGCGCAGCTCATTGACGGTTTCCTCGTCAAAGCTTTCGATTTCCAGCATCTCCTGCAAGGGCACATAGGCCACTTCTTCAAGGCTGTTGAAACCTTCTTCAATGAGGATGTCGGCAATTTCCTGGTCCACATCGAGCTTTTCCATGAACAGGCGACGTGCCGTATCGGTCTCGTCGGCCTGCTTCTGCGCCGACTCGGCAGCGTCCATGATGTTGATCTTCCAGCCCGTCAGGTCAGAAGCCAGGCGCACGTTCTGTCCGCCGCGACCGATGGCAATGGCCAGGTTTTCCTCGTCCACCACCACATCCATGGCGTGCTTTTCCTCGTCCACGACGATGGATTGCACATTGGCCGGCGCCAGTGCACCGATGACAAACTGCGCCGGATCTTCCGACCACAGCACGATGTCGACCCGCTCGCCCGCCAGTTCGTTGGTCACCGCATTGACGCGGGTGCCACGCACACCCACACAGGTACCGATGGGGTCCACACGGCGGTCGTGCGAGAGCACTGCGATCTTGGCGCGACTGCCAGGGTCACGGGCACAGCTCTTGATTTCCAGCAGACCCTGCTCGATCTCAGGGACTTCATGGCGGAACAATTCCACCATGAATTCGGGTGCAGAACGCGAGAGGATGATGGGTGCGCCGCGCAGCGTCAGGTCCACTTCCATGATCATGGCGCGCACGCGGTCACCGCTGCGCAGGTTTTCCTTGGGGATCATCTCGCTGCGGCGCAGGCGCCCTTCGACACGGCCGGATTCGACAATCAGGTCGCCCTTGTCCATGCGCTTGACCGTGCCGGTAAAAATCTTTTCGCCGCGCGACATGAAGTCATTCAGAAGCATCTCGCGCTCTGCATCGCGAATCTTCTGCAGGATGACCTGCTTGGCCGCCATGGCGCCAATACGCCCGATGGGAACAGATTCAATGCCCTCTTCGATGTACTCACCCACTTCGACATCAGGTACGCGCTCGCGGGCGTCCATGAGCATTTCTTCGGCATCCGGATTTTGCAGGCCCGCATCATCGGGCACCACCAGCCAGCGACGGAAGGTTTCGTAGTTGCCGCTGTCACGATCCACCGCGACACGGATATCGACTTCGCCCGCGTACAGCTTTTTCGTCGCCTGGGCCAGGGCTGCCTCAACGGCACCCAGAACCACATCGCGCTCGACACTTTTCTCGCGCGAAATGGCTTCAACCAACATCAACAATTCGCGATTCATGCAACGACTCTCCTGTTTCTATCACCCCGGAACTTCTACCCTGTGGTAGCCCCGGCAACCATCCATCCAGTGACGAAGCCCGGCATTCAGCCCGGCCTTGCCCCCCGACCCTTGAAATCAACAATAGGCGCCAGCCGCGCATCACGCAACTCGTCCAACGCAAAACCCAGTACCTGCAGCGGAGCCGGTGCGCGCTTGGCGCTGACTTTCCGACCCGGCTTGACCGGGGGCTCATCGCTCCAGACGATTTGCCAGCCGCCCGCCTCGGCACGCGAGAGCGTGCCGCGAAATTTCTTGCGCAGCGGGCTGACCTGCCCGGCCGCCGCCGCCCCCATGGGCGCCTTGAGCGCGATGTCGATCACCGACCCGGCAAAGCGCTGAAAATCCTGCTCGTGGCGCAAAGGCCGGTCAATACCCGGCGAGGACACCTCCAGCCGCTTGTACTCCACCGCATCCACCTCCAGCGCGAACTGCAACTGGCGCGTCACCTTCTCGCAGTCTTCCACGGTAACGAACTGCTCCGGCAAGGGCTCCGCACCCTCGACAGGAGCCACCCACGGCAAATCGATGGTGATGCGCAGCAAGCCCCCCGGGCAGCGCTCGATCTCGACCAGGTCATAGCCCAGGCCAGCGACGGTTTGCTCGACGATTTGCTGCAGTGCCACGTTGTTTGATTCAATCCCGGAAAAACAAAAAACCCGATAACCCCCAGAGGCCTCGAGCTCCAAAAGCAAACGACCAAAAAAAACGGGCGGTTGGTACCCGCCCGTTTGGTCGTGAGGGCCGTATTGTAACCGGTAACGCCTTGATTTGCAAAGAGGTGCGCACTCTTTTGAACACAGGAGGCGCAGCCGGTCAGCGATCGGGAGCACGCCATGAAAACGGTGATACCCCCTGCCCACAAAGCGCAACAAGCTATCGGATTGATAGTGCCAAGCAAATACCGTCAGTCGCGCGAGGCGCGTACGCGGTCGAAAACGGCCTGGGCCAGGACGTCTGCCTGCGGGGCGCCAGATCCGGCCTGCAAGCTCTCGATCAGCCGGGACAGCACAGGCGCCTGGGGCAGCAAGGGCCCCAGAAAGCGCGCCGCCTGGCCGTCGGCAACCAAGAGCGTGGGAAAGGTCTCCACATCCAGATCACCGGCCACCTCGGCCTCGTCTTCGATGTCGACCCAGACAAACCGCACCGCGGGATGCGCTCGCGCCAACTGCTCGAACACGGCGCGGTAGTCGCGGCAGGTGCCGCACCATTGCGCGCACAGGCATACCACCCACCAGGGGCCGACCGCACTCGCGGGAGTGGAGGGCGCTGTCGCAGCCGGGCAATCCATCGACACAACTCCTTGGTAGCTTGAGACCCACGCCACATGCGGACAGGGCAGACGCCGATGGTACCCATCTCCGGACCGTCCGCCTGCATCGCGCATGCTGCCGTGTCAGGAACCACCCGATTCAGGCGCCAAAAAGGCTTCGGGATCGGGCAGCGGCGTAATAGGCACCTGCATTTCCTCGGGTCGCATCTGCTCGGTAAAGCCTTCGAGCGAGCCCATCGACTTGCGGTCGCGCCGCGCCACGGGGTCCGACAGCATATAGGCCGTGCTCAAACGGGCCAGCGCCATCAGCGATTCCTGGTGCGTGCGCTCATGGGCATGCGAGGCGTCT
The DNA here is from genome assembly GCA_023954095.1 of Burkholderiaceae bacterium. GTDB lineage: Bacteria > Pseudomonadota > Gammaproteobacteria > Burkholderiales > Burkholderiaceae_C > Simplicispira. Next base: position 4,437 of record JAMLIQ010000051.1, on the reverse strand, counting down.
GCACCAAAACCGATCAGCGCGGTACGGATGTCGTTGCCCGCTTCCACCGCAGCAGCCGAATCCGACCGGTAGAACTTGAAGACGTCACGCCGGTGGTCTATGCCGTATTGCCGTGCCAAACCGATCAGCTTGTGGGTGAGGTGGTAGTCAAACGGCCCCGACATGTCCTGCAGGCAGATGGTGACCGCGTGTTCATCCGTGTTCTGGCCTGGCGCGGCAATCGCGATATCCAGGCTGACCATCTCGGCGATGTCGCCGTGCAAGGCGGCCGAAGAACCCGAGCCCACTTCCTCGGTGATGGTAAACAAAGGGTGGGCATCCACCGGCAGGGGCTGGCCCGAATCCACCAAGGCCTTGCAGGCAGCCAAAAGCGCAGCCACAGCGGCCTTGTCGTCCAGATAGCGCGAGGTGATGTAACCGCTGGGCATCAACTCCAACTGCGGATCAAACGCGATCCAGTCCCCGACATGGATGCCTGCCGCCTCCAGTTCACCGGCCGTGCGGGCACGCACGTCCACGCGCACTTCCACCTGGTCCCAGTGCGACGGCTGGGTATCCACCTCACCACCAAAGGCGTGACCCGATGTCTTGAGCGGCAGGCAAGTGCCACGCAACTGGCCGGTATCGGTAAAGACCGTCAGGCGCCCTCCCTCGGCAAAACGTGCAGACCAGTGCCCAATGGGCACCACGCCCAGACGGCCGTTGGGCTTGATCTCGCGCACCATGGCACCCAGGGTGTCGAGGTGCGCCACGATGGCCCGCGCAGGGCGGCTTTCACGACCACGCAGCGTGGCCCGGATAGCGCCGCGCCGGGTGATCTCGTAGGGAAGACCAATGGCATCAAGCCTTCCGGCGGTGTAGCGCACCACGCCGTCGGTCAAGCCCACGGGACTGGGAATGGCCATCAACTGGAGCAGGGTTTCCTCCAGAAACCCCGCATCGATCGCGGGCAGCGACGGAAAAGTCTCTGTACTCATGGCGCCACCTCTTCCAGTCGCGTATTGGGGAACAACAGATCCACGAAGCGCTGTACCGTGGGCTGGGGCTCGTGGTTGGCCAGCCCCGGGCGCTCGTTGGCCTCGATGATGACGTAGTCCGGCCCATCCACGGCGGGCACCAGAAAATCCAGCCCCGTGACCGGAATATCCAGCACCCGGCTGGCATGCTCGGCGGCAGCGCGCAAGGCTGGGTGCAGTTCGGCTGTCACATCATGGATGGTGCCGCCCGTGTGCAGGTTGGCCGTCTTGCGTACCGCCAGGGTCTCATCCAGCGGAAGAACATCCTCCATCTGATACCCCTGGCCCACCACGCAACGCCGGGTTTCGGCATCCATGGGGATGCGCGACTCGCCTCCCGTGGCAGCCGCACGGCGACGGCTCTGCTTCTCGATCAGCAGCGCAATGCTGGAATGTCCGTCCCCCACCACCTGCGCCGGGCGGCGCACGGCGGCAGCGACCACACGGTGATTGATGACGACGATACGCAGATCCTGCCCTTCGCAAAACTGCTCCAGCAGCACCCGGTCACCATGCTGGTGGGCCCGCTCGATGGCCACATCCATCTCTTCCTCCGAGCTGATATTGACGCTGATGCCCTTGCCCTGCTCACCGTCCACCGGCTTGACCACAATGGCGCCCTGCTCACGCAGAAAGGCAACGTTGTGCGCGGTATCGCCCGCCAGGGTCTGGCGCGGCACCTGCAGACCGGCCTTGGCCAGCAGGCGCACCGTGACACGCTTGTCAGCACAGCGGCTCATGGCCACGGCGCTGGTCAGTTCGGTCAGCGATTCGCGGCACACCACACTGCGCCCGCCGTGGCTCAGCTTGAAATAGCCGTTCTCGGCGTCAATCACATCGACCAGGATGCCGCGCTGCTGGGCTTCATCCATGATGATGCGGGCATAGGGGTTGAGCGCGGCCTCTTCGGCACTCGTCGGTCCCGTGAACAGGGGTTCGTTGATGGCATTGCGGCGCTTGACGGCAAACACCTGAATGTTCTGAAAACCCAGCTTGGCATACAGCGCAATGGCCGACTGGTTGTCGTGCAGGACGGACAGATCCATATAGGCCCGTCCCCTGGCCTGGAAATGCTCGGCCAGGTAGCGCGTGAGCGCCTCGCCAATCCCCGGGTGGCTGGCCTGCGGCGCCACCGCCAGCGCCCACAGGCTGGCGCCAGGATTGGCATCACCGAAGGCCTCGGCGTGGTCCAGCCCCATCGCCACGCCGAGCACTTCACCGGTGGCACGGTCTTCAGCCAGCACATAGAGCGACTTGCGGTCTGCGCGCAGGTTCCAGACACGCTTGGGGTCCACAGGCACCATGCGCCGGCTGCGGTAGATGGCATTGACGGCCGCCAGGTCGGAGCGGGTGCGCAGGCGCCGCACCGTAAAACCCCGGCGCACCGCACGCGCAGGCTGGTAGCTATTGAGCGTGAGCCGGAACGCCTCGGATGGGTCCACAAAGAGCTGCTGCGGCGCCTGGGCCACCACCACATGGGGCTTGTCCAGGTAAAAGGCGATGTCCCGCTCCCCCGCCCGCTCCTGCAGCAGTTCGGCGGCAATTTGCGCCGGATCGGAAAAGGTGTGCCCCGCGATCAGACGGCCCCAACCGCAATCGACCACGGCATTCGTGGCCGGTGGGGTCACCGGCGTGCGGGCGCCATCCGCCTGCGGAATGACAGGATGGCGGTCGAGCCGGAGCGCTCGCTGTGCATGTTTGCGAATCATGGGTTGGGCCTCCTTCATGCGGGAAGATGGGTCTGCAGCCACTGCTCCAGCAGGCCGAGCTGCCAGAGCTTGGAGCCACGCAGCGGCGTGATGTGGGCCATGGGGTCAGCCAGCAGGCGGTCCACCATATCCTGCTGGAACAGGCCGCGCTCACGGGCGGCACGGCTCGACAATGCGTCGCGCACATTCGCCAGCACATTGCCCTGCAGATATTTGAGCGCCGGCACCGGGAAGTAACCCTTGGGGCGGTCAATCACGGCAGAAGGCACCACCTTGCGCGCAGCTTCCTTGAGAATGCCCTTGCCGCCGCCCGCCAGCTTGTGCCGCACCGGAATACGGGCTGCCAGCTCCACCAGTTCATGGTCAAGGAAGGGCACGCGCGCTTCCAGGCCAAAGGCCATGGTCATGTTGTCCACGCGCTTGACGGGGTCGTCCACCAGCATCACGGTCGTGTCCAGGCGCAAGGCCTTCTCCACCGGGTCGTCTGCGCCCGCACCAGCGAAATGCGCCTGCACCCAGTCGGCAGAACAATCACCGGTCAGGTACTGCGGCTGCACCGTCTGCGCGTATTCGGCGTGGTCGCGGTCACGAAAGGCCGCCAGGTAGTCCTGTACAGGCTGGGCGCTGCCCTGCAGGGCCGGATACCAGTGGTAGCCGCCGAACACCTCGTCGGCACCCTGCCCGCTTTGCACCACCTTGCTGTGGCGCGAGACAGCTTCGGAGAGCAGATAGAAACCGATGCAGTCATGGCTCACCATGGGTTCGCTCATGGCCTCGATGGCCTCGGGCAGGCGGCGCAGCAGTTCGGCTTCGGGCACAAAAATGCGTTCATGCACCGTACCAAAGCGCTGCGCGACGATATCGGCGTATTCGAACTCGTTGCCCTTCTCGCCCCCCACGTCCTCGAAGCCGACGTTGTAGGTACGCATGTCGGGGACCCCGGCCTCGGACATCAGGCCCACGATCAGGCTGGAATCCACGCCACCGGACAGCAAGGCCCCTACCGGGACATCGGCCACCAGGCGGCGGCGCACCGCAGCGCGCAAGGCATCGAGCAGCATGTCGCGCCAGTCGTCAAACGAGCGGCTTTCATCTTCCGCCGAACGGCCGTACTTCAGCGACCAGAAAGTGCTTTCCGTACGGCGCCCGTCCGGCTCGACACGCATCAGGGTGCCGGGAGCCAGCTTGCGCACGCCCTGGATCAGGGTGTGGGGTGCCGGCACGACCGCATGAAATGACAGGTAATGGTGCAGGCCCACCGGATCGATGGACGTATCGAGCCCACCGCCCGCCAACAGGGCGGGCAATGTGGATGCAAAGCGCAGGCCGCCAGGCACCTCCGCGTAATAGAGGGGCTTGATACCCAGCCGGTCACGGCCCAGCAAAACACGGCCTGAATCGCGCTCCCACAGGGCGAAGGCAAACATGCCATTGAGCCGCTCCACAAAGCGCTCACCCCAGGCGTGGTACGCCTTGAGCAGGACTTCGGTATCGCCCTGCGAATAAAAGGAATATCCCTTGACTTGCAATTCCTTGCGCAGTTCACCATGGTTGTAAATGGCGCCATTGAATACCACACCCAATCCCAGCAAAGGGTCCACCATGGGCTGCTGGGCTGCATCGGATAAATCCATGATTTTCAGCCGCCGGTGTCCAAACCCCCGTTCGGGTGACACGGACAACCCAAAACTGTCGGGACCTCGCCGCTGTTG
>JAMLIQ010000050.1 GCA_023954095.1 Burkholderiaceae bacterium | reverse complement strand
GGTGCTTGCTGCGCGATCCGTCGGGATCGAGGTTGCTGCCCTGGAAAATGCCGTCGGCATCCACGAAGGACAGTTGGGTGAGGATGTGTGGGGCCATGCCGGTCTCGTCGGCAATGCGCACCAGTGATTCTGGTGTGAGGGTGCGTTGGGCCGCCCTGTGCTGGATGCGCGTGGCAGCCTGGTCCACCGCTTCCAGAATGCGCAGCGTGTGTTCCTTGAGCGCTGTGGCCGTATTGGTGGCGTGGCGCATTTCGCCTTTGCGTGTTTCCTCGTGCTGCCACTGCAGCATGGAGAGCAAGGCGCCCCAGGCCCCCAGAAGGACCAGCACGCCCACCAATCCTGCGGCGATCGGGTATCGCCGCGTGGATGCAAGGCGCTGGGGTGCAGGGATCGGGGGTTTCACAGGAGAGGGGCCGGCATGGTGTCGGTGTAGCCAGCCGTTGGTACGGTGATGTGGAAGATGGCGCCCTCGTCCGGGGCATTGGTGGCGTGGATGCGCCCGCCATGGGCGGCCATGATCTTGCGGCAGATGACCAGGCCCAGGCCGGTGCCCCCCGAGCCGTCGCGGGTCTGGCTCGACTGCACGAAGGCCTGGAAGATCGTTTCCAGTTCGGCAGCAGGAATGCCCGGCCCCCGGTCGCGCACCTGGATGTGGATGGTGTTCTCGCCCTGCGCCTGGGCGCCGACGTCGATGCGGCTGCCCTCGGGAGCGAACTTGACCGCGTTGGCCAGCACATTGCGGACCACCTGCGAGAAGCGCGCGGTGTCCACCTTGGCCATCAGGGGCATGCGCCCCAAGTCCAATGCCAGTTGCAGCTGCCTTTGCTGCAGCAGCATCTCCAGTTCGGCGGCCACGTCTTCGATGATGTCGCGCACGTCGTTGCGCTCGAAGTGGAAGGCGCCCACGGTGCTCTCGATCTTGGAGATGTCGAGCAGGTCATTCACCAGGCCCAGCATGCGCAGGCCGGCGGCATGGATGTCACCGAACATGGAGGCAAGCTTCTCGTGCTGGCGCCCGCGCGCCATACCCAGCTCCGAGAATCCCAGAATGGACTGCAGTGGTGTGCGCAACTCGTGGCTGATGTTGGCCACAAACTCGCTCTTGGTGCGGGAGGCCTGCTGCGCCAGGTCGCGCGCGCCCAGGTAGTCGGTAATGTCGAGCTGGGTGATCAGGATGCCGATCGGGTGTCCCTGGGACGATCGCAGCAAGACCTTGGTGACCTGGACGTCGCGCGGGCTGCCATCGGCGAGCTGCAGCCGTTCCTCGTAGCGCACGGTGCCGCCTTCGTGCAGCAGTTGTGCCGAAGTGGCTGTGCAGTTCTGGGCCTGCGTGTGCGCAAGGAGGTCTGCGCAGGTGCGGCCCAGCACCTGGCTGCGGGGCAGGCCCATGAAGTTTTCCCAGGCCTTGTTGACGGTGATGAACCGGCCCTGCACGTCCGTCAGGTGCATGGGCAGGGGGTTGAATTCGAGCACCCGCTCGGTGAACTCCAGATGTTCCTTTTGCCGCTGCTGCGCCATGTGCAGTTCGGTGATGTCCACGCCGCTGCCCACGAACCCGCGCAGCTGCCCGTCGCGGCTGCGCAGCGGTGTCACGGAAAACTCCAGCACATGGAGGCTGCCGCCCTGGTTCCGGACCTGGGCCTGGGCGCTGCGCAGTCCTTCGGGTGGCTGGGGGGAGAAAAGGGCCTGGATGGTGTCGCGGTATTCGGGCAGCACGATGTCGCTCAGGTGCTTTCCGCGCGCCGTTTCGGGGCTTTGGTCCGTCATGGCCTGCCAGCGGGGGTTGGCAAAACGGATGTTGCCTTGGGCGTCGGTGCGGAAAATCAATTCCTGTACGCCCTGGATGAGGAGAGAGAACTCCTGCTCCCGGCGTGCCGTTTCGTGCTGTGCCTCGGCCAGCAGCTGCTGCGCCGCAGCACGCGCGCGCTGGCTGCGCCAGGCGGCATAGCCGATGGCGGCCGCTGTGGTCACCGCCAGCAGCGCCATCCACCCTGCCGATGCAGGCAGCGCCATGGCCTGGGCGGCCGTTGCAAGCGTCTGGGGCATGGCGCTGGTTTACAGGAGGGGTTGCGGGGTCTGTACGAGCTCGGAAAAGCTCATGTGGGTGTCGGCGACCTTCTGGCGCAGGGCCCGCAGTGCGTCGCTGTGCTGCACAAAGCAGTCGACGACGTCTGGGTCGAATGCCTTGCCGCGCTGCTCCTGCACCATTTCCATGGCCCTTGCGTGGCTGAAGGCGGTGCGGTAGACGCGGTCCATGGTCAAGGCGTCATAAAAATCCACCACGCTCACGATGCGCCCCGAAAGAGGAATCTCTTCGCCTGCCAGGCCCTGGGGATAGCCCGTGCCGTCCCAGCGCTCGTGGTGGGTCAGCGCGACCTCGGCCGCCAACTGGAACAGTTCGATGCGCGACTTGCCCAGCAGCTCCCAGCCGATGACGGCGTGCCTGTCCATGATCTGGCGCTCGTCCGGGGTGAAGCCGCCGGGCTTTTTGAGCACGCTGTCCGGGATGCCGATCTTGCCCACGTCGTGCATGGGCGCTGCTTTGCGCAGCTGCAGCGCAAAGTCCCGGGGCAGGCCCAGGTACAGCGCCAGCGCCTCGGCCAGAAAGCCGATGCGCACAATGTGCACGCCCGTGTCGTCGTCCTTGTATTCGGCGGCCAGGGCCAGCATGAACAGCGACTGGTGGTGCGCATGCGCCACTTCCTGCAGGGCCTCGTTGCGCTCGTGGTAGATGCGGCCCAGGTCGGAGATGATCTTCTCCATCTGGTTTGCTGCGGCCAGATCGAACTGGGTGGCGTCGCCAGGATTCAAGGTCATGGTGTCTCCTTGCCGTGTTGTGCGCTCAGGTTTTCGAGGGTTTCGATGAGTTTGAGCGGACTGAAGGGCTTGAGCAAGTAGGCATCGGCGCCCGCGTTCATGCCCGCCTCGATATCCTGGCTCTGGCCGCGGGCCGTGAGCAGCACCACCTGAGGCAGGCCCAGGGAGGGGTCACTCTTGACATGGCGGCACAGGTCCAGCCCGTCCATTGCGCCGGGCATCATGACATCGAGCAGCAGCAGGTCTGGGCGCAATTGCCGCACGGCGGCAAGGCCTTCGTCGGCATTGGCGGCTTCGTGGATGTCGTAGTCCTCGAATTCCAGCGTCATGTGGATCAGCTTGCGTATGTCGGCGTGGTCTTCGACGATCAGGATGCGTTTGGTCATGGCGGGCAAATGAAATTTGGTTTATCAATTTTATCATATATATACTTTTAAAAGCGATAGAATTTGCGGCAATGAATGAAGATTTGCTGATGTCTCTGCCCGTGGACTGCAGTACCCGTGACGTCGCGCAGGTGCTGGGCATGGCCGTGCGTTCCGTGCAGCTCATGGTGGACCGCGGTGAACTGGAGGCATGGAAGACACCGGGCGGGCACCGGCGTATTGCGCGGGCCTCGGTGGAGCGCTGGCTGAAACAGCGCAACGAACCCGTCGCGGGCGCTGCGTCCGCGGAGTCTGCGGCGGCGGTGCCGGCCGATCGTGCCGCGGCTACAAAGGCGGGCGGTGTGGTGCGAGGCCATTCGCGCCGCCCGCGCGTCTTGCTCATTGAAGATTCCGCACACTTTCAGAATCTCGTCCGGTTGCTGGTGGCCCATGGCTTCCCCCAGGCGGATCTGCATGTTGCCGAGGACGGTATCGTGGGTTTGGCGATGGCAGGCGAACTCCAGCCCGATGTGCTGATCGTCGACATTCTTCTGCCCGGCATCGACGGTGCCACCCTGATTGCGCGCCTGCGCTCGCATCCGCAGTTCCAGCGCAGCCGCCTGATCGTGGTGACTTCTCTGGACGACGCGCAGCGCGCTCCCTATGCTTTTGCACTGGAGGGCCTGCCTGTGGTGCACAAACCGCACCTGGTTCAGGAACTGCCGGTCTTGCTGGCCCGGTACCTGAGCGCGGTGGACTGAGTGGAGGGCTCTCCTGCCCGTGTGCTGGTGCTGGAAGACGATCCAGCGGTGTGCCGCTTTGTGCAATTGGTGCTGGATGCGTTGCCCATAGACCTTGTCGTGTGTCCGACCTTGCGGGAGGCGCGCAAGCATTTGGCTGGCGCACCGGTGCAAGTGGTGCTGATGGACCTGACGCTGCCCGATGGTTCGGGGCTGGAGCTGCTGGACGGGCTGCCGTGCGGCGCGCCAGATGCGGCCCGTCGCACGGTGGTTTTCAGCGGCGGCGTGGACGCTGCCCTGCAGCGCCAGCTTGAGGTGCGCGGAGTCTGGCGGGTATTGCACAAGCCCGCGTCGGTGGGCAGTTTGCTGGCCTGCGTCACCGACGCCCTGGACAGCCTTCCGGCGGCAACAGACACCGCGCCATCCATCCCTTCCGGGGCGGACGGTGATCCCGTGGGGCTGTTTTTTGGCGGCAACCGCGGCCTGTACGAGGCCTACCGGCAGACCTGCCTGGATCAGTTCCCGAAGGACCTGGAAGAGGGAGGGCGTGCGGCCGACGCTGGCGATGCGCCCGCGCTGCGGCGTGTAGCCCATAACCTCAAATCGGTCCTGGCCTTGCTGGGGGAGGCGCAGGCGGCACAGCAGGCGCGAAGTACCGAGGAATTTGCCGCTGTGGGCGCACTGGAGCCCATGCGCAAAGGCTGGCAGCAGACGTGCAGCCTTCTGCGCGGCCTGTTGGCGGCTTCAGAACGGCGTCGTTGACCTGCGCCTCTTGGCGCGTCGGCGGGTGGGGCCTGAGATGCAGGCATGCAGCGCGTGCCCTGCATGCATTGGGCGGTTGTCAGAAATGTTCCCAATGCACGCCAGCTTCCATGCGCTCGACGCCCATCAGGGCAAGGCTTGGTGCGAGGCGGGCTCGGATTTTCATGGGTTTGTGTTTCCGGAAAGCGAGGGGACGGTATTCAGGAGTGCAGCGAGGCTGCGAGGTATTTCTCGATATCGAGCAGGATGAGCATGCGGTCACCGACGGAGCCCAGCGCCAAAAGATGCTCGGAGGCGAAACCCGAGTCCAGCGACGGAACGGGGCGCATTTGTTCTGGCAACAGCGTCAGGACGTCGGACACGCTGTCCACCACCAGCCCCACCACCCGCTGCCCTACGTTGACCACAATCACGACGGTGTGTGCGTCGTAAACCGCCTGTGTCAAGTGGAGTCGCACGCGCATGTCGATGATGGGAACGATGATGCCGCGCAGATTGGTCACGCCCAGGATGTCTGCGGGGGCATTCGCCAGCGCCGTGGGTTTTTCGTACGAACGGATTTCCTGCACGCGCAGGATGTCGACGCCGTATTCCTCGCCGCCGAGCCGGAATGCCAGAAATTCGCAGACCGGAGCGCTTTCATCCAGCAGCGCTGGGTGGTCAGGAGCAGGGAGATGCATGGTCTGAAGCATTGAAAATGATTTATTTGCTATTGTATCATTTTTATCGAATACAGGTTGTGCGGAAATGTCCACGCACGCTGTGCATGGTGGGCGGCGCCCTGGAGCACGCACAATCCGGTGCATGAAAACGATTCGACTCAAACCCGGCAAAGAGCGCTCCCTGCTGCGCCGCCATCCCTGGATCTTTGACACCGCCATCGCCAAGGGCGGCGGCGACAGCGGCGAGACGGTGCGCGTGGAGTCGCACGAGGGGCGGTTTCTGGCCTGGGCAGCGTTCAGCCCCAACTCGCGGATCCGTGCCCGGGTGTGGAGTTTTGACGAGGCACAGCGCATTGATGCTGCATTTTTTATAGCTGCTTGCGCCCGTGCAATAAGCGCTAGAAGCCGATTTGACATTAAAAGCAACGGCGTGCGCCTGGTGCATGGCGAATCCGACGGCCTGCCCGGACTCATCGTGGACCGCTATGGCGACACGCTGGTGGCGCAGTTCACCAGCGCGGGCACCGAGCGCTGGAAGGATGTGCTGGCCGATGCGCTCCTGCAGGCCACGGGCCTGGCGCGCCTGTATGAGCGCTCGGACGCCAGCGTGCGCCAGCTCGAAGGGCTGGAGAGCCGTACCGGCTGGCTGCGCGGCGGCCCGGCGGAGGGTGGCGAGACGCCGCCGCTGGAGCTGGAGATCCATGAGCACCAGTGGCGCCTGACCCTCAACATCGCCGAAGGCCACAAAACGGGCTTCTACCTCGACCAGCGCGACAGCCGCAAGCGCTTTGCCGACTGCGTGCAGCGCCTGCGCCTGCGCCGCGTGCTCAATTGCTATTGCTACACCGGGGGGTTTTCGGTCGCGGCGCTGGCCGGTCAGCGTGCGGCCGGGGTGGTGGATGGTGAGGTGGTGTCGATTGATTCGTCCGGCCCGGCGCTCGAACGTGCCCGTGCGCATGGGGCGCTCAATGGCTTCGACGCGGCGCGCGCCACCTTTCTGGATGCCGACGTGAACGCTTCGCTGCGCCAGTTTCTGCAGGACGGCCAGCGCTTCGACGCCATTGTGCTGGACCCGCCCAAGTTTGCCCCCACGGCTGCGCATGCCGAGCGCGCCGCCCGGGCCTACAAGGACATCAACCGCCTCGCCCTGCAGTTGCTGGAGCCGGGCGGGGTGCTGTTCACCTTCTCGTGCTCGGGCGGCATCAGCGCCGACTTGTTCCACAAGATCGTGGCTTCGGCCGGGGCTGACGCGGGGGTGGATGGCTACATCCTGGAGCGCCTGGGCGGGGCGCCGGACCACCCGATGACGCTGGAGTTTCCCGAGGGCGAATATCTCAAGGGGCTGGTGGTGATGCGCAAACCTTGAACATTCCGCTATTTGAATAGTAGCTTAATGCGCTTTGCCCGTATGGCCTGGGGCCAGAAAATACCCAAAACATCGCCTGTGGCGCCAGGGGCTTGACAGCTCCGCTACAGTCTCCCTGTCCGTGTTCCACCGCCGTACTGCGCCCGGGCGGGCGCGGCGGCTGCATTTCTTTTCAAGGCCTCCCATGTCACTCATTCCTGCCACCATCCTGACCGGTTTCCTGGGCTCAGGCAAAACCACGCTGCTCAAGCGCCTGCTGAGCGAAGCCCATGGCCAGAAGATCGCCGTGATCGAGAATGAGTTCGGCGAAGAAAACATCGACAACGACATTCTCGTCACGGAATCGAAGGAGCAGATCGTGCAGATGAGCAACGGCTGCATCTGCTGCACCATCCGTGAAGACTTGCGTGAAACCCTGCAATTGCTGGCCGCCAAGCGCCGCAAGGGGTTGCTGGACTTTGACCGCATCGTGATCGAAACCACCGGCCTGGCCGATCCCGGCCCGGTGGCGCAGACCTTCTTCATGGATGAAGAAATCGCCGAGACCTACCTGATCGATTCCATCATCACGCTGGTCGATGCCAAGCACGCCGCCCAGCAGCTCAACGACCGCCAGGAGGCGCGCCGCCAGGTGGGCTTTGCGGACCAGATCTTCCTGTCCAAGACCGATCTGGTCAGCCAGGAAGAAACGGATGCGCTGATCCACCGCCTCAAGCACATGAATCCGCGTGCCCCCATCAAGGCGGTGCATTTCGGCGAGGTGCCGCTGGCCGAGGTGCTGGACCTGCGCGGCTTCAACCTCAACGCCAAGCTCGACATCGACCCCGAATTCCTCAAGGAAGACGAGGCCGAAGGGGCCCACAGCCACCACGACCATGGGCACGACCACCATGACCATGTGCATGGGGAGCACTGCAGCCACCCCTCGCACCAGCACGGCCATGGTCACCACCATCACCATGACGACGACGTCAAGAGCTTTGTCTACCGCGCCGACCGGCCCTTCGACCCCGCCAAGCTGGAGGATTTCCTGGGCGCCATCGTCAACATCTACGGTCCGCGCATGCTGCGCTACAAGGGCGTGCTGAACATGGTGGGCACCGAGCGCAAGGTCATCTTCCAGGGCGTGCACCAGCTCATGGGCAGCGACCTGGGCCCCCAGTGGGCGCCCGGGGAAGCGCGCCAGAGCCGCATGGTGTTCATCGGCATCGATCTGCCGCGCGATATCCTGGAGCAGGGTCTGGACCGCTGCCTTGCCTGAGATCAAGCCGAAAGGCGGACACGAGTGCACCGGGGTCTGTGGGTAATGAGCAACGCAGCGCCCACAGTCAGCCGGTGTCGATACAATCGCGCCCCGGTGAACACAAGGGCATACTATTCACCCTCCCGCCAGCGCCCCATCTGTGCTGTTGCGGGCTGCCCGAAACGCGAGGAGACCGGAATTGAAAGCTGAATCCAGCAAAACCAAGGCACCCGCCAAAACGTCTGCAACCGCCGCCAAGTCGGCAGCGGCCAAGACCCCGGCCAAAGTCGCCGAACCCGTGGCGCCCGTGGCCGCCGGGCAGGTGCCCGCGCGCAGCACTCGGCCTTCTTCTCGCCTGGCCCAATTGACCGTACCATCCATGGCGCAGTCTGTTGCATCAACGGCTGCCAAAGCGAGCTATACCAATACCATGCCCACCACTATGCAAGTGTCGCCGCCCCTGGCTTCCATCAAGAAAGATGCCAAGCTGGCGAACAACTGGAAAACCAAGTCCGTCGAGGAACTGACCGACGCCGAAGTGCTGGCCATGCCCGACGACGAGTACATGAACGACAAGCAGATGGCGTTCTTCCGCCACAAGCTGGTGGGGCTCAAGCAGGAAATTCACGCCAACGCGGGCGAGACCACCGAGCACCTGCGCGAGGACACCGTCGTGGTGCCCGACCCGGCCGACCGTGCCACGATTGAAGAAGAGCACGCCCTGGAGCTGCGCACGCGGGACCGCGAGCGCAAGCTGCTCAAGAAGATCGAGCAGTCCATTGCCCGCATCGACGCGGGCGACTACGGCTACTGCGACGAAACCGGGGAGCCCATTGGCGTGGGCCGCCTGCTGGCCCGTCCCACGGCCACGCTGTCGCTGGAAGCGCAGCAGCGCCGCGAACTCAAGCAGAAGATGTTTGGCGACTGATTTCGCACGAGACCGCTGTGTGCCACTGAGAACCAGACCATCACCATGAGCAAGGAAGACACCCCCTCCGGCGGCGGCCTCCTGTCCAAGGTGGTGCGGTTCGTGCGCAATCCCACCGTCAACTGGACCGAGCTCGACTCCATCCAGGAAGACAAGGAGAGCCAGTACAGCAAGCAGATGCTCAAGGAGATGATCGAGCGCAAGCGCCGCAACGATTTCGTGCGCCGCCGGGAGTTCGATCAGTTGCGCAAGCTGCGCCAGCGTGATTCCCTGACGGGCCAGCGGGTCGAAGACCCGGCTGCGCGGCCCTCGTTCTTCCAGAGCAGCCTTACGTCCCCCGGCGAGCGCGCGGTCACGATCAAGAAGATCGACGAGATCGAAGCGCAGATGTCGATGCAGTGGTGGAAGAGCAAGCAAAATGGCGAGGCCCCCACGGAGCCCGCCCCGTTGCCAGGAGCTGACGCCGTGGCGCCGCCGACCCAGGCTTTTGCGCCCACCGCCCCCTTGTCCTTGCCTGCGGCCTTGGCGCCCCAGGCGGGCGCCGAACCGCTGTTTGCCGACAACAGCATGAGTATCGAGGGGTTTGGCAATGTGTCCTCGCAGGTGCTGACCGGAGCGCCCAGTCCGCCGCCTGCAGCGCGCCCGCCCACCCCCCAGGCCGCGCCCGCGCAGGCTCCCGAAATGGAGGAATTTGTGCACGAACCCGATCTGGAAGAGGCCGCCATCCGCTTTGCCAATGGCGACCATGCCGGCGCAGAGGCGGGTCTGCTCGATGTGCTCGAGCGGCACGCGCAGGATGCGGCAGAGCATCAGTTCGATATCTGGATGACGCTGTTCGACCTCTACCGCGCCACCGGCCAGCAGGACCGCTTTGACACCCTGGCCATCGACTTTGCCGCCCGTTTCTCGCGCTCTGCGCCCCTGTGGTTCTCCATGCCGGCGCAATTGGGCCTGGAGGTCGAAGCGCCGGAAACCCCCGCACCGGCACGCCGTGATTTCAACTGGAATGCGCCGCCTGCACTGACCTTGCAGTCGGTGGCGGCGCTGCAGGCGTCACTCGTGCGGGCCACGTCGCCCTGGACGCTGACCTGGTCGCGCATCGCCAGCATCGACGATGCCGCCCTGACCGCATTGGCCAACGAATTTGCGCGCTGGGCCGAACTGGACACGCAAATCGTCTTTGTGGGGGCCGACGTGCTGCAGGCGCTGATGGAGGCGCAAACCCAGTCGGGCGATCGCAGTGCCAACCCCGAATGGTGGCGTCTGCGCATGGAGGCGCTGCGTTTCATGGGGCGCCCCGACGAGTTTGAAATGGTGGCGCTCGACTATTGCGTGACCTACGAGGTCTCGCCCCCCTCGTGGACGCCGCCGCGCTGCGGGTACAACGATGCCGCACTGAACGCCGAACCCGCACCCCCGCCGGCACCGGTGCAGAATCTGGTCGCCCGGCCGCACTGGAAGGACTCGACCACGCCCGCGCCTTTGACAGGGTTTGGTGATTCACGGCCTCCGTTGGCAGGCTTGTCAGGGCATATCGAAGGCGATGCCGGCCCCTTGCTGGAAGGCCTGGAGGAACTGGTGCCTGCGGGCGAGCCCATCTTCATCCCCTGCGACCGCCTGATCCGCATCGATTTCTCTGCGGCCGGCTCGGTGCTCAACTGGGCGGCGCAGCAGCAAGGCCACGGCCGGGTGGTGCAGTTCATCAACCTGCACCGTCTGGTGGCCGTGTTCTTCAACGTGGTGGGCGTGAACGAGCATGCCTGGGTGGTGCCGCGCAAGGACTGAAGGCGTGGACGATGGTGGGCTGTGGGGCTTGTAATTGCCCCCATCGCCCGCACCTGCTGGGGCTATGACTTCATCCAGCCCCTCCCCGGTGTTTCATGGCACCACCATTCTCAGCGTACGCCGCCAGACACCTGACGGCATGCAGGTCGCCATCGGTGGCGATGGCCAGGTGACCCTGGGCAACATCGTCGTCAAGGGTACCGCGCGCAAGGTGCGCAAGCTCCACCATGGCAAGGTGCTTGCAGGCTTCGCCGGTGCGACGGCCGATGCGTTCACCTTGTTCGAACGTTTCGAGGCCAAGCTGGAAAAGCACCAGGGCCATCTGGTACGCGCCGCCATCGAGCTGACCAAGGACTGGCGCACCGACCGCGTGCTGCGCCGCCTGGAGGCCATGCTGGCCGTGGCCGACCTGGAAGCCTCGCTCATCATCACCGGCAATGGCGATGTGCTGGAGCCCGAGCAAGGCATCGTGGCGATTGGCTCGGGCGGCGCCTACGCCCACTCGGCCGCCAAGGCCCTGCTGCAGCACTCCGACCTGTCTGCCGAAGAAATCGTCCGCAAGTCGCTGGAGATTGCGGGGGAGCTGTGCATCTACACCAACATGCACCACACCATCGAGACGCTGTAACGGCGGAATGCTATATTTTTAATAGCTGTTAGCGCTTTGTATATGAGCGTTTGACGGCTATTTGGCTTGGAAATTATCTATGTCCTCCATGACCCCCCAGGAAATCGTTTCCGAACTCGACCGGCACATCGTGGGCCAGGCCAGCGCCAAGCGCGCCGTGGCCATTGCGCTGCGCAACCGCTGGCGCCGCCAGCAGGTACAAGCCCCCCTGCGCCACGAGATCACGCCCAAGAACATCCTCATGATCGGCCCCACGGGTGTGGGCAAGACCGAAATCGCACGCCGTCTGGCACGCCTGGCTGATGCGCCCTTCATCAAGGTCGAGGCCACCAAGTTCACCGAGGTGGGCTATGTGGGCAAGGATGTGGATGCCATCATCCGCGACCTGATGGAGGTGGCGGTCAAGCAGGAGCGCGAGGCCCAGGTGCGCCAGGTGCGCACGCGTGCCGAGGATGCGGCCGAGGAGCGCATCCTCGATGTGCTGGTGCCCACGGCGCGCATGCCGGGCAGCGAGCCCCCGGCCGACAGCACGGCGCGCCAGGTGTTCCGCAAGAAACTGCGCGAGGGGCTGCTCGACGACAAGGAGATCGAGATCGATCTGGCCGAATCGCGGCCGCAGCTTGAAATCATGGGCCCCTCGGGCATGGAAGAGATGGCCGAGCAGTTGCGCGGCGTTTTCAGCCAGATGGGCCAGGGCAAGCGCCAGACGCGCAAGCTGGCGATTGCCGAGGCCCGCCGCCTGCTCCTCGAGGAGGAGGCAGGCAAGCTGGTGAACGAAGAGGAAATCAAGCTGCGCGCTGTCCAGAGCGCCGAGCAGAATGGCATGGTTTTCATCGACGAGATCGACAAGGTGGCCACGCGCCAGGAAACCAGTGCCGCCGATGTCTCCCGCCAGGGCGTGCAGCGAGACCTGCTCCCGCTGGTCGAGGGCACCACCGTGTCCACCAAATACGGCATGGTCAAGACAGACCATATCCTGTTCATCGCCTCGGGGGCCTTTCACCTGGCCAAGCCCAGCGACCTGATTCCCGAACTTCAGGGACGGTTTCCGATCCGCGTCGAGCTGGACTCGCTGTCGGTGCAGGATTTTGAAGCCATCCTCATGCAGACCGATGCCTCGCTGGTGCTGCAGTACCAGGCCTTGCTGGCCACCGAGGGGGTCAGGCTCGACTTCACGGCTGAGGGCATCACACGGCTGGCGACCATCGCCTTCGAGGTGAACGAGCGCACCGAGAACATCGGCGCGCGGCGGCTGTCCACCGTGATGGAGCGCCTGCTTGATGAAGTCAGCTTCGATGCCGCCCACCGTGCGGGCCAGACCGTCGTGGTCGATGCGGCCTATGTCGATGCGCGTCTGCAGGCCCTGAGCCAGGACGAAGACCTGTCGCGCTACATCCTCTGACACCGGTTCCCGGGCTGTTGGCGGCCCTCGGCCGCCCGGCGGCACCGTCGCGTCACCGGCGTCATTGCCTCAGGTGTTACTTTCATTGGTGGTTGTAACTGCTTCCTGCATAACGGTTTTTGCTGTTTGCAGACATGTAAATCCGCGCCTAAGTCCTTGATTTCATTGCAAGAAGTTGTTGCAAGCCCCCTTGCTGGATGGGTTTTTCCTGCTACAGTGCAAAAAAGTGCAATTTAGTGGTGAAAAGTGCCGTCCATCCTCCGATCTGGAGGATGTGCCGGGTTCTCGAACAGCAAGGGGTGTGGGCAGTGTTTCAAGGGGCTTCTTCGCTCAGTCTGGACGCGAAGGGTCGGCTTTCCGTGCCGACCCGGCATCGTGACGTCCTGAGCGCGACGGCCTCCGGCATGCTCACCATTACCCGGCATCCGCACGGCTGTCTGATGGTGTTCCCGCGCCCCGAGTGGGAAAAGTTCCGCGAACGCATTGCGCAGCTGCCCATGTCGGCCCAGGGCTGGAAGCGCATCTTCATGGGCTATGCCATGGATGTGGACATGGATGCCACGGGCCGGGTGCTGGTCTCCCCCGAACTGCGCCAGGCCGCGGGCATCACCAAGGACGCCATCCTGCTGGGCATGGGCAACCATCTGGAGCTGTGGGACCGGACCGCCTATGAGGCCCAGGAGGCCCAGGCGATGCAGGGGCCGATGCCCGATGTGTTCAGTGATTTTTCCTTCTGAGGGTGTGTCGTGACCGAAATCAGTTCACACACCACCGTGCTGCTCGATGAAGCGGTCGATGCGCTGCTGGGCAGTGCAGGCAATGCGCCGGGCGGTACCTGGATCGACGCCACCTTTGGCCGGGGAGGGCATTCGCGGCGGATCCTCTCACGGCTCTCGCCCCAGGGGCGCTTGCTGGCGTTCGACAAAGACCCCGAAGCCATTCAAGAAGCAGCGCGCATCCCGGATGCGCGTTTTTCCATTCGGCACGAGGGATTTCGTCACCTGGCGGACCTGCCGAGCGCCAGTGCGGCCGGGGTGCTCATGGACCTGGGCGTGAGCTCGCCGCAGATCGACTCCCCGGAGCGGGGATTCAGTTTTCGTTTCGACGGCCCGCTGGACATGCGCATGGACACCACGCGCGGACAGAGCGTGGCCGAGTGGCTGGCAGACGCCGAAGTGGCACGAATAGCGGAGGTGATACGTGAATACGGTGAAGAACGGTTTGCTGGCCCCATTGCAAAGGCGATTGTTGCTTGGCGGCAGGAAAGGGGGCCTCTCGCAACCACTGCAGAGCTGGCCGATCTCGTGGCTGGCGCGGTCAAAACCCGCGAGCAGGGCCAGAACCCTGCAACGCGCACATTTCAGGCTCTTCGGATTTTCATCAACGCCGAACTTGAAGAGTTGCAACAGGCGCTAGAGGCCAGCCTGCAGGTGCTGCAGCCGGGCGGGCGGCTGGTGGTGATCAGCTTCCACTCGCTGGAAGACCGCATCGTCAAGCAGTTCATCGCGCGGCACTCCAAGGAGGTGTTTGACCGCCGCGCTCCCTTTGCCACGCCCCGGCCCATGCGCCTCAGGGCACTCGATCGCATCAAGCCGAGTGCGTCCGAGGTGGCGGCCAATCCGCGCGCGCGCAGCGCCGTCATGCGCGTGGCAGAGCGCACCGAGGTCTGAGCCGTGGCGCGCATGAACCTTCTGCTCTTTGTCCTGGTCTTGGGCAGCGCCCTGTATCTGGTGCGCACGCAGTACGAGTCGCGTCTGCTCTACACGGCGCTGGACCGCGCGGTGGCCGAGGCGCGCCGACTGGAAACCGAGCACCAGCGCCTGCAGGTGGAAAAGCGGGCCCAGGCCACGCCGCTGCGCGTGGAAACCCTGGCACGCGCCAAGCTGCAGATGCACACTGCCACGCCAGCGATCACCCGCTATGTGCCCGACCCCCTGCCCGCTGCAGGCTCTGCGGAGGCCCGGCCATGAGCCGCAGCGTGCTCTATACCTCCAGCCCCCTGCTGGCCAGCAAGACGCCGGTCTGGCGCAGCAAGTTCATCGTGGCGATGATTGCCCTGGGTTTTGTCGGCCTGGGTGCCCGCGCTGCCTATGTGCAGGTAGTGGGCAACGATTTCTTTCAGCGCCAGGGCGAGGTGCGCTTTGCACGCACCCTGGAGCTGCCGGCCAACCGGGGGCGCATTCTGGACCGCAATGGCCTGATCCTGGCGTCCAGCGTGCCTGCGGCCAGCATCTGGGCCATTCCCGAGGATGTGGACCAGGACAAGCCCGAAGTGCGTGCCAAACTCAAGGAGCTGGCGCGTCTCATGGGCATGCCGCTGGCCGAGCTGCAGCGCAAATTGGCCGACGAGGACAAGACGTTTGTCTGGATCCGCCGCCAGCTGGACTGGGACATCGGCCAGCAGATCGCTGCACTGGACATTCCCGGCATCTACCAGCGCAAGGAATACAAGCGCCAGTATCCGGAAGGGGAATCGGCTGCGCATGTGGTGGGTTTCACCAACGTGGAAGACAAGGGCCAGGAGGGCATGGAGCTGGCCTTCAATGATCTTCTGGCTGGCCGTGCCGGTTCGCGCCGTGTCATCAAGGACCGCATGGGCCGGGTGGTCGAAGGGGTGGGCGAGGTCGTGCCGCCCATGGACGGGCGCGACATGCAGCTGTCCATTGACAGCAAGGTGCAGTTCTTTGCCTACCAGAAGCTGCGCGACCAGGTCATCGCCCACAAGGCCAAGGCGGGCAGCGTGGTCGTGCTCGATGCCGTCACGGGCGAGGTGCTGGCGCTGGCCAACTACCCCAGCTATTCGCCCGACAAGCGCCAGAACCTGACCGGTGAGCAACTGCGCAACCGCGCCATGACCGACACCTTCGAGCCGGGCTCGACCATGAAGCCTTTCACGATTGGTCTGGCGCTCGACACCGGCCGCGTCAAGCCCGGCACCCTGGTGGACACCACGCCAGGGCGCCTGACCATCACGGGTTCGACCATCTCGGATACGCACAACTATGGCGTGCTCACCGTCGAGGGCGTGATCCAGAAATCGAGCAACGTGGGCACCACCAAGCTGGCCATGCAGATGCCGGCACGCGAGATGTGGGAGACCTTCTCGGCGGCAGGATTCGGGCAGCGGCCCCACGTCGGCTTTCCCGGTGCGGTCAGCGGCCGCCTGCGCCCCTACAAGAGCTGGCGTCCGATCGAGCAGGCCACCATGTCGTATGGCTACGGCCTGTCGGCCAGCCTGTTCCAGATGGCGCGTTCCTACACCGTGTTTGCGCACGACGGCCAGATCATTCCGGCCACCATGCTCAAGAGCACCGCACCCGCCGTCGGTGTGTCCGTGTTCTCGCCGAAGACGGCCGACGAAGTGCGCAAGATGCTGCAGATGGCCGCCGGCCCCGGTGGCACGGGCCAGAAGGCGCAAACCGTGGGCTATTCGGTCGGGGGCAAGTCGGGCACGGCGCGCAAGCAGGTCGGCAAGGGCTACTCCACCAACAAGTACCGCGCCTGGTTCACCGGCATGGCGCCCATCGATCATCCGCGCATCATTGTGGCGGTGATGATCGACGAACCCAGCAACGGGGTGTACTACGGCGGCGCCGTGGCGGCACCCGTGTTCAGCGAAGTGGTGCAGCAGACGCTGCGCATGATGGGCACCCAGCCCGACATGGCGGTCAAGCCCCAGATCGTTGCCGATGCCGTGGAGGAGTCACTCTGATGCAGGCCCTCCTGAATCCTTCGCAGGCCGTGCAGTGGCTGCGTGCGCGCGTCACCGGAACGCTGCAGACCGACAGCCGCCAGGTGCAGCCAGGCGATGGTTTCATCGCCTGGCCCGGTGGCGTGACGGATGGCCGCTTGCACGTGCGCGATGCCCTGGTGCGCGGCGCTGCCGCCTGCCTGGTCGAGCACGAGGGCGTGGCCGCCTTTGCGCTGGACGGCACGGACACCGCCACGCTGCCCCGCCTCAAGCAGGCCACGGGACTGATTGCCGCTGAATGGTTTGGTGTGCCCGGCGATGCGCTGGCCGTGGTGGCGGTCACGGGCACCAACGGCAAGACCAGCACGGCGTGGTGGCTGGCCCATGCGCTCTCAAAATTGCAGCATCAAGCGCTTTCTCCATGCGCCCTGGTGGGTACTTTGGGCATGGGAATGCTGGGGCGGCTGGAATCCACCGGCATGACCACGCCCGATCCGGTGCGCCTGCAGCAGGCGTTGCGCCAGTTTGCCGATGCGGGTGTGCGCACCTGCGCCATCGAGGCCTCGTCCATCGGCCTGGCCGAGCACCGCCTGGCCGGCACGCCCATCCGCGTGGCCGTTTTCACCAACTTCACACAGGACCACCTCGACTACCACGCCAGCATGGAGGCCTACTGGCAAGCCAAAAGGGCGCTGTTCGACTGGCCCGGCCTGCAGGCCGCCGTGGTCAACATCGATGACCCGCAGGGCGCTGCCTTGCACAGCGCCCTGGCCGGGCGCGGGCTGGACCTGTGGGGCATTTCCATGCAGCAGGACGCGCGCCTGCAGGCCCAGGGCGTGGTGTGGGGCGACAGCGGTCTGCGCCTGGAGGTAGTGGAGGGGGCGGAGAAGCACACGCTGCAGACGACCATGATCGGGGACTACAACGTCTCCAACCTGTTGGGCGTGATCGCGGCGCAGCGCGCGCTCGGCGTACCGCTGGCGCAGGCCGTGGCCGCGTGCGCGCAATTGGTGCCGGTGCCCGGCCGCATGGAGCGCCTGGTGGCGCCGGGCCAGCCGCTGGTGGCGGTGGACTACGCACACACCCCCGATGCGCTGGACAAGGCATTGCAGGCGCTGCGTCCGCTGGCGGCGGCGCGCGGCGGTCGCCTCTGGTGCGTGTTTGGCTGCGGCGGCGACCGCGATGCCAGCAAACGCCCACTCATGGGCGCTGTGGCGCAGCACCAGGCCGATGCCGTGGTGGTCACCAGCGACAACCCGCGCAGCGAGGAGCCGGGCCACATCCTTCACCAGATTCTGCTGGGCACCATTGCCGGGGAGACCGTGCGTGCCGAGCCCGACCGCGCTGCCGCCATTGCCCAGGTGCTGGCCGAGGCCGATGCCCGGGACGTGGTGCTGATCGCGGGCAAGGGTCACGAGGAATACCAGGAGACGGCGGGCGTGCGCCAGCCGTTCTCCGACATGGCGCAGGCACGTGCCGCGCTGGAACGCCGGGGAGCCTGCGCATGGCAATGATGACGCTGCAGCAAGCCTTCGCGTGGATTCATGCGCGCGAACCGCGGGCGTGTCTGGTGGGCGAAGGTGCCACGCCGCTGGCGCGCGTGCACACTGATACGCGCACGCTGCAGCCGGGCGACCTGTTTGTCGCACTGCGCGGGGAGCGTTTTGACGCCCACCAGTTTCTGGCACAGGCGCGTGCCGCCGGTGCCGTGGCCGCCCTGGCCGAGCGCGGCCTCCAGGAGGCTGGACTGCCCGGCATCGCGGTGCCCGACAGCCTGCAGGCCCTGGGCGCGCTGGCGGCGGGCTGGCGCGCGCAGTTCACTCTGCCACTGATTGCCGTGACCGGAAGCAACGGCAAGACCACGGTCACGCAAATGCTGGCGGCCATTCTGCAGGCGCACGCGCAGGAAGCCGCGTTCTCGACCCAGGGCAACCTGAACAATGCCATCGGCGTCCCGCAGACCCTGCTGCGCCTGGCGGCGCAGCACCGGGTGGGCGTGGTGGAACTGGGCATGAACCACCCGGGCGAGATTGCGGAACTGGCGCGCATCGCCCAGCCGACCGTGGCGCTGGTGAACAACGCGCAGCGTGAGCACCTGGAGTTCATGCACACCGTGCAGGCCGTGGCCGAAGAAAACGGCGCGGTGCTGGCCGCACTGCCCGCATCAGGGGTGGCCGTGTTTCCGGCAGGGGATGCCTACACACCGCTGTGGCAGACGCTGGCGAATGGCCGACGCTGCCTGACTTTCGGCGGTGCGG
Organism: Burkholderiaceae bacterium; assembly: GCA_023954095.1. GTDB lineage: Bacteria > Pseudomonadota > Gammaproteobacteria > Burkholderiales > Burkholderiaceae_C > Simplicispira. Next base: position 4,594 of record JAMLIQ010000050.1, on the reverse strand, counting down.
GCGCCGACGTGCGCTGCACCCGCGCCGACTGGAAGGGCGGCGCCTGGGGTGTGGAAATCACTACGCCCCAGGGCGCACTGCACTGCACATTGCACATCGCGGGCCGCCACAACGTGGACAACGCGCTGGCTGCCACGGCCTGCGCCCTGGCGGCGGGCGTGCCGCTGTCCGACATTGCGTGCGGACTGTCGGCCTTTGTGCCGGTCAAGGGCCGGTCACGGGCGTTCAGCGTGTCCTGCGCTGGCCGGGCCATCACGCTGGTGGACGACAGCTACAACGCCAACCCCGACTCCGTGCGCGCGGCCATCGACGTGCTGGCGGCGCTGCCCGCACCGCGCCTGCTGGTGCTGGGAGACATGGGCGAGGTGGGCGACCAGGGGCCGCAGTTCCATGCCGAGGCCGGGGCGCAGGCGCAGGCCTGCGGTATCGAACGACTCTTCGCCCTGGGCAAGCAATCGGCGCACGCCGCCGCAGCCTTTGGCAGTGCGCGGCATTTCGACAACATGGCATCGCTGCAGGCAGCGGTGCGCGAGGCCTTGCCCGGCGTGGGCAGTGTGCTGGTGAAAGGGTCGCGCTTCATGAAGATGGAACAGGTGGTGGAGGCCGTGGTCGCCGCCGCGCAGGAGAACACGATGGCCGCAGGCAACGAGCGCCGCAGCATGAACGGAGGTGTGCCATGCTGATGTGGTTGGCCCAATGGCTGCAAGGCCTGTCGCCAGAGTTGGGTTTCCTGCGGGTGTTCCAGTACCTGACCCTGCGTGCCGTGCTGGGCGCGATGACGGCATTGCTCATCGGCCTGTTTGCCGGGCCGCGCGTGATCCGGCGCCTGACCGAGCTCAAGATCGGCCAGCCCATCCGTACCAACGGCATGGAAACGCACCATGTCAAGAGCGGCACACCCACCATGGGCGGGGTGCTGATTCTGCTGGCCATTGCCATCTCGACCCTGCTGTGGGCCGACCTGTCGAACCGCTTTGTGTGGATCGTGCTCATCGTCACCCTCGGGTTTGGCGGCATCGGCTGGGCGGACGACTGGCGCAAGGTGGTCTACAAAGACCCCAACGGCATGCGCTCGCGCGAGAAATACATGTGGCAGTCCATCATCGGGCTGTTCGCGGCGCTGGCGCTGGTGTTCAGCATTTCCGAGGGGTCCAACCCCAAGGCGTTCGAGCTGTTTGTGAGCTGGGTGAGCTCGGGCTTTTCGGTCGATCTGCCGCCGCAGGCCGGGCTGTTGCTGCCCTTCTTCAAGGAAGTCAGCTACCCGCTGGGCGTACTGGGTTTCGTCATCCTGACCTACCTGGTCATCGTGGGTTCGAGCAACGCCGTCAACCTGACCGACGGGCTCGACGGCCTGGCCATCATGCCCGTCGTGATGGTGGGTTCGGCCCTGGGCGTTTTTGCCTATGTGGCAGGCAGCGCGGTGTATTCCAGGTACCTGATCTTTCCGCATATCCCGGGTGCAGGCGAACTGCTCATCTTCTGCGCCGCCATGGCGGGCGCGGGGCTGGCATTCCTGTGGTTCAACACGCATCCGGCCCAGGTGTTCATGGGCGATGTGGGGGCGCTGGCCCTGGGCGGCGCCCTGGGCACCATCGCCGTGATCGTGCGCCAGGAGATCGTGCTGGCCATCATGGGCGGCATCTTCGTGGTCGAGGCCCTGTCGGTCATGCTGCAGGTGACCTGGTTCAAGTACACCAAGCGGCGCTACGGCGAAGGGCGGCGCCTGCTCAAGATGGCGCCGCTGCACCACCATTTCGAGAAGAGCGGCTGGAAGGAGACCCAGGTGGTCGTGCGCTTCTGGATCATCACCATGCTGCTGTGCCTGATCGGCCTGTCTACCCTCAAGCTGCGATGAACCCGAACGACCCCCTCCACGCACTGCCCGACGACCCGGAAACGCCCATGGCGCTGCCGGGTGTCGGCGCGCCTGCCGAGGCGGACCAGGCCGTGCACGCGCGGGCCGCAGAGGCCTTTGCACAGCCGGAAGAAGAAACTTTGGCAGCAGCGCAGGACACGGTGTCCGCGTTGCCCGCCGCGTCCGCCCAGGAACTGCCGCAGACCCTGCATGCCGCGCGGGATGCCGCTGCCTTTGTGGCGCAGATTTTTGCCGACGTAGCCACCCCGGAGCCCGCGACCGATACGCCAGCCACCGAAACGGCGGGCGCGGAGCCGTCGGGCGCGGCGCTTGCGCCCACCCCGGTGCCCGTGGGTTGGCCGCTGGCGGGCACGGGGCCGCTGCAGGGCCGGAACATTCTGGTCCTGGGGCTGGGCGCTTCGGGCCTGGCCATGGCGCGCTGGTGCGTGCGCTGCGGCGCCCAGGTCACCGTGGCCGATACGCGCGAGGCGCCGCCGCAACTGCCTTTGCTGCAGCAGGAGCTGCCCCAGGTGCGTTTTGTCGCCGGGGCTTTTGGCGCCCACCTGGTGGAGGGCCAGGGCCTGGCGGCGGTGTACCGCTCGCCCGGACTCAGCCCGGCCGAAGTTGCTTCTGTATTTGTAGCTGCTGGCGCTTGTGGGATAAGCGCTGAAGGCGAATTAGGCTTGTATTCCATGGCCTTGCGTGGCTTGCAGGCGGCGCATGGCTATGCACCGGCCGTGCTGGCCATCACGGGCACCAACGGCAAGACGACGGTCACGGCGCTTACCGGGCGGCTGGTGGAGCATGCGGGCAAGACGGTGGCCGTGGCCGGCAACATCGGCCCGACGCTGCTCGATACCCTGGCCGAGCGCATCGACGCAGGCCAGCTTCCCGACGTGTGGGTGCTCGAACTGTCGAGTTTCCAGCTCGACGGTGCCACGGGCTTCGAACCCACGGCGGCCACGGTGCTGAACATCACGCAGGACCATCTCGACTGGCATGGCGACATCGCGGCCTATGCGGCGGCCAAGGCCCGTATCTTTGGCGCAGAGGGCCTCATGGTGCTCAACCGGGAGGACCCGGCGGTGATGGCCATGCTGGCGCCGCCCGGACGGCCGCAGGCCGCTGCCCCGGTGCGGGTGAGATTTCAGAAGCCCCAGCAGCGCGCCCACGTCACTTTTGGCGGTGACATGCCGCGCCGCCCGGGCGATTTTGGTATCGAGGTGGTCAGCGGCATGGCCTGGCTGGTGCGCGCGCAGGAGGCCGACGAAACCCTCAAGCGCCCGCGCCGCGCTGCTGTGCCGGGGGCCGAGGGCGGCGGGGACGAGTTGCACATCCAGCGCCTGATGCCGGCCGACGCGCTGCGCATCCGGGGGCGGCACAACGCCGTGAACGCGCTTGCCGCACTGGCGCTCGCGCAGGCGGCGGGGTGCCCGCTGGGTGCCATGCTGTATGGCCTGCGCGAATACCGGGGTGAGCCGCACCGCGTGGAGCCGGTGGGGCGCCTGAACGGTGTCGAGTATTTCGACGACAGCAAGGGAACGAATGTGGGCGCCACAGTGGCGGCACTCACCGGGCTGGGTGCCGAGCGGCGCATCGTGGTCATCCTGGGCGGCGACGGCAAGGGCCAGGACTTTGCGCCGCTGGCGCCGCCGGTGGCACGCTATGCGCGCGCGGTGGTGCTGATCGGGCGCGACGCGCCCCTGATCCGCGCTGCGCTGCAGGAGACGGGCGTGGTTCTGCATGACGCCGATTCGCTGCCCGCTGCCGTGCAATGGGCCGCAGGGCGCGCCCACGCCGGTGATGCCGTGTTGATGTCGCCCGCCTGCGCCAGTTTCGACATGTTCAACAACTACGGGCACCGCGCACAGGTGTTTGTGCAAGCCGTGCACCAGCTTGCGCTCGATGCAGGCCAGGACCTGGAGGGCACGGCATGAGCAGCGCCGCACGCACTTCGGGGGGGCTGCTGCAGCGCATGGCGGGCTGGTTTGGCGGCCTGCCGGGCAAGGCGGCCGAAGTGCTGCCCGTGCGCGCGGGGGGCACCGAGTACCGCCAGACCACGGCCACCCCGGCCAGCGTGCTGGGCTTTGACGAGGCCTTGCTGTGGGTGGTGGTGGCGCTGCTGGCCTGGGGGCTGGTGATGGTGTATTCGGCCTCCATCGCGCTGCCCGACAACCCGCGCTTTGGCAAGATCGCACCCACGCATTTTCTGGTGCGGCATGTGTTCGCGCTGGGGGTGGGCTTCATCGGGGCCCTGCTGGCTTTCCAGGTCTCCATGGTCACCTGGGAGCGTTCGGCCCGGGCGCTTTTCGTGGTCTCACTGGTGCTCCTGGGCCTGGTGCTGGTGCCCCACGTGGGTACCGTGGTCAACGGTGCGCGCCGCTGGCTGGCGCTGGGGCCGTTCGGGTTCCAGCCCTCCGAGCTGGCCAAGTTCGCCGTGCTGATCTATGCCGCCGACTACATGGTGCGCAAGATGGAGGTCAAGGAGCGGTTCTTCCGCGCGGTGCTGCCCATGGGCGCTGCCGTGGCCATCGTCGGGGTGCTGCTGCTGGCCGAGCCGGACATGGGCGCCTTTCTGGTGATCGCCGTGATCGCCATGGGCATCCTGTTTCTGGGGGGTGTCAACGCCCGCATGTTCTTCCTGATCGCCGCCATCCTGGTGGGGGCGTTCGCCCTGATGATCGCCAGTTCGCCGTGGCGCCGGGAACGCGTGTTTGCCTACCTTGACCCGTTCAGCGA
>JAMLIQ010000005.1 GCA_023954095.1 Burkholderiaceae bacterium | reverse complement strand
CACCCAGAGGGTGCGGCCTGCGAAAAGCCCTTGGCGGAACACGCTGTGGTAGCGGGGCGCAGTGGCGTCTGTGGGCTGGAGTAGGGGGGTAGAAGGGTTCATGTCGGGTACGGCTGCATGGATGACGCATTAGATTTCAACATGACGTTAACGTCAACATAGTTTCTAATAGGTATTTTCCCTTTGCTTATGGGAATTTATTGGTCTTATGATGCTGACCTTGTTTATCCAACTTTCACAAGGAAAACCATGAATCTCCAGGAATGCACCGACGCCATCCGCGCCAAAGTGGGCGACAACAGCGGCCTGAATGCTGTGCTCAAGTTCGATTGCGGTGCCGATGGACAGATCGTCATCGACGGTGCAGCGGCGCCCAATACCGTGGACAACAACGACCGTGATGCCGACTGCACCGTGGCCATCACGCTGGAGAACCTGAACAATCTGCTCGCCGGCAAGCTGGATCCGGTCACCGGCTTCATGGGGGGCAAGTTCAAGGTCAGCGGCGACATGAGTCTCGCCATGAAGCTGCAGCGGGTGGTTTGAACATGGTGGCTGGCCGCACCCCCGGCTCCGCCGATCGGCAAGCCGCCGCCACGGAGGCGGCGCACCAGGTGTTGGCCGATCACTTCTCCGACGACAAGAATTCGGAGCTGTTCGGTGTCACCGAACTGTGCAACGCCTTCGACGTGACGCCGCGCACCTTGCGCTTCTACGAAGACAAGGGCTTGCTCAGCCCGCGCCGCATCAATGGCACCCGTGTCTACAGCCGACGGGACCGCGCGCGCCTGGCGCTCATCCTGCGGGCCAAGGTCATCGGCTCATCGCTGGCCGAGATCAAGCAGTACCTGGACATGTACGGCCAGGCGGGCGAAGGCCGCCAGCAGCAGCTGCGCTATGTGCTGGCCCGCACCGATGGCGCGATTGCCGAGCTGGAGCAGAAGCTTGCCCACATCGAAAGCAGCCTGGCCGAGCTGCGCATCATCAACAGCAATGTGCGCAAGAACCTCGGATTGCCGCTGCAGGAACAAGGTTGACGTCTCTCTCGGGCTTGCGCCCAAAGCGCCGACGGGTCTGTGGTCCGGTCGGCGCTTTTGCCTTGGTTCTGCTGTGATGGTCGTGGTACACAATCGGGTGCACCGCAGCCTTTTTCGATGGAGCCCATGACCACCGCACCTGAATGGATTTCCCGCAATGTTTCACGTCTGCGCGGCGTTCGTCCGGCGACCGATGCAGCCCCGTCAACCGCAGCCGCCAAACCCGAGGCCGAGCGCAGCACCCATGAGCGTCTGCAGGCCACTTTGCGCCGTGGCTCCGAGGCGCTGACGCCGCGCGCTCTGCGCCGCCTGCTGGCCGATCTGCAAGAGGTCGTGGCGCCCCGGGTCAGCGAGATCGAGGGCGGCAACCGCGCCCAGGCCGTGGCAACCTGGTACGCCCAGGCCGAACCCGGCGAGCGGCGCGACATGTGGCTGCTGATGAGTGAGCAGTTTGCCCCCGACGCCACCCGCTTCAAATCGGCCCGCGTACGCTACGAGGCGGCCGCCGGCACGGAAGAGCAGGGCCAGGCGGAAATCAGCCTGCGCCGGGCTTTGGTATCGCCACGCACGCGTCTGCTGCAGCGCTTTTCGGTGTTTCCGCAGGGCATGCGGTTTTTGGTGGACCTGCGTGCCGAGCTGCTGCGCGCCTTGAAAGGCGACAAGCGCCTGCTGGCGCTGGATGCGGAGCTGGAGCACCTGTTTTCCACCTGGTTTGACGTGGCTTTTCTGGAGTTGCGCCGCCTCTCGTGGGATTCGCCGGCATCGCTGCTGGAAAAGCTCATCCAGTACGAGGCCGTGCACGATATCCGCAGCTGGGCCGACCTGAAGAACCGTCTTGACAGCGACCGCCGCTGCTATGGATTTTTCCACCCGCGCCTGCCCAATGAGCCCCTGATTTTTGTCGAGGTCGCGCTGGTGGAGAACATCTCGGGCAGCATCACACCGCTGCTCGACGAGGCGGCTGCGCCCATCGACATCGGCAAGGCCACCACGGCCATTTTCTATTCCATCAGCAACACACAAACCGGCTTGCGCGGCGTGAGCTTTGGCGACTCGCTCATCAAGCATGTGGTGGAGACGCTGCAGCAGGAGTTTCCGCGCCTGCGCACCTTTGCCACGCTGTCGCCGATTCCGGGCTTGCGCGCGTGGCTGCTCAAGAACGCAGGCGCCATGATCGAGCGGCTGGACGAGCGGCGCCGCAACGAGCTAGGCCGCGCGGTAGGCGTGGATTCGCCACAGGCCGCACATCTGCTGGACGCAGCGGACAAGGCGCAGTCCCTGGATGAGGGTTCGCCTGTGCGCCAGATGCTGCTGCAATGTGCCGCACACTATCTGGCACGCGCCCTGGTGGATGGCAAGCCCGCAGATCCTGTGGCGCGCTTCCACTTGGGCAATGGCGCACGGGTGGAGCGTCTCAATTGGGCAGGCGACCCCTCGGCCAAGGGCCACAAGCAGTCGTACGGAATGATGGTCAACTACCTCTACGACCTCAAGCGCATCGACAAGCACCGCAGCCTGCTGGCCGAGGGCAAGGTGGCCGCATCGCGCGAAATCGAAAGTCTGAGCGCCTTCCGCTGAACGGGCGGTGGGCCGGAGGGGAAGGAAACCATGGCGACAGCAGCAGAAATAGTGGCGGCCCGGGCCGCTGGAGAGGCCGGCGATGCTGGTGTGGTGCGGGTCATTGTGCGCAACAGCGGGCGGCTCAACGCCATGTCGCGGCCCATGTGGCGCCAGTTGCGCAGCGTTTTTCTGGCCATCCAGCAGGATGCCCAGGCGCGTTGCGTGCTGATCGAAGGGGCGGGCGGTGCCTTCTGCGCAGGCGGCGATATTTCGGAATACCCGGCCTTTCGCTTCGACCCGGCGGCGTTGCGCGACTTTCATGAGAACGATGTCTGGGGCGCTCTGCAGGCCATGCTCGACTGCGACGTGCCCATCGTGGCGCGCATCGATGGCGCCTGCATGGGCGCGGGCGTGGAGATCGCCAGTTGCTGCGACATCCGCATTGCTGCAGCGGGTTCGCGTTTTGGCGCGCCCATTGCGCGCCTGGGCTTCCCGATGGCTCCGCGCGAGGCGCAGCTCGTGGCGGGCGCCGTGGGGGAGCTGACGGCGCGCCAGATGCTGCTGGAAGCCGCCACCTTTACGGCGCCCGAGATGCTGGCGCGGGGATTTCTGAGCCGCGTGGTGCCTGACGACCGCCTGGAGGCCGAGGCCCTGGGCACCGCCCTGCGCGTGGCTGCGCTGGCGCCGCAGGCAGCGCGGCTGAACAAGCAGACACTTCGAGCATTAAAAATGCCTCCAGCGCTTGATGGTCAAGCGCCTCCAGCTATCGAAAATGAAGCAAAAGCTGCTGCAGACCCGTACGCCTACGCCCCGAGCGCCGAGCACCGCGAGGGCATCACCGCCTTCCTCGCCAAGCGTCCCCCTGTCTTTTGAATCTGCCATGACTGCACTGCCCCCCAACGAAAGCCTGTTTGCCGCCCTGCGTGCGGCCTTTCCCGATGATCTGGATGCGACGGCTATCGAGACCGCCGCGCCCGATGGCATGCCGCTGTACTACACCTGGGACGACATCGACCGTGCCAGTGCGCGCATGGCCAATTTGCTGGGTTCGCTGGGTCTGCCCGATGGCAGCCGCGTCGCCGTGCAGGTGGAAAAATCCGTCGAGGCCTTGCTGCTGTACCTGGCCACGCTGCGTGCGGGCCTTGTCTTTTTGCCGCTCAACACCGCTTACCAGAGCGCAGAGATCGCATATTTCATCGGCGACGCCGAGCCCGCCGTGGTGGTGTGCACGCCGGGCAACTTCGGCTGGGTCAGCAAGATTGCCTTTACCGCAGGCACGGCCCATGTGTTTACCCTGGGCGATGACCGCACCGGCAGCCTGCTCGATCGCGCCGCGCACCACGGCGAGACGCACGAGGCCGCACGCAAGGGCCCGGACGACCTCGCTGCCATCCTCTACACCAGCGGCACCACGGGGCGCAGCAAGGGCGCCATGCTCACGCACGGCAACCTGCGGTCCAACGCCGTCATGCTCAACGACTATTGGGGCTGGCGCCGGGACGACGTGCTCATCCACGCCTTGCCCATCTTCCACGTGCATGGGCTGTTCGTGGCCATCCATGCGGCACTGCTGGGCGGCAGCAAGATGATCTGGTTCCAGAAGTTTGACCCCCGGACCGTGATTGCCGCCATGCCGCGCGCGACCGTGTTCATGGGCGTGCCTACGCTGTATGTGCGCATGCTGGGCGAGAACGCCCTTGCGCACGAGGCGGCGCGCAACATGCGGCTGTTCATTTCGGGCTCGGCACCACTGCTCATCGAAACCTTCCGCGACTGGCAGCACCGCACCGGCCACACCATCCTGGAGCGCTACGGCATGAGCGAAACCATCATGCTCACCTCCAACCCCTACCAGGCTGATGCGCGCCATGGTGGGCAGGACGAGCGGCGTGGCGGCACGGTCGGTTTTGCGCTGCCCGGCGTGGGTCTGCGCGTGGTGGGCGATGATGACCGGGAATTGCCCGCAGGCGAGACGGGCAATATCCAGGTGCGTGGCGCCAATGTGTTCAAGGGTTACTGGCGCATGCCCGAAAAAACCGCCGAGGAGTTCACGCCGGACGGCTGGTTCAAGACCGGCGACGTAGGTGTGGTGGACGAGCGTGGCTACGTGCGTATCGTGGGCCGCAGCAAGGATCTCATCATCAGCGGCGGCTACAACGTGTACCCTGCCGAGGTGGAGGGCACCATCAACGACATGCCCGGTGTGATGGAGAGCGCCCTGGTGGGCGTGCCGCACCCTGATTTCGGCGAGGTGGGCGTGGCCGTGGTCATCCCCAGGCCGGGCGCCCAACTCGACGGCGACGCCATTTTGTCCGCCCTGAAGTCACAACTGGCCAACTTCAAGATACCCAAGCGCTGCTTTGTTGCGCAGGAACTGCCGCGCAACACCATGGGCAAGGTGCAAAAGAACCTGCTGCGTGCGCAATACCAGGGTTTGTTCGCCTGAAAAAAGCCAAGGCCCCGCGTGCATGCGAGGCTGTTTAGCTATTTGAATGATAGCTACTGGCGCTTGATGGGAAAGCGCCAGAGGCCAAAAATGTCTGAAATCAGCGCAGCACGAGCACCGGAATGTGCGAATGCGTCAGCACATGCTGCGTTTCGCTGCCCAGCAGCAGGCGCTTGATGCCCTTGCGGCCATGCGAGGCCATCACGATCAGGTCGCACTTATGCTTTTTGGCGGCGGCAATCACCGCCTCGGCCACCAGGTCAGATTTGGCCACGACGGCCTTGACGGTCAGACCCCGGGCTTCACCCTGGCTTTTGATTGCATCTACCATGGCCTGCGCCGCATCACCCCATTGTTTTTCAATGCGGCGGATATCGCTGGCATCCACGGGAAGTCCGCCTTCAAAGTAACTGCGTGGATAGCGAGGAACCACTTTCAGTGCAACCACGGCGGCGCCAGTGAGTGCGGCCAGCGAGAGACCGCTTTCCACGGCCTTGTCGGACAGTTCGGAACCGTCGGTGGCGATCAGAATGCGTTTGTACATAAGGGCTCCTGGGGTGGGAATGCTTTGATTAAAGTAAAAAGTTGGGTTTTTGGGTTGATGCAAGTCAATCGATTCGAGATGCAAAGACGGTAAGCTTGCGCCATGTCAACGATTCCCATAGCGGCTCCGGATACGGCGGAGGCGCCTGTCTCCATGCCCACGCCGCTGGCTTCTGCGGCGCCTGACGCGGAAACGCTGCTCGACGATCCGCAGGAGTGGGCCTCGTTTGGGCGCCAGTGTCCTGACACGGGGGAGCAGGGCGGGGCATGGGAGTCGCATGTCGTGGTGGAGGGCATGCACTGCGCTACCTGCGCGCTGACCATTGAAGAAGCCTTGCGCGCCGTCCCTGGTGTGGCCCAGGCTGAGGTCAGTGCGGCAACACAACGCGCGCGCGTGGTTTGGCAGCCAGGCCAGGTGCAGCCCTCGCAGTGGCTTGCCGCCGTGCGCAAGGCGGGCTACCGGGCGTTGCCCGCCATGGATGCCCTGGCGCGCGAGCAGCGCGTGAGCGAACACCGCAAGGCCCTGTGGCGCTGGTTGGTGGCCGGGTTCTGCATGATGCAGGTCATGATGTACGCATGGCCTGCTTACATCGCCGATCCGGGTGATCTGTCTGCTGAAATGGAGCGCTTGCTGCGCTGGGCCTCCTGGGTCATCACATTGCCCGTGGTGATTTTTGCCTGCGGCCCGTTCTTCGGGAATGCGCTGCGCGATATCCGCCAGCGCCGTGTGAGCATGGACTTGCCGGTGGCGCTGGGCATGGCCATCACCTTTGTCGTCAGCACGGCGGGCACATTCGAGCCGGAGGGTGTTTTTGGTCACGAGGTGTATTTCGATTCGCTGACCATGTTTGTTTTCTTTCTGCTGACTGGGCGCTGGCTGGAGTTGCGCCTGCGCGACCGTACCGTGGGCGCACTGGAGGCGGTGATGAACCGCCTGCCCGACAGCGTGGAGCGGCGCGGCATCGATGGCAGTTTTGAGCGCGTCGCCGTGCGTCGGCTGGTGCCTGGCGACGTGATTCGCGTGCTCGCCGGCGAGGCGTTTCCGGGGGATGGCTGCATTACCGAAGGCGCCACCCTGGTCGATGAGGCTTTGTTGACGGGTGAATCCGTGCCCCTGGCGCGTGGCGTGGGCTGCGCGGTGGCGGCGGGCAGCTATAACCTGCGATCGGCGGTGGAGGTGCGGGTCCAGGAGGTGGGGGCGGCGACACGTTTTGGTCAGATCGTTGCCTTGATGGAAAGTGCCTCGCTGCAGAAGCCCCGTCTGGCGCGCCTCGCGGACCGTGTGGCACGTCCCTTTTTGGTATTGGTGCTGCTGGCTGCGGCGCTGGCGGCGCTGTGGTGGTGGCCGACCGATCCCAGCCATGCCTTGATGGTGGCTGTTTCGGTGCTGATCGTGACCTGTCCCTGTGCCCTGTCCCTGGCCACGCCCGTGGCCATGCTGTCGGCTGCGGGTGCCTTGGCGCGTCAGGGGGTGCTGGTACGCAACCTGCAAGGGCTCGAAGCCCTTGCGTCTGTGGATACCGTGGTCTTTGACAAGACCGGCACGCTGACCCGCGAGGGCATGGCGGTGCGCGGCGTGCATCGCCTGTCTGAACTGGCTGCCGATGACGCGCTGGCGCTGGCTGCCATGCTGGCGCGCCACTCGCTGCATCCTGTGTCGCGGGCGCTGGTGGCAGAAGCCGATCGCCGCAATGCGGCGACCTCGGAGTGCTGGCGGCTGGAAGACGTGCAAGAGACAGCAGGCGCTGGTCTGAGCGCGTGGATACGCCGCGCAGGCGATTCAGGCGCTGCGCGCCGTCTTCTGCTTGGCTCTGCGCGCCATGTCGGGCGCGATGCCTCCGGGCAGGGGGTGCTTCAGCAGGTGTTTTTGGCATGGCAGACCGAAGGGTTGGTGCCGCAGCCGTTGGCGGTTTTTGACTTGAGCGAGGACCTGCGCCCGGAGGCGGCCTCCATCATGAAGGCGCTGCAACAGGCGGGCGTCGGGGTGCAGCTGCTTTCGGGCGACCGTGCCCCCGCCGTTGCGCGGCTGGCTGCGCAGGCGGGTATTGCGCATTGGCAGGGCGATTGTTCGCCGCAAGACAAGCTCGATGCCCTGCGCCGCCTGGAGCAGCAAGGCCACCGCAGCGCCATGGTGGGGGATGGGCTCAACGATGGGCCTGTGCTTGCGGGCGCCCATGTGTCCTTTGCTTTTGGCCGCGCAGTGCCGCTGGCGCAAGCGCGCGCGGATTTCGTGGTGTTGGGAGACGACCTGTCGCTCGTTCCCCAGGCAATTGTTCTGGCACGGCGCACTTTGCGCGTGGTGCGCCAGAACTTGTGGTGGGCGGCGGGATATAACGCGCTGTGTGTGCCGCTGGCGATTGCGGGCTATATGCCTGCCTGGCTGGCCGGACTGGGCATGGCGCTCAGTTCGTTGCTTGTCGTTCTCAATGCAGCGCGCCTGACCGCGCCACTGGCGGCCCTTCCCGGCGTTGGCGAGCTGGGTCACGCGGTGCGCTCGGCCGCCCCTGTCGCTGCCCAACCTGTCTGATACGTGGAGATTGACACCATGGACATTCTTTATCTCCTGATTCCTTTGTCGGTGGCGCTGGTTTTGCTGATCCTGCTGGGCCTTTGGTGGGCTGTCTATCGCGGGCAGTTCGAGAACGTTGAGCAGGAGGGTGAACGCATTCTTCGGGACGGTTGACGCGGGTCAACATGTCAACAATATAAGTAAGGTTATTATTTCTGCAGAACTAAGAGGTACCCGATGGATTCACCAAAAAGCACTCAGGCAGCGCACTACAACGACACAGTAGTGCGCCAGTTTTCGATCATGGCCGTGGTCTGGGGGGTGGTGGGCATGCTGGTTGGCGTGTTCATCGCCGCCCAGCTGGCCTGGCCCGAACTGAATTTCGGCATCCCATGGCTGAGCTATGGGCGACTGCGCCCGCTGCACACCAATGCGGTCATCTTTGCCTTTGGCGGCAGCGCACTCATTGGCACCAGCTACTACGTGGTGCAGCGCACCTGCCAGACACGGTTGTTTGCGGGGCCGCTGGCGTCCTTTACCTTCTGGGGTTGGCAGCTGGTTATTCTGGCTGCCGCCATCAGCCTGCCGCTGGGCTACACCCAGGGCAAGGAATACGCTGAGCTGGAGTGGCCCATCGATATCCTGATCACGCTGGTCTGGGTGTCCTACGCCATTGTGTTCTTCGGCACCATCGGCATGCGCAAGGTCAAGCACATTTATGTGGCCAACTGGTTCTACGGTGGTTTCATTCTGGCGGTGGCCTTGCTGCATCTTGTCAACAGCGCGGCCATCCCGGCCGGCTTCATGAAGAGCTATTCGGCCTATGCCGGCGTGCAGGATGCCATGGTGCAGTGGTGGTACGGGCACAATGCCGTGGGCTTCTTCCTCACGGCAGGCTTCCTGGGCATGATGTATTACTTCATTCCCAAGCAGGCAGGCCGCCCGGTGTACAGCTACCGCCTGTCCATCGTGCACTTCTGGGCACTGATCTTCACGTACATGTGGGCGGGTCCACACCACCTGCACTACACCGCGCTGCCTGACTGGACGCAGTCCGTGGGCATGGCTTTCTCGCTGATTCTTCTGGCACCCAGCTGGGGCGGCATGATCAACGGCATCATGACCTTGTCGGGTGCCTGGCACAAGCTGCGTGACGATCCCATCCTGCGCTTCCTGATCGTGTCGCTGTCGTTCTACGGCATGTCGACATTCGAAGGCCCGATGATGTCCATCAAGACCGTCAACGCTCTCTCGCACTACACCGACTGGACGGTGGGCCACGTGCACTCGGGCGCCCTGGGCTGGGTGGGTCTGATCACCATGGGTTCACTGTACTACCTGGTTCCGCGCCTGTTTGGCAAGGAAAAAATGCATTCGGTCAAGGCGATTGAAGTGCACTTCTGGCTGGCCACCATCGGCATCGTTCTCTACATCGCCGCCATGTGGATTGCCGGTGTGATGCAGGGCCTGATGTGGCGCGCGGTCAATACCGACGGCACCCTGACCTATACCTTTGTGGAGAGCGTGAAGGCAACCTATCCCTTCTATGTGATCCGTGTCATGGGCGGCGTGCTGTACCTGACGGGTATGCTGATCATGGCCTGGAACGTGTGGGTTACCGCCATTTCCGGTCGTTCGGTGGCCGTGACCATTCCTGCAGTCAAGCCTGCCCACGCCTGAGATTCGAGGTAAACCGACATGTCACAAAACAACAATGCTTCCACGGGTTTCACCCATGAGAAGGTGGAAACCAACAACTTCCTGATGATCGTGTTGATCGTCCTGGTGGTTGCGGTGGGCGGACTGGTGGAAATCGTTCCGCTGTTCTTCCAGAAATCGACGACCGAGGCCGTCAAGGGCGTGGAGCCGTATGCGCCTCTGCAATTGATGGGGCGCGACATCTATCTGCGCGAGGGCTGCTACAACTGCCACTCGCAGATGATCCGTCCCTTCCGCGCCGAGACGCTGCGTTATGGCCACTACTCCACCGCGGGTGAGTTCGTGTACGACCATCCATTCCAGTGGGGCAGCAAGCGCACCGGCCCCGACCTGCACCGTGTGGGTGGAAAGTACAGCGATGAATGGCATCGCATCCACCTGAACAACCCCCGCGATGTGGTGCCTGAGTCGAACATGCCGGCCTATTCCTGGCTGGAGAAGAGCGCCCTGGATCCATCGGATGTCACTCCGCGCATGAAGGCTTTGCGCATGGTGGGTGTGCCGTACACCGATGCACAGATCGCTGCAGCACCGGACGAGATCAAGGGCAAGACGGAAATGGATGCTCTGGTGGCGTACCTGCAAGGCATGGGCCGCGCGCTCAAATAGGAGTGGGTCATGGACATCACTACGTTGCGCATCGTTTTTACGTTGCTGTCGTTTGCCTGCTTTATCGGGATTGGCGTCTGGGCGTACTCGCGCAGCAATCAGGCCCGGTTTGACGAAGCAGCACGGCTTCCTTTTGAACAAGATTGATTTCCACCAGAACGAGAACACACCATGAGTGACTTCACCAGTAATTTCTGGTCGGTTTATGTGGCCGGGCTGACCCTGATCGGCATCATTGCCTGCATGCTGCTGCTGTGGATTACAGCGCGCAAGAAGGTCGTATCCACCAGTGACAACACCACGGGCCATGTCTGGGACGAAGACCTGACCGAGATGAACAACCCCATGCCCCGCTGGTGGATGTGGATGTTTGTGCTCACCACCGTGTTTGCGCTGGGCTATCTGATCCTGTACCCGGGCCTGGGCAGCTTTGCCGGCAAGCTGGGTTGGACCCAGTTGGGCGAATACCAGCAGGAAATGGACAAGGGGCGCGCGGAGATCGAGCCCCTGTATGCCCGCTTTGCTTCCATGAAGCCCGAGGAGATGGCTGGCGATGCCCAGGCCATGGCCATCGGCGAGCGTCTGTTCATGAACAATTGCGCCCAGTGCCATGGCTCTGATGCCCGGGGCGGCAAGAGCTTTCCCAACCTCACTGATGGGGACTGGCTGCACGGCGGCACACCCGAGAAGATCAGCGAGACCCTGCACCAGGGGCGGGTCGGCAATATGCCGCCTATGGCCGAGGCCGTGGGCAATGCAGACGACGTGCGCAACCTGTCGCACTATGTGCTGAGTCTGTCGGGTAGCCCGCACGACTCGCTGCGCGCTTCCTTGGGCAAGCCCAAGTTTGCTGCCTGTGCGGCCTGCCACGGTATGGATGGCAAGGGCAACCAGGCGCTGGGAGCCCCTAACCTGACTGATGATATCTGGCTGCATGGTTGGGGCGAAGAAGCAATCACGGCGATGATCAACAAGGGCAAGGTCAATGAAATGCCCGCCCAGGCAGGCAAACTGACCGATGCACAGTTGGGCGTGCTGACTGCTTATGTCTGGGGCCTTTCCCACAACAAGGCGGACAAGGCGGTCCGCTGAAGCGTGATGTCTGCTTCCTACCGTAGCGCCCCTGGGTCGCTACGGTATGGTGGATGTGCCCGCCGCCCCGCTCTGAGATAACTGCACCATGAATACACCCAGCGGAAAACCCCGCAAGGTCATCCCCATCGCCACGGACGGTGAAGTGGTCGCTTTGTACGAAGCGCAGAAAAAAATCTATCCCCGCTCAATCAGTGGGTTTTTTGCCCGGTGGCGCTGGGCCATGGTGGTTTTGACACAGCTGGTGTTTTATGGACTGCCTTGGCTTGAATGGGGGCAGCGCCAGATGGTGCTGTTCGATCTGGGGGCCCGCCGCTTCTACATTTTCGGGTTGGTGCTGTACCCGCAGGACTTCATTTATCTGACGGGTTTGCTGATCATCTCGGCGCTGTCGCTGTTTCTCTTCACGGCGGTTGCCGGGCGCCTGTGGTGTGGATTTGCCTGCCCGCAAACGGTCTACACAGAAATTTTCATGTGGATCGAGCACAAGATCGAAGGAGACCGCAGTGCGCGCCTGCGTCTCGACGGAGGTGCCTGGACCTTCGAGAAAATCTGGAAAAAATCCCTGAAACAATTTACCTGGGTGGTGGTATCGGTCTGGACGGGTTTCACCTTCGTGGGCTATTTTGTTCCGATCCGTGAACTGGGTACGGAGTTGTTGGCACTGCAGGGCAGCTGGCAGATTTTCTGGGTGCTTTTTTACGGTTTTGCCACCTACGGCAATGCGGGTTTCCTGCGTGAGCAGGTCTGCAAATACATGTGTCCCTATGCGCGTTTTCAGAGCGCCATGTTCGACCCTGACACCCTCATCGTGACCTACGATGCTGCCCGTGGTGAACCCCGGGGGCCACGCATCAAGACCGTGGATCACAAGGCCAAGGGTCTGGGCGACTGCATTGATTGCACGCTGTGCGTGCAGGTGTGCCCGACGGGCATTGATATCCGTGATGGCTTGCAATACGAATGCATTGGCTGTGGGCTGTGCGTCGATGCCTGCAACACCGTCATGGACAAGATGCATTATCCACGTGGGCTCATTCGTTTTTCCACACAAAACGGCGTTGCCAAGGGCTGGGGTAAAGCAGAGATACTGCGCAGGGTGCTGCGCCCACGGGTGTTGATCTACAGCGCCATACTGGTTGCACTGTGTGTGGGAATGTTGGCCAGCCTGGTAGTGCGTACGCCGTTGAAAGTCGACGTGGTGCGTGACCGCGCATCCCTGTCGCGCATCGTCGCAGGCGGCAAGCTGGAAAATATCTACCGTTTGCAGATCATGAATGCCACCGAAAAACCGCAGCGCTACCGTATCAGTGCGCAAGGACTGACGGGACTGGAAGTGGCATCAGAGCCCGAATTCGAAATCGATGCCGCGCAGTCGCGCTGGGTCGTGGTACGACTGCAGATCCCGTATGGATCGGCGGCGTCGGGTTCACACACCGTGCATTTCAGCATTGCTGCGGTTGATTCCGGTGAGCGGGTTGAAGAGAAAGCGGTTTTCCTGGTTCCGCGCTGATGACAGCATATCTGCGTCTTTTGTGTTCCCTTGTTTGAAAGCATCCCTATGGCGTTGAACCCTGACCGCACATCCGACCCACGGCCCTGGTGGAAGTTCGGCTACATGTGGATGGTCGTTGGTGGGCCTGCCGTGGTGGTGGTGGCCGGCTTTACCACACTCTGGCTGGCCATACGGACGCCCGATCCTGTCGTGACGGAGGATTATTACCAGCGTGGAATCAATATCAACAAGACGCTGGAGTCCCCAGAAAACAGTCTGGTGCCCGCTATGAAGGGGCGTAACCATGCGGTGACGCCGCAAAATAACCAGCCCCATTGATGGTGTTTCGCACCAAAACACGGCCCCCTGACCTGACGAGGAGATTTGCACGATGTGGATCCAACGGTTGATGTGGATTGCCTGGCCCGCTTTTTTGATGGCGGGGGTGCTAGAAATGCTGGTGTTTGCGTTTGTTGATCCGCAAGATCTCCACTGGTTTGGTCAGCCCTTGTCGTTGTCGCGCGAGGGGGTTTATACCGCTGCATTCTTTGTGTTTTGGATCGTCACCATGGTGTCGAGTGCACTGACCACCTTGCTGGCCATGTCACCGTTCGAAGTGAACCGTTGCCCGGTGCCGGTGGACCAGCGTCCGGCGGATTGTCACAAGTCCACTCCTTGTCCTTGACGGGTATGCCCACAGGGCAGAAATCTGTCGCCAGGTGTGATGGTCATTCGCTGCGCAATGAGTGCGCCCTATTTCCGGTGAAATTTCTCATGATGAACGCTCTATGACTTCTCCTGTTCCTTTCAGCACCTGCGATCTGTGTGATGCTCATAAAGGCGATGACAGCGGCGCCTTCCGCATCTTGCCGCCCGTTTTCCACAGCTTTGGCGGCTTGTCCGTGTTTGCCGGGCCGGTGACGACGGTCAAGTGCTTTGAAGACAATTCGCTGATCAAGGCAGCGCTCGATACGCCCGGCAATGGCCGTGTTCTGGTGGTCGATGGTGGGGGGTCGCTGCGGCGCGCTCTTGTTGGAGGAAACTTGGCTGCTGCCGCTGCGCGCAACGGATGGGCGGGTATCGTGGTGGACGGATGCGTGCGCGATGCGGCCGAACTCCAGGCGGCATCGGTAGGTGTGCGTGCGTTGGGGCTGATGCCCCTTCCGACGGACAAACGCAACGAAGGTCAACGCGATGTAACGGTGTCCATTCAGGGGGTGGTGGTGCGCCCTGGTGACTGGTTATATGCCGATGCTGATGGCATGGTGATCAGCGCTACCGCGTTGCTCTGAGGGAGAGTGAGGGCGGCGCCGGGTGGGTGAGTCACTACACTGGCTCGTTACGCGACAGCATCCGCAGGCAGGCGCTGCAGCATGGCTAGGCTGTTGGCCACGGTGACGCGTAGTTCACGGCGGTCGCAGATCATGTCCACCGCACCTTTTTGCATCAGGAATTCTGCGCGCTGGAAGCCTTCTGGCAAGGTCACTCGCACGGTGGATTCGATGACGCGCGGGCCCGCAAAGCCGATCAGCGCCTTGGGTTCGGCAATCACGATGTCGCCCACAAAGGCAAAGCCTGCGCTGACACCGCCCATGGTCGGGTCGGTCAGTACGCTGATGTAGGGCAGGCCCTTCTTGGCCAGGCGGGTCAGCGCCGCATTGGTCTTGGCCATCTGCATGAGTGACAGCAGGCCTTCCTGCATGCGCGCACCGCCGGTAGCGGTAAAGCAGATGAAAGGCACCTTCTGCTCGATGGCGGTTTCCACCCCACGTACAAAGCGCTCGCCCACCACGGAGCCCATGGAGCCGCCCATGAAGTCGAACTCGAAGCAGGCGGCAACCACGTTGATGCTCTTGACGGCGCCACCCATGACGATGAGCGCATCGGTCTCTCCGGTATTTTCCAGGGCTTCCTTCAAGCGTTCGGGATACTTGCGGCTGTCCTTGAACTTGAGCGCATCGACCGGAATGACTTCCTGCCCGATTTCGTAACGACCCTCGGGGTCCAGAAAGGCGTCAAGCCGTGCGCGTGCACCAATGCGATGGTGGTGGCTGCACTGCGGGCAGACGCACTGGTTCTGCTCCAGATCGGCCTTGTAGAGCACCGTTTCGCAACTGGGGCATTTGACCCACAGTCCTTCGGGCATCTGGCGGCGTACCGTGGGATCGGTCTGCTGGATTTTGGAAGGCAGAAGTTTTTCAAGCCAGGACATGCGTATTCCTCTGTATGAATGGGCCAGCTGAGCTCGGCCTGTGAAACTGGCACACCCCATGCCAGAGACGCCGTGGAACTGGCTTTGCCAGGCCACCGGCGTCGTCCCCCTTCCCGCAAGCGAAGCGCGGCGAGGGAAGGGGGAAGCGGCAAAGCCGCTCAGGGGGATGCCTTCATATTATGCGTCGAGCGCCTTGCGAATACCGCGCAGGAAATCCATGGCCACGGGAACAACCCGTTCATGGGGCTGGTCATCGAGCAGTTGGATGATGCGGCTGCCAATGACCACCGCATCGGCGACCCTGCCGATGGTCTGGGCCGTGGCCGCATCGCGAATCCCAAAACCCACGCCCACGGGAATGCTCACATGCTCGCGTATGCGGGGCAACATGGCTTCGACGGCGGCTGTGTCGAGTGCCCCCGAGCCTGTCACACCCTTGAGAGAGACGTAATACACATAGCCGCTGGCCACGCGGGCCACTTCCTGCATGCGCTCGGCGGTCGAGGTGGGGGCCAGCAGGAAGATCAGGTCCATGCCGTGCGACCGCAGCTTGGCAGCGAATTCGGCGCATTCCTCGGGGGGGTAGTCCACGATGAGCAGGCCGTCGACCCCCGCCTCGGCGGCATCGCGCACAAAGGCGTCCTGGCCGTGGATCTGGTCGTAGCGTTCCACCGGGTTGGCGTAACCCATCAGTACGACCGGGGTGGTCTTGTTGCGGTTGCGGAACTCCCGCACATGGCCCAGAACCTGGCGCAGGCCCGTGCCCAAGGCCAAAGCCTTCTCGCCGGCCTTCTGGATAATGGGGCCGTCCGCCATGGGATCCGAGAAGGGAACCCCCAGCTCGATGATGTCGGCCCCCGCCTCCACCATGCCGTGCATCAGCACGGGCGTGATGTCGGCAAATGGAAAGCCTGCTGTGACGTAGGGAATCAAGGCCTTGCGGCCTTTGGCCTGAAGTTGTGCGAAGGTGCTGGCGATACGGTTCATGGTTTGTCTCCGCCTTTGACCTTGAGTCCACGCATCGAGGGGCGGTCGTAGAAATCCTCGCCCGACAGGTCGGCCACGGTGCCGATGTCCTTGTCGCCCCGGCCCGAGAGGTTGACCAGAATGGACTGGTCTGGGCGCATCTCCTTGGCCAGCTTCATGGCATAGGCAAAAGCGTGGCTCGACTCCAGTGCGGGGATGATCCCCTCGGTACGGCACAGATAGTGGAAGGCATCGAGTGCCTCCTTGTCGGTGATGCCCACGTACTGCGCACGGCCGATTTCCTGCAGCCAGGCATGTTCGGGGCCCACGCCGGGGTAGTCCAACCCGGCGCTGATGCTGTGCGTCTCGGTGATCTGGCCGTTCTCGTCCTGCAGGATGTAGGTGCGGTTGCCGTGCAGCACACCGCTGGAGCCGCGCTGCAGGCTGGCCGAGTGCTTGCCGCTGTCCAGGCCCTCACCGGCGGCCTCGACACCGATCAGGCGGGTTTTTTCGAACGGTATGTAGGGGTGGAAGATGCCCATGGCGTTGCTGCCGCCGCCCACGCAGGCGACCACGGCATCGGGCTGCTCGGCCGCGATCTTCTGTTCGGCCAGCATGGCGGGCATCTGCGCGAGGCACTCGGTGCCGATCACGCTCTGGAAGTCGCGCACCATCATGGGGTAGGGGTGGGGGCCCGCCACGGTGCCGATGATGTAGAAGGTGTCGTCCACGTTGGCCACCCAGTCGCGCATGGCCTCGTTGAGCGCGTCCTTGAGCGTCTTGCTGCCCGATTCGACCGGCACCACGGTAGCGCCCAGCAGCTTCATGCGGAACACGTTGGGGCTCTGGCGCTTGACGTCTTCCGAACCCATGTAGACCACGCATTCGAGCCCGTAGCGCGCGCAGATGGTGGCCGTGGCCACGCCGTGCTGGCCCGCGCCGGTCTCGGCGATGATGCGCTTCTTGCCCATGCGGCGCGCCAGCATGGCCTGACCGATCACGTTGTTGATCTTGTGCGCGCCGGTGTGGTTCAGGTCCTCGCGCTTGAGATAGATCTGCGCGCCGCCCATCTCAACGCTGGTGCGCGCGGCGTGGTACACGGGCGAGGGGCGGCCGACGAAGTGCGCCAGCTCGTAGTTGAATTCGGCAATGAACTCCGGGTCGTTCTGGTAGCGGGCGTAGGCCGCCTGCAGTTCGCGCAGGGCGAAGGTCAGCGTCTCGCTGGCGAAACTGCCGCCGTAGGGGCCGAAATGGCCCGTGGAATCAGGTTGGTCGTACTGGAACATGGGATTGCTTTGCAAGTCGCTCGTCGGCCGCACGCACGGCGGCCACGAAGCGTTGGATCTTGCCGACGTCCTTGACGCCCTTGATGGGCTTGCCATCGGGGCCGTCAAGCTCGACGCCGGAACTGACATCAACCGCCAGCGAGAGACCTCGCGGGCGCACCTGCACAATGCCATCGGTCACGTTTGCAGGCGTGAGTCCACCACTTAAAACGAGGTGAGAGGCGACGCTTGGAGGAAGGAGTGACCAATGGAATGCCTTGCCGCCACCGCCATAGCCTTCGACATGGGCGTCGAGCAGGATGGCCCGGGCGCGGGAGTGAACATGGGCATATTCTACGAGGTCGAAGTCCAGACCCTGTGCCCCCAGGGGAATGCGCGCGGCGCGCAGGTAGGGGCGGGCGCCCCGGCCGCTGGCCTCCCAGCATGCCTCGGCGGTTTCATCTCCATGAAATTGGAGAATTGCGCCCGCCACCATTGCGCTGGCAGCTATCACATTCGTAGCGGTTTCGTTGACGAACAGCAGCACCGGCGTGACGAAGGGCGGCAGGCGCGATGCCAGTTGCGCCGCGCGCTCGGGTGTCACGGCGCGCGGGCTGGGGGCGTAGAGCACGAAACCCACGGCATCGACCCCGGCGGCCACGGCGGCATCCACATCCTGCTCGCGTGTCAGGCCGCATACCTTGATGCGGGTGCGGTGCGGCACAGAGGATGGGAATGGGATGGTAGACCGTGGGGAGTTCATGGGAGGGCATCATACGCAGCCGTACGGCTGGGCAGGCCCCAGAATGCGTCGTAGACTGGCCCCAGAAAGTACAGCCCATCGGGTGAGAACGTGGGGGCGGCTGCCTTGCGTGAACGCGCTGCCAGTACCTGCCCGACCCATTCTGGGGGCTGCGCTCCTTGCCCCACGGCAACCAGGCATCCCATGATGTTGCGAATCATGTGGTGCAGAAAGGCATTGCCCTCGAATTCAAACCGCCAGTAGCAGGGGGGCCAGTCTTCGCTGTGTCCTGTCTCGGCAGAGCCCTTGCGGGTGATGGCAATGTGCCGCAGTGTCTTGATGGGTGACAGTGCTTGGCAGGCGGATGCGCGAAATGAGGTGAAATCATGCTCGCCCAGCAGTTGCGCTGCCGCTGCACGCATGGCATCGCCGTCGAGCGGGCGGAATACCCAGCCCACGCGTCCAGCCTCAACGCTGGGGCGCACCGGGGACTGCAACAGCACGTAGGCGTAGCGCCGACCTGTTGCACTGGCGCGGGCATGAAAGGTGTCAGGCACGGACCGTGCCCATTGCACTGCGATATCGGAGGGGAGAAAGGCGTTGGTTCCACGCACCCAGGATGCGGGTGTGCGATCCACCGGAGGATTGAAATGCACCACCTGCATAAGGCCGTGCACGCCCGCATCGGTGCGGCCCGCACACAGTGTGCTGACGGGTAAGGTGGCAAAACGGCCCAGGGCGGCTTCAAGCCGGTCCTGGACCGTGTTGCCTGACGACTGGCTTTGCCAGCCGCAATAGCTGTGGCCGTTGTAGCTGACGCCCAGCGCGATTCTCATGCGCAGGGGGCGGATCAGCTCAGCTCAGACAGCATCTTCTGCGCACGGGCCTTGAGGGCGCCGGTCGATTCGGCAATGACTTCCTCGATCAATGTGCGGGCGCCGTCGCTGTCGCCAATGGTGTTGAACTCCTGAGCCAGTGCCAGTTTGGTGGCCAACGGGTCGTCCGGCAGGCTGGCGGCAGCGGTGGCTTCCTCATCGGGAGCGGCCGATCCGGCAGGGGTTGGCGTATCCAGATCCAGCGAGATGCTGTCCAGGTCAAACTCCATCAACCCCGACTCGGATGGCGTATAGGCCGGTGCTGGTGTCTCCAGCGCATCGGGCTGGGTGTCCAGCGGAGGCAGATCCATCGGCATATCCAACTGGGACGGTGGAGCCACATCTGGCGCTGTAGCCGGTGCGGGTGCAGTGGGAGGCGTCCAGGCCGGCTGCGTGGAGAGCAGGCTGTCCATCGGATCAGGCTCGGCAGGGGCGCCTTCGGCAGGAGTCGGGGCTGACTTGGCGCTGGCGGCTGCGGCGGCGAAGCTGCCTGCTGCGGCCGGTGCATCGCTCAAGGCATCGTCGGGCAGGTCGAGATCCAGGTCGAGGTCGAGGTCAAGATCCGGCGGCAGGATGCTGTCCGGGGCACTGAGCGAGACGGCCGGTGCGCCAGCGGGACGGCCTCCCGGCTGGTACAGGGAATTGTCGGGGTCGAGGTTGCGACCCAGTTCGGCAATGCGGTTCCAGTCCGGGCCTTCGCCCTGGGTCAGGCTGTGGATTTCAGTGGCCACGGCTTCCAGGGCTTTGCGATCCTGGCGCTTGGCGTAAATTTCCCCCAGCTTGGCGTGCACGGATACCCGTGCCGGGTTATGGCGTACGGCTTCCTTGAGGATTTCTTCCGCCTGCAGGTCACGCCCATAGGCGAGGTAGACGTCGGCTTCTGCCACCGGATCGACATCGCCCCCGGCATCGAGCTGGCTGGGCGAATAGGCCATCGAGGAGCCGCCGGTGGTGGAATCGCTTCCGGCGGTGTCCACGCGCTGGCCGCCGCTGGCGCCAAAGAACGAATCAGGCTGCAGACGGCTTTCCAGGAAGGAGCTGTCCATGCCTGCGCCATTGCGGCGACGCTGCACCACGCGCCAGGCGCCATAGCCCAGCAGCAGCGCCAGCAGACCGCCACCGGCGAGCGGAACCATCGGATCGTCCATCAGGCCGGAGAGGAAGCTGGGTTCTTCTGCAGGAGCCGGTTGCGGCATAGGGGCCGGGACTGCTACCGGTTTGGCGGGTGCGGCCTCGCTGGCTGCTTCTGCGGCTTCGCTGGCCACGGATGCTGCGGGCTCAGCGGCGGCGGCCGGTGCGGCCTCCGACGCGGTGCCTTCGGGCATTGCGGCGTCGGCAGCAGATGCCGGTGTTTCAGGGCTCGTCACGCCAGGTACTGCAATACCGGGCACCGCCGGTTCGCTGGCTGCGCTGGTCGCGGGACTGGCGGCACCTGGTGCGGCCGATGCCGCGCTGAGCTTGCTCAGCTCGCTGATGTTCTTGGACAGCTCTTCTGCGCGGGCAGCGGCTTCGTTGGCCTGCTTGCGCTGGGCGAGCTGTTCTTCTGTGGATTTCTTGCCTTGGACGGCGCCTTTGGACAGCGTGAGCTTGTCGGGCGCCGTACTGCTGGCGCGCTGGTCGTCCACCTGGGTTTGCACCTTGCCGGTGGCGGCGCGACCGGAGGCTGCCACTTCGGCCGTGGGTGCCGAACCCGCCAGCTTGCGGCGGAACTCGTTGAAGTCGCGGCTTTGCGCCGCCAGAATCTTGCGTGCCTCGCCATTGGGTGTGGCGCTGGCTTCGGCAGAGCCGGGCAATTGAAGAACTGCCCCCGCCTTGAGACGATTGACGTTGCCTTGGATAAAGGCGTCGGGATTGGCGCGCAGTAGCGCCACCAGCATTTGGTCCAGCGACACATCGGCCGGGCGATGGGCGCTGGCAATGCGTCCTGCGGTGTCGCCTGCCTTTACGGTTACGTTGTCGGTGGGTGCCGCGGCCGCCGGAGTCGGGCGTGCCACGACCGGGGTGCGTGGCGCTGGTGCCGGGCGTGCCTGTTCGGGTGCGGGAATCTGGGCCTGTGCGGTGGGCGCTGCAGGAGCGCGGCGCAAAGCCGGTGGATCGAACAGCATGGTGTAGCTGCGCGTGATGCGGCCGGTGCTCCAGTTGGCTTCGACCACCAGATCCACGAACGGATCGGTGATGGCCCGGTCGCTGGTGACGCGCAGCACGGCACGGCCATCCGCGCGGCGCTGGAACTGGATCTGCACCTTGGTGATGACAGACGAATACTCCATGCCCTGGGCACGGAAGACTTCGGGGCTGGCCGGGGTGACCCGCAGCGAGTCGGCTTCGGCCGGGGTCACTTGCGGAAGGTTGATTTCTGCGCGCAACGGCTCACCCAAGGCCGATTGCACCGTGATGGGCCCCAGGGACAAGGCCAGCGCGTCGGGCGCGTGCAAGCCAACGGTGGCCACGGCAGCGGCCGCCAGTGCGGAAAATTTCCAACGATGCATGGTTGCAATCAACTGTTTTGGTTTTGAGGCTCGGTGGAGCGGATTGCTGTTTTTCATGGTCGGATGCCCGCTGCGCTCCAGCGTTAAAGAATGTGTAAAAGCACCATAGCAGCAATGTTTTGCACTGACAAGCTAACGTAGTGGCGAAGCTCTGGCGTGGCCCCCGAACAGCCTTTCCGGGGGGGATGGGTGTTGCCCGGCGACAACGAGCGTAACAAGTTGTTTTGGCGCGAATTTGCGGACAGAACCCGGTGTCCCTGTGCTGGCGGAGCACAGGGACAAGGCGGGTCAGGCGTTCAGCAGAATGCGCAGCATGCGGCGCAGGGGCTCGGCAGCGCCCCACAGGAGCTGGTCGCCAATGGTGAAGGCGCCGACGTATTCCGGCCCCATGGCCAGCTTGCGGATGCGGCCCACGGGGATCTGCATGGTGCCGGTGACGGCCACAGGCGTGAGGTCCTTGATGGTGGCTTCGCGGGTGTTGGGTACGACCTTCACCCATTCATTGTCCGCAGCGATCATGGCTTCGATATCGGCCACGGGCATGTCCTTTTTCAGCTTGAAGGTCAGAGCCTGGCTGTGGCAGCGCATGGCGCCCACACGCACGCAGAAACCATCGACAGGAATCGCAGCAGAGCCGAAGCCCTCGCCCATGCCCAGAATTTTGTTTGTCTCGGCCATGCCCTTCCATTCTTCCTTGGACATGCCGTTGCCCAGATCCTTGTCGATCCAGGGAATCAGGCTGCCGCCCAGGGGGACACCGAAGTTGGCGGTCTCGGCGCTCGTCAAGGCGCGCTGCTTGGCGATGACCTTGCGGTCGATCTCCAGGATGGCGCTCTTGGGGTCGTCGAGCAGGGCCTTCACCTCGGCATTCAGCGTGCCGTACTGCGTCAGCAGCTCGCGCATGTGCTGGGCGCCGCCGCCCGAGGCTGCCTGGTAGGTCTGCGTGCTCATCCACTCGACCAGGCCCGCCTTGTACAGCGCGCCCACGCCCATCAGCATGCAGCTGACGGTGCAGTTGCCGCCGATCCAGTCCTTGCCGCCATTCGCCAGTGCGTTCTTGATGACCGGCATGTTCACCGGGTCGAGCACGATGACGGCGTTCTTTTCCATGCGCAGGGAGGATGCGGCGTCGATCCAGTGGCCATTCCAGCCGGCGGCGCGCAGCTTGGGGTGGACCTCGTTGGTGTAGTCGCCGCCCTGGGCGGTGATGATGATCTCGCAGCGCTTGAGCGCGTCGATGTTGAAGGCGTCCTGCAGCGTGGTTTCGTTCCTGGCCTGCGCCGGGGCCTTGCCGCCGGCGTTGGAGGTCGAGAAGAACAAAGGCTCGATCAGGTCAAAATCCTTCTCCTGCACCATGCGGTCCATCAGAACCGAGCCAACCATGCCGCGCCAGCCGACGAGTCCTACCAACTTGCTCATTTCAACGCCCCTATCAAGTTAAAAAACAGTGCAGACCAGACTGTTTTGCCCCGGCTCGTCTGGCCAGGGAGGGCGCACGACGAACCGGAGCTGGATCAGCCCTTAATGGTCGTGGTTTTGGTGGTGCTTGCGCGCGCAGCCGCAGCTGCCAGGACGGCAGGGGCGGTGTTCAGGGTGAACGGGCGGGCGGTACACATAGCCCGTGATTGTAGTGCAAGCCGCACGGCAGGCGAAGGGGCTGGCATCGAACGCATCGCCCGCCGAAAACGGCCACAGGCTGTCGATCAGACAGCCTGTGTGCCGCAGTCAGGAAAAGGAGGGGTATCAGCCCAGCGCCTGCACCACCGCATCGCCCATCTCCGCAGTCCCCACCTTGGTGGTGCCTGCGCTGTAGATGTCCGGCGTGCGCAGGCCCTGGGCCAGCACCTTTTGCACGGCGGCTTCAATGCGCTGCGCCGCAGCTTCCTGGTTCAGGCTGAAGCGCAGCATCATTGCGGCGCTCAGGATAGTGGCCAGGGGGTTGGCGATGCCTTTGCCTGCGATATCGGGTGCGCTGCCGTGGCTGGGTTCGTACAGGCCCTGGCCCCTGGAGTTCAGGCTGGCCGAGGGCAGCATGCCGATCGACCCGGTGAGCATGGAGGCTTCGTCCGAGAGGATGTCGCCAAACATGTTGCCGGTGACGACGACGTCGAAGGCCTTGGGGGCCTTGACGAGCTGCATGGCAGCATTGTCCACATACATGTGCTGCAGCTCCACGTCGGGGTATTGCTGGTGCACTTCGGTGACCACGTCCTTCCAGAACTGGAAGGTCTCCAGCACATTGGCCTTGTCCACGCTGGTAACCTTCTTGTTGCGTTTTTGTGCCGCCTGGAAAGCGACGTGGGCAATGCGCTCGATCTCGGGCTTGCTGTAGCGCATGGTGTCGAAGGCTTCTTCGGCACCGGGAAAGTGGCCGTCGGTGGCCACGCGGCGGCCGCGGGGCTGGCCGAAGTAGATGTCGCCCGTCAGCTCGCGGATGATGAGGATGTCCAGGCCGGCGATCAGCTCGGGCTTGAGGCTGGACGCACCCACCAGCTGCTCATAGCAGATCGCGGGGCGGAAGTTGGCAAACAGGCCCAGGTGCTTGCGCAGGCCCAGGATGGCCTGCTCGGGGCGCAGGGGCCGGTCGAGCGTGTCGTACTTCCAGTCGCCCACGGCGCCAAACAGGATGGCATCGGCATCCTTGGCGAGCTGGAGTGTGGACTCGGGCAGGGGGTGGCCGTGGGCATCAAAGGCGGCGCCGCCGACCAGGGCGGACTCCATCTCGAAGGGGAGGTCCAGGGCTTCGAGCACCTTGACGGCCTCGGCGACGATTTCGGTGCCAATGCCGTCACCGGGCAATACTGCGATTTTCATGAAATGCTTTTGTTTTGATAGCTGTCAGCGCTTACTGCATAAGCGCTAAAGGCTGATTTTGTATAAATTTCTACGAGACCATCGAATGCGCCAGCCAGGGCTTGGTGGCCAGGCGCTGGGCTTCGAACGCCTTGATCTTGTCGGACTGGCGCAGGGTGAGGCCGATGTCGTCAAAGCCGTTGAGCAAACAGTATTTGCGAAAGGCCTGCACGTCGAACGGGATCTCTTCGCCTTGCGGGCGAACAATCACTTGGCGCTCCAGATCGATGGTGAGCTGGTAGCCGGGGAAGGCCAGCACGTCGTCAAACAACTGGGCCACGGTGGCCTCGGGCAGCACGATGGGCAAGAGGCCGTTCTTGAAGCAGTTGTTGAAGAAGATGTCGGCAAAGCTGGGCGCGATCACGCAGCGAAAGCCGTACTGGTCGAGCGCCCAGGGGGCGTGTTCACGGCTCGACCCGCAGCCAAAATTCTTGCGCGCCAGCAGGATGGAGGCGCCTGCATAGCGCGGCTGGTTCAGCACGAAGTCGGGGTTGGGGCGGCGAGCGGCGGGGTCCTGGCCGGGCTCGCCGTGGTCCAGGTAGCGCCATTCGTCGAACAGGTTCACGCCAAAGCCGGTCTTCTTGATCGACTTGAGAAACTGCTTGGGGATGATGGCGTCGGTATCGACGTTCTCGCGGTCCATGGGGGCCACAAGGCCCTTGAGGGTGGTGAATTTCTGCATGACGGGTTTACTTGTTGGCAGCGCGCTCGATGGCGCCACCGGCACGCTGTACGTCCTGGCCCACACCCTTGACGGTGTTGCAGCCGGCCAGCACGAAGGCCAGGGACAGGGCGATGAGGGTTGCGGTCTTTTTCATGACGAGGCTCCTTCAGTCAGGGTGGGGTTCAGGCGAATGGGCGAATATCGACAAAATGGCCGTGCACGGCGGCGGCGGCGGCCATGGCGGGGCTGACCAGGTGGGTGCGGCCCCCGGCGCCCTGGCGTCCTTCGAAGTTGCGGTTGCTGGTGGAGGCGCAGCGCTCACCGGGCTCCAGGCGGTCGGCGTTCATGGCCAGGCACATGCTGCAGCCGGGTTCGCGCCATTCAAAGCCTGCGGCGACAAAAATCTGGTCGAGCCCTTCGCGTTCGGCCTGCTCCTTGACCAGGCCCGAGCCGGGGACCACCATCGCCAGCTTGACGTTTCTGGCGACCTTGCGGCCCAGGTTCTTGACGACGGCAGCGGCTTCGCGCATGTCTTCGATGCGGCTGTTGGTGCACGAGCCGATGAACACCTTGTCAATGGTGATGTCGTTGATGGGTTTGCCCGGCTGCAGGCCCATGTAGGTGAGCGCCCGCTCCATTGCGCCGCGCTTGTTGGCGTCCTTTTCCTTGTCGGGGTCGGGCACGCGGGCATCCACGCCCAGCACCATCTCGGGGCTGGTGCCCCAGGTGACTTGGGGCACGATGGCTGCGGCGTCAAGCTTGACCACGGCGTCGAAGTGCGCGTCGGCATCAGAGTGCAAGGTTTTCCAGTAGGCCACGGCCTGGTCCCACTCCACGCCCGTGGGAGAGAGGGGGCGGCCCCTGACATATTCAATCGTCTTGTCGTCCACCGCCACCAGGCCTGCGCGCGCGCCGCCTTCGATGGCCATGTTGCACACGGTCATGCGGCCTTCCATGCTCATGGCGCGGAACACCGAGCCCGCGAACTCGATGGTGTAGCCCGTGCCGCCCGCCGTGCCGATCTTGCCGATGATGGCCAGCACCACGTCCTTGGGCGTCACGCCGGGGGCGAGCTGGCCGTCCACCTGCACCAGCATGTTCTTGGCCTTCTTGGCCAGCAGGGTCTGCGTGGCCATCACGTGCTCGACCTCGCTGGTGCCGATGCCGTGGGCCAGCGCGCCGAACGCGCCGTGGGTGGATGTGTGCGAATCGCCGCAAACCACGGTCATGCCGGGCAGGGTGGCGCCGTTTTCCGGGCCGATCACGTGCACGATGCCCTGGCGCTTGTGCATGAACGGGAAGAACGCGGCCGGCGAGATCTGCGCCATGTTGTCGTTCAGCGTGGTGATCTGTTCTTTGCTGATCGGGTCTGCGATGCCGTCGTAGCCCAGCTCCCAGCCGGTGGTGGGGGTGTTGTGGTCGGCGGTGGCCACGATGGAACTCATGCGCCACACCTTGCGGCCGGCTTCGCGCAGGCCCTCAAAAGCCTGGGGACTGGTCACTTCGTGCACCAGGTGGCGGTCGATGTAGAGGATGGAGGTGCCGTCTTCCTCGGTATGGACGACGTGCTCGTCCCAGATCTTGTCGTACAGGGTGCGTCCCATGGGTGCTCTTCTTTCAGGTGGGGAGATTGATTTTAGTGGTGCGCTGGCGGCGCAGGGGGGGCAAGGTGTTCGGCCAGCAGACGGGCGGTGACGGGCAGGGCATCAAAGTCGCGGGCCACCAGGCGCAGCTCGCGGTGGGCCCAGGCATCCTGCAGCGGCACGGCCTGCAGGCGGCCTATGCCGTGCATCAGCGCAAAGGCGCGGTCGGGCAGCAGGCCGATGCCCAGGCCGTTGTCGATCATGCGGCACATGGCATCCAGGCCCGTGACCTGGATGCGCTGGCGCAGCGGCCGACCGGCTGTGGCAGCGGCCGCGCGCATGGACAGGCTGATGCTGCTGCCCGCGTGCAGGCCGATGATGTCCCAGTCCAGTACTTCTTCGAAATGGATCGCGTCTCGCGCTGACAGGGTGTGCCCTTGCGGGACGACCAGCACCAGCCTGTCGGTGCGGTAAGGGCGGCTGTGCAGGGCGCTGGCGCCGTGGCTGCCGGTGTTGCAGATGCCCAGATCGGTCGCGCCTTCCTGCACGGCGTGCAGCACGTCGGGGCTCAGGTGCTCCTGCAGGTCGATCTTGATCTGACTGTGCATGCGCGCAAAGGTGCCCAGGTCCTCGGGCAGAAACTGGAAAATGGCCGAGATATTGGCGTGCACCCGCACATGGCCGCGCACCCCTTCGGCGTATTCGCTCAATTCACCCTGCATGCGCTCCAGGCCAAACAGCACGGTGCGGGCGTGGTGCAGCAGGCTCTCGCCGGCCGGGGTGAGTGTGACGCCCCGGCTGTGGCGGTAGAGCAGTGCAGTGTCCACGGCAGTCTCCAGGTCGGACAGGCGCTTGCTGATGGCCGAGGCCGCCAGAAATTCGCGCTCGGCCGCCCGGCCGATGCTGCCCAGCTCACACACCGCCACAAACAGCTGCAGCGATGTCAGGTCGATACGGCGCGCAAAACTGCGCTCGGAGCTTTTCATGGGCGGTGATGACTTCTCGGTTCGAGAGGATTTCGCTATTTTCCCCCATGTGCATGCGTCAAGCCATCGTCAAACGCGATATCTGTCATCGGGTTCGGCAAGGATATGCTATCGAAAATGTAGCGTATGGCGCTTTTATTCAGGTCGGTTCAAGTATTTTTATATATGAAATGCCCTATTTGTAAGCGCTAATAGCTCATATTTATATAGCATCGATACCGGGTTGGCCTACACATCGAGCGTGCTGCCATGCTCGGGCACCGTGGCGTGCCAGTGCAGTTCGTGCGCAATGCGCTGGCGCAGGATGTCGGCAGCCTGCATTTCGCCATGCACCACAAAAACCTGCTCGGGGGGGTGTGCCATGCCGCGCATCCAGGCCAGGGTTTGCCCGGCGTCGGCATGGGCCGAGGCGCTGGTCAGTTGCACCACCTCGGCGCGGATGTTGATCTCCTGGCCATGGATGCGGATGGACTTTTCGCCCCCGGCGATGCGCGCCCCGCGGGTGCCGGGGGCCTGGTGGCCGGTGAGGACGACCATGTTGCGGTGGTCGCCCGCGTACAGCGCCAGGTGGTGCAGCACGCGCCCGCCCGTGGCCATGCCGCTGGCCGACAGGATCACCATGGGGCCGTGGCGGCGCGCCAGTGCCTTGGATTCGTCGGTGGTCTGCACCATGGTGGCGCTGTGCGAGAGAGCGTGCACTTGCGCGTCCGTGAGACGGTGTTCGTCTGGGTAGCGTTCGAACAGGCCGGTGGTGCTGACGGCCATGGGGCTGTCCAGAAACACCGGCAACGATGCCGGAAGGTCGCCCTGTTTCTTGAGGCGGTCAATGGCATGCAGCACCGATTGCGCGCGGCCCACGGCAAACACCGGTACCACGGCCACGCCGCCCCGTGCGGCCAGGCGCTGCAGGGCAGGGCGCAGTTCTTCCAGCATGTCCTCTTGCGGGTGCTGGCGGTCGCCATAGGTGGACTCGACCAGCATGGTGTCGGCCGGGGGCGGGGCCTCGGGTGGGCTCATCAGCAGGTCGTCGGGGCGCCCCAGATCCCCCGAGAACAGGATGCGCCGCCCGCCCACCTCCAGCAGTACGCTGGCAGCGCCCAGGATGTGACCGGCATGGCTGTACGTGACGTGCCAGCCCGCAATGGGCTCGAAACGCTTGTGAAAGGCATGCGCGCGGAACTGCTTCATGCAGCGCAGGGCGTCCTGGCGCGTATACAGGGGCAGCGCCGGTGCGTGTCGCGAGAGCTGGTGGCGGTTGAGGTAGGCGGCGTCCTCTTCCTGCAGATAGCCGCTGTCGGGCAGCAGAATGGCGCACAGGTCGCGGGTGCCCGGGGTGCAATGGATGGCCTTGGTATAGCCGCCTTTGGCCAGCAGCGGCAGATAGCCGCTGTGGTCCAGGTGGGCGTGCGTCAGCACCACGGCATCGATCTGGTGCGGCGTGACGGGAAGCGGCTGCCAGTTGCGCAGGCGCAGCTGCTTGTAGCCCTGGAACAGCCCGCAATCGAGCAGCAGACAGTGCCCGTTGTGCCGCACAAGGTATTTGGAGCCGGTGACGGTGCCCGTGCCTCCGAGGAAGGTGATGCTGACAGTCATGGTGCTGGAGTCCTCCTGCGGGCATGGTAAACCCGGGCGAGGCCCGCCAAGGCCCTGCTTCGGGCAGGAAAAAACCGCCTGGGCGGGTGGCCGGAGGCGGTTGGGAGGCCGTGGCAGCGGTCAGCTGAAGAAGCTCTTGAGTCTGTCTGTCCAGCTCTCGCCGCTGGGCGAGTGGCGGCCGCCGCCTTTTTTCAGCGATTCTTCGAGTTCGCGCAGCAGCTTGCGCTGGTGCTCGGTGAGCTTGACCGGGGTTTCCACCGCGATATGGCAGTACAGGTCGCCAGGGTAGCTGGCGCGCACGCCTTTGATCCCCTTGCCGCGCAGTCGGAACTGCTTGCCTGCCTGGGTGCCTTCGGGGATGTCGATGGCCGCCTTGCCCGCCAGCGTGGGCACTTCGATTTCACCGCCCAGGGCTGCGGTGATGAAGCTCACCGGTACCTGGCAGTGCAGGTCGTCGCCGTCGCGTTCGAAGATGTCGTGCTTCTTCAGGCGGATCTCGATGTACAGGTCACCCGGCGGCCCGCCGTTGGTGCCGGGCTCGCCGTTGCCGGTGCTGCGGATGCGCATGCCGTCGTCGATGCCTGCGGGAATCTTCACTTCCAGCGTTTTCTGCTTTTTCAGCTTGCCCTGGCCCTGGCAGGTGCTGCAGGGCTCGGGAATGATCTTGCCGGTGCCGCGGCAGTGCGGGCAGGTCTGCTGCACGCTGAAGAAACCCTGGCGCATCTGCACGGTGCCTGCCCCTTGGCAGGTGCCGCAGGTCT
Organism: Burkholderiaceae bacterium; assembly: GCA_023954095.1. Lineage (GTDB taxonomy): Bacteria > Pseudomonadota > Gammaproteobacteria > Burkholderiales > Burkholderiaceae_C > Simplicispira. The sequence goes on along the minus strand of JAMLIQ010000005.1, from coordinate 73,416 downwards.
TGGCGCTGGTACCGGGTTTGGCGCCGCTGCCGTGGCAGGTGTCGCAGGCGTCCCATGAGGGAATGCGGATCTGTGCATCCTTGCCGCGGGCCGCTTCCTCGAGCGTGATTTCCATGGCATAGCTCAGGTCGCTGCCGCGGTAGACACGGCCGGCGCCGCGTCCACGGCCGCCGTTCTGGCCGAACATGTCGCCAAAAATGTCGCCAAAGGCTTCCGCAAAACCGCCAAAGCCTTCGGCGCCCGGCCCGCCGGGGCCGCGCATGTTGGGATCCACCCCGGCATGGCCATACTGGTCGTAGGCGGCGCGCTTTTGCGCGTCCGACAGCATCTCGTAGGCCTCCTTGGCCTCTTTGAACTTGTCTTCCGCAGCCTTGCCTGCATCACCTTGGTTGCGGTCCGGGTGGTGCTTCATCGCGAGTTTGCGATAGGCTTTCTTGATCTCGTCCTCCGAGGCATTCTTGGGAACGCCGAGGACTTCGTAATAGTCTCTTTTGGACATGGATAGATGTGCCCGGTTGGAACAGGAACGCCGCGCAGGCACCCGGGGCAGGGGCCTGGCGCGGCGGCTTGGGTCAGCAACCGCTGTTTTTAGCCCTTCTTGACTTCCTTGACCTCGGCGTCCACCACGTTATCGTCGTCGGCCGCCGGGCCCGACGAAGCGCTGGCACCAGGGCCTGCGTCGGTGGCACCGGCGCCTGCCGCAGCCTGGGCGGCCTGCGCATCGGCGTACATCTTCTCGCCCAGCTTCTGGCTGGCCGTCATCAGGGCGGTGGTCTTCTCGTCGATCGCAGCCTTGTCTTCCCCCTTGAGGGCTTCTTCCAGGGCCTTGACGGCGGCTTCGATGCCTTCCTTCTCCCCGGCGTCGAGCTTGTCGCCGTGCTCGGCCAGGCTCTTGGTCACGCTGTGCACGGCGGCTTCGCCCTGGTTGCGGGCCTGGACCAGTTCGAGCTTCTTCTTGTCGTCGGCTGCGTTCATCTCGGCGTCCTTCACCATCTGCTGGATCTCGGCTTCGGACAGGCCGGAGTTCGCCTTGATGGTGATCTTGTTTTCCTTGCCCGTGCCCTTGTCCTTGGCGCCCACGTGCAGGATACCGTTGGCGTCGATGTCGAAAGACACTTCGATTTGCGGCGTTCCACGGGCGGCCGGCGGAATGCCTTCCAGGTTGAATTCGCCCAGCAGCTTGTTGCCCGAGGCGATCTCGCGCTCGCCCTGGAACACCTTGATGGTGACGGCCGGCTGGTTGTCATCGGCCGTCGAGAAGGTCTGTGCGAACTTCGTCGGGATCGTGGTGTTCTTGGTGATCATCTTGGTCATCACGCCGCCCAGGGTTTCGATGCCCAGGCTCAGGGGCGTCACGTCCAGCAGCAGCACGTCCTTGCGGTCGCCCGAGAGCACCTGGCCCTGGATGGCCGCTCCAACAGCCACGGCTTCATCAGGGTTCACATCCTTGCGGGGGTCCTTGCCGAAGAACTCCTTGACCTTCTCCTGCACCTTGGGCATGCGGGTCATGCCGCCGACCAGGATCACGTCGTTGATGTCGGACACGCTGATACCTGCGTCCTTGATGGCCGTGCGGCAGGGTGCAATGGTGCGCTCGATCAGTTCGTCCACCAGGCTCTCGAGCTTGGCGCGGGTGAGCTTGATGTTCAGGTGCTTGGGGCCCGAGGCATCGGCCGTCACGTAAGGCAGGTTGATATCGGTGGCAGCCGAGTTCGACAGCTCGATCTTGGCCTTTTCGGCGGCTTCCTTCAGGCGCTGCAGGGCCAGCACATCCTTGGATAGGTCCACGCCCTGTTCCTTCTTGAACTCGCTGATGATGTAGTCGATGACGCGCTGGTCGAAGTCTTCGCCGCCCAGGAAGGTGTCGCCGTTGGTCGAGAGCACTTCGAACTGCTTTTCGCCGTCCACGTCGGCGATTTCGATGATGGACACGTCGAACGTGCCGCCGCCCAGGTCATACACGGCGATTTTGCGGTCGCCCTTTTCCTGCTTGTCGAGGCCAAAGGCCAGCGCGGCTGCGGTGGGTTCGTTGATGATGCGCTTGACGTCCAGGCCGGCAATGCGGCCGGCGTCCTTGGTGGCCTGGCGCTGGGCGTCGTTGAAGTACGCGGGCACGGTGATGACGGCCTCGGTCACGGGCTCGCCCAGGTAGTCCTCGGCGGTCTTCTTCATCTTGCGCAGGATGTCGGCCGACACCTGCTGGGCCGAGATCTTGTTGCCGCGCACTTCGATCCAGGCGTCACCGTTGTCGGCGGCCACGATCTTGTAGGGCATCAGGTCGATGTCCTTCTGCACTTCCTTCTCGGTGAACTTGCGGCCGATCAGGCGCTTGACGGCGTACAGCGTGTTCTTGGGGTTGGTCACGGCCTGGCGCTTGGCGGAGGCGCCGACGAGGATCTCGCCGTCCTCCTGGTACGCGACGATGGACGGCGTGGTGCGGGCACCTTCGCTGTTCTCGATCACGCGGGTGGTGTTGCCTTCCATGATGGACACGCAGCTATTGGTGGTGCCCAGGTCGATACCGATGATTTTTCCCATGTTCTTCTCCGCGATGTCAAAAAGGTTTGGATAGCTCGTAACTTGTGGATAACTCTGCCCGCTTCAAGCCGGGCGGCGCATTTATTTATTGGGGTGCGGCCACGGTGACCAGGGCGGGGCGCAGGATGCGGTCGGCAATGGCATAGCCTTTCTGCAGCACGCTTACCACGGTGTTGGCCTCCTGGGCCGCAGGCACCATGCTGATGGCCTGGTGAAAGTGGGGGTCGAACTTCTCGCCTGCGGCGGGGCTGATGGCCAGCACCTTGTTGCGCTCCAGGGCCGATTGCAGCTGGCGCAGCGTCGCCCCGGAGCCCTCGCGCAGCTGTTCTGCCGTCGCATTCTGGATCGCCAGCGCAGCGTCCAGGCTGTCGCACACGGGCAGCAGGCTCTCGGCAAAGCTCTCGATGCCAAATTTGCGGGCCTTGGACACTTCCTCTTCGGCGCGGCGGCGGGCGTTCTCGGCATCTGCCTTGGCGCGCAGGAACTGGTCGGCCAGATCTGCGCTCTTGGCCTTGAGTTCAGCCAGTTCATTCTGCAGACGGCTCATTTCGTCGGAGGCGTGGGCTGCCATGGCAGCTTCCATTTCTTCGGGTGCAAGGGCGCCGTTGTCGGGGGCAGAAGGATTGTTTTCGGACATGTCGATGATTCTGAAGCGGTTAAGGGTCAGTGAATGCCCGCTGCACTTGGGGACAATGCCCTGCATTTCAAGAAAAAAGGCTGAAAGGATGCCGAATGCAGCCTTTGGCCGTCTGCGCAAGGCCCTGCGGGAAGGCGTAAGTGTACAGAAGCTTTCAAGCGGGCTATAATGCCCGGCTTTGCCTTACCACACTGCTACAGACGCAGCAGGTGGTTCTAATCCAGAAGGAGTATGCATGCGTCATTACGAAATCATTCTGTTGATCCACCCGGATCAAAGCGAGCAGGTTCCCGCCATGCTCGAGCGCTACAAGGGCATGATCACCGCTGGCGGTGGCAAGGTGCACCGCGTGGAAGACTGGGGCCGCCGTCAACTGGCGTACCTGATCAACAAGCTGGCCAAGGCCCACTACCTGTGCGTCAACATCGAAGCCGACCAGGCCGTGATGGCTGAACTGGAGCACGCCTTCAAGTTCAACGACGCCGTGCTGCGCCACCTGACCGTCCAGAAGAAGAAGGCCGAGACCGGTCCCTCTTCGATGATGAAGACTGTCGAGCGCGAAGAAGCCCGCAAGGTCAGCCAGGCCGAATACGCCGCTGCCAACGAGCGCTGAGCCCACGATTCAAGGGGAAGTGGAGAACCACGTCGCGTTGACGGCCTGTATCGCCGAGGCTGCGGCCCTGCGGTTCACGCCAGCCGGTGTTCCTGCGATCGAACTGCGCCTTGAGCATGGTTCGCAGCAGATGGAAGCCGGACAGATGCGCGAAGTGAAAGCGGTTCTGAAAGCGGTGGCTTTTGGCGCCATGGCAGAGCGGTTGGCCCGCCAGCCCATCGGCAGCCTCTGGCGCTTCACCGGTTTTCTGGCCACGCCGCGCAACGGCAAGCACCCTGTGCTCCACGTCCAGGATATTCAACAAGATTAATTTTCGAGAGGTCCGCAATGGCCACGTTCAAGAAATTCAACAAAGACAAGCGCCCCAAGCGCAATACCCAATCGCTGCTGTTCAAGCGCAAGCGCTTCTGCCGCTTCACCGTCACGGGCGTCGAAGAAATCGACTACAAGGACGTTGACACCCTGCGCGATTTCATCGCCGAAAACGGCAAGATCATCCCCGCGCGCCTGACCGGCACGCGCGCCATCTTCCAGCGCCAGCTCAACACTGCCATCAAGCGCGCCCGCTTCCTGGCCCTGGTGCCGTACAGCGACCAGCACAAGATCTAAGGAGCACAACCCATGCAAATCATCCTGCTCGACAAGGTTGTGAACCTCGGTAACCTCGGCGAAATCGTCAAGGTCAAAGACGGCTATGCGCGCAATTTCCTGATCCCCTCGGGTCGTGCCCGCCGCGCAACGACGGCTGCCAAGGCCGAATTCGAAGCCAAACGTGCCGAACTCGAAAAGGCTGCGGCCGAGAAGCTGGCTGCAGCACAGGCCGAAGGCGAGAAACTGGCTGGCAGCACCGTGAAGCTGACCCAGAAGTCCGGTGTGGACGGTCGCCTGTTTGGCTCCGTGACCAACCATGACATCTCGGAAGAACTGAACAAGCTGGGCTACAAGATTGTGAAGTCGCAGGTTCGCCTGCCCAATGGCCCCATCAAGACAGTTGGCGACAGCGCCGTGAGCGTGGCTCTGCACACCGATGTGGTGGTGGACGTCACGGTTTCGGTCTACGGCGAAACCGCCTGATCGCGCACTGCGCCCCTGCAAAAGCCGCCTCCGGGCGGTTTTTGTTTTTCTGCCGTTGTCATGCAAGGCCCGTGCACTGCTTGTGCACGCCTTGTCCCGTGCTTGTCCACAGGCCGTGCACAGGCTTGTGCGGTGACGCAGACCAGTGCCGTTGATACGATCAAAAGCTTGCCCCAAGGAGCCCCATGTTTGATGTACCCCCGCCCGCAGATGAAGCGTTCGCCCCCTACGATCGGCAGATCGCGCAGTTGCGCGTACCGCCGCATTCCATAGAGGCCGAGTCGAGTGTGCTGGGAGGCCTGCTGCTTGACAACCATGCCTGGGACCGGGTGGGTGATCTGCTGGTAGAGAGCGATTTTTACCGGCACGAGCACCAGATGATCTACACGGCCATTGCGGGACTGGTCAATGCCAGCAAGCCGGCCGACGTGATCACCGTCTTCGAGAAGTTGCAGAGTCTGGGTAAATCGGAGGAAATAGGCGGCCTGGTCTACCTGAACGCTTTGGCACAGTACGTGCCCAGCGCCAGCAATATCCGCCGCTACGCCGAGATCGTGCGTGAGCGCGCCATCCTGCGCAAGCTGGTCACCGCCAGCGATGAAATCGCCACCAACGCCTTCAATCCCCAGGGCAAGCCGGTGGACAAGATCCTCGACGAGGCCGAGCAAAAGATCTTCAACATCGGCGAAGAAGGCTCGCGCATGAAGCAGGGATTCCAGGCCATGGATACCCTGGTGGTCAACCTGCTGGACCGCGTGCAGGAGATGGCCGACAACCCCAACGACATCACGGGCGTGCCCACTGGTTTCATCGACCTCGATCGCATGACATCGGGCCTGCAGGCGGGTGACATGGTGGTACTGGCGGCGCGTCCGTCGATGGGCAAGACGGCCTTTGCCGTGAACATTGCCGAGCATGTGGCACTGAATGAAGGTCTGCCGGTTGCCATTTTCTCAATGGAAATGGGCGCTGCCCAACTGGCTGTGCGTATCGTGGGCTCCATTGGCCGTATCGAACAAGGCCATTTGCGTACTGGCAAACTGACCGATGACGAATGGCCGCGGTTGACGGAGGCCATTGAGCGGCTGCGCAATGTCTCTTTGCATATTGACGAAACACCGGGCCTGACGCCGAGTGAATTGCGCGCCAATGCCCGGCGACTGGCGCGCCAGTGCGGCAAGCTGGGCATGATCGTGGTGGACTACCTGCAGCTCATGAGCGGCTCCAGCGGATCGCAAGGGGAGAACCGCGCCACCGAGCTGGGCGAAATCTCGCGCGGCCTGAAGATGCTGGCGAAGGAACTGCAGTGCCCGGTGATCGCGCTTTCGCAGCTCAACCGCAGCGTCGAGACACGCACCGACAAGCGCCCCATGATGAGCGACCTGCGCGAATCCGGCGCCATTGAGCAGGATGCCGACATCATCATGTTCATCTACCGTGATGATTACTACAACAAGGACAGCAAGGAGCCGAACGTCGCCGAGATCATCATCGGCAAGCAGCGCAATGGCCCGACGGGCACCGTCAAGCTGTTCTTCCAGAAGTCGCAGACGCGGTTCGAGAGCCTGGCCATGGGGTCGAGCGACGACTTCTAACGATAGTGGGCGGCTTCGATGACCGGCGGCGGGCAGCATCCGAGGCGAAGCGCGACGCCCGCCAGCCAACAAGGGACGTTTCTCGCCTTCGCAGCACCGCCGACTTTCAGCGAAAGATCGCACTACCGCGCAAATTTTCATATTGCAGAGTTTGAATGTTGCAATATGAAATATGCAAATGTTGCTGCGCAATAATATTTCTCAATCTGAGAAAACAAATTTCGTAAAATGAAATGTAAATTCCAAGTTATTGATTTATAATGAGAAAATTTATGTCTTCTATAAGACATAAGATGTTGCGTAGGTCTTATAGAAGACTTAAAGTACACCCATGCGCAGCCTTTGCTGCTCCGAGAAATTTCAATCAACCGACGGAGTCATCACATGCCCCAATCCCTGACCCAACAACTGAGCCGCGAACAGCAAATTGCTGCCCTGGAAAAAGACTGGGCCCAAAACCCCCGCTGGAAGGGTGTCAAGCGCGGTTACACCGCAGCCGACGTCGTCCGCCTGCGCGGCAGCCTGCAGCCCCAGCACACCCTGGCCCAGCGCGGTGCCGAGAAGCTGTGGGAGAAGGTCAACGGCGGTGCCACGAAGGGCTACGTCAACGCCTTCGGCGCCATCTCCGCCGGCCAAGCCATGCAGCAGGCCAAGGCAGGTCTGGAAGCCGTGTACCTGTCGGGCTGGCAGGTGGCTGCCGACGGCAACACGTCGGAGACCATGTACCCCGACCAGTCGCTGTACGCCTATGACTCGGTGCCCACCATGGTGCGCCGCATCAACAACACCTTCAAGCGTGCCGACGAAATCCAGTGGAGCCGCGGCATCAACCCGGGCGACCAGGAATTCATCGACTACTTCCTGCCCATCGTGGCGGATGCGGAAGCCGGTTTCGGCGGCGTGCTCAACGCCTTCGAGCTGATGAAGAACATGATTGCCGCAGGTGCTGCCGGTGTGCACTTCGAAGACCAGCTGGCTGCCGTGAAGAAGTGCGGTCACATGGGCGGCAAGGTGCTGGTTCCCACGCAGGAAGCCTGCGAAAAGCTGATTTCGGCACGTTTCGCTGCCGACGTGATGGGTGTTCCCACCATCATTCTGGCCCGCACCGACGCGGAGGCCGCCAACCTGATTACCTCTGACCACGACGCGAACGACAAGCCGTTCCTGACCGGCGAGCGCACGCAAGAAGGTTTCTACCGCGTCAAGAATGGTCTGGAGCAGTCCATCAGCCGTGGTGTGGCCTACGCCCCCTACGCCGACTTGGTGTGGTGCGAAACCGGCGTGCCCGATATCGGCTTTGCCCGTGAATTCGCCCAGGCTGTGCTGGCTGCCTGCCCCGGCAAGCTGCTGTCGTACAACTGCTCGCCTTCGTTCAACTGGAAGAAGAACCTCAACGACAAGCAGATCGCTTCGTTCCAGGACGACCTGTCGGCACTGGGTTACAAGTTCCAGTTCATCACGCTGGCCGGCATCCACATCAACTGGTTCAATACCTTCCAGTTCGCGCACGCGTATGCCCGCGGTGAAGGCATGAAGCACTACACCGAAATGGTGCAGGAGCCGGAATTCGCGGCGCGCGAGAAGGGCTACACCTTTGTGTCGCACCAGCAAGAAGTGGGCGCAGGCTACTTCGACGACGTGACCACCGTGATCCAGGGCGGTTCGTCGAGCGTGAAGGCGCTGACCGGTTCTACCGAAGAAGAGCAGTTCCACTGATCGTCTGCGCTCTGACGCAAAAGCCCGAAGCAATTGCTTCGGGCTTTTTTACTGGAACAGGCTAAAATAGCCGCATCAATCAATGCACAAGGGCGAGAAAGGCATTCTGGTTATGACACCGCGAACTACATCGGAGATGTTGACCGGCCGTTAAGGCTGGCCGTTCGCGCCTGCACAGGATTTTTCCACTCACCCTGAAAAAGCGCGGACATGTTCCGCGCTTTTTGCTTTGCGGCATGGCAAGTGCGGCACGGTTCCCCTACAAGATTCGACAAGGATTTCCATGATTCACATCACGCTCCCCGATGGCTCACAACGCGACTACCCTGGCCCCGTGACGGTGGCCGAGGTGGCCGCTTCGATCGGTACCGGCCTGGCCAAGGCGGCCCTGGCGGGCAAGATCGGTGAAAAGGTGGTCGATACGAGTTACCTGATCGCACAGGACAGCCCGCTCTCCATCATCACCGCCAAGGATGCCGAGGGCCTGGAGGTGATCCGCCATTCCACGGCCCACTTGCTGGCCTACGCGGTCAAGGAGTTGTTTCCCGAAGCCCAGGTCACGATTGGCCCTGTGATCGAGCACGGGTTTTTCTACGACTTCTCCTATAAACGCCCCTTCACGCCCGAAGATCTGGCAGCGATCGAAAAGCGCATGGGGGAACTGGCTGCCAAGGACGAGCCGGTGGTACGGCGCGTGCTGCCGCGTGACGAGGCTGTGGCCTACTTCAAGGGCCTGGGTGAGCATTACAAAGCGGAAATCATTGCGAGTATTCCGAGCAATGAAGATGTCAGCCTGTACCGCGAAGGCGGCTTCGAAGACCTGTGCCGCGGCCCGCACGTCCCCAGCACCGGCAAGCTCAAGTTTTTCAAGCTGATGAAGGTGGCTGGTGCTTACTGGCGCGGCGACCACCGCAATGAAATGCTGCAGCGCATTTACGGTACGGCCTGGGCGACCAAGGATGAGTTGCAGCAGTACCTGACCCTGCTGGAGGAGGCCGAGAAGCGCGACCACCGCAAGCTGGGCCGCGAGTTGGATCTGTTCCATATCGACGAGCATTCTCCCGGCACGGTGTTCTGGCATCCCAAGGGCTGGACGGTGTGGCAAGAGGTGGAGCAGTACATGCGCCGTGTCTACCGCGACAACGGCTACCAGGAAGTCAAGGGTCCGCAGATTCTGGACAAGGGTCTGTGGGAGAAGACGGGGCACTGGGACAAGTACCGCGAGAACATGTTCACCACGGAAAGCGAAAAGCGCGACTACGCGCTCAAGCCGATGAACTGCCCGGGCCACATCATCATTTTCAACCAGGGCATCAAAAGCTACCGCGACTTGCCGCTGCGTTTTGGCGAGTTCGGCCAGTGCCACCGCAACGAACCGACGGGTGGGCTGCACGGCATCATGCGCGTGCGCGCCTTCACGCAGGACGATGGCCATATCTTCTGCACCGAAGAACAGATCCAGGAGGAGGTGGTGGCGTTCACCACCTTGCTGCAGAAGGTTTACAAGGACTTCGGCTTCACGGACATCATCTACAAACTGTCCACGCGGCCGGAGCAGCGCATCGGGTCGGAAGAAAGCTGGGACCGTGCCGAGAATGCGCTGGCCGAAGGCTTGCGCGCTTCTGGATGCGCATTCGAGTATCTGCCTGGCGAAGGTGCTTTCTATGGCCCCAAGATCGAGTACACGCTCAAGGATGCGCTGGGACGCCCCTGGCAGTGCGGCACCATCCAGGTGGACCCGAACATGCCCGAGCGACTGGGTGCCGAGTATGTGGGCGAAGACGGTGCTCGCCATCGACCCATCATGCTGCACCGTGCCATCGTCGGCAGCCTGGAGCGTTTCATCGGTATTCTGATCGAGCAGCATGCCGGAGCCTTGCCGGCCTGGCTGGCGCCGGTGCAGGTGGCGGTGCTCAATATCACCGATGCGCAAAGCGATTACTGTCGCGAAATTGCCGAAAAACTGGAAAAAGCTCTGCCCCAGCACCCCTTGAGGGTGGCGCTGGATCTGCGTAACGAAAAGATTACGTATAAAATAAGGGAGCATTCCATGCAAAAGCTGCCTTTTATCCTCGTCGCTGGCGACAAGGAGCGGGCGGCTGGTGCCGTCGCAGTGCGTGCCCGCGGTAACAAAGACCTCGGCGTGATGCCGGTCGATGCGTTCATTGAGCTCATCACCCAGGCCATTGCATCCAAGACCTGATTTTGGTTGAAATGCGCTCCAGCGTAAGCTGGATGCGCGCTAGCAGCTACGCTTTTCGTAGCGTTTTGATTTAAGGGTGAAAGCCATAGCTACTGAATTTCGTGATCGTCGCCACCGTGAAGAGCGCAAGCACCGCCTGAACCGTGAAATCATGGCCCCGGAAGTTCGCCTTTCCGGGCCGGAGAACGAGCCTCTGGGGGTGGTCAGCCTCATGGAGGCGCTGCGCATGGCGGGTGAACTGGATGTGGATCTGGTGGAAATTGCCGCCACGGCCAATCCGCCTGTCTGTCGTCTGATGGACTACGGCAAGTTCAAATACATTGAGCAAAAGCGTGCGGCGGAAGCCAAGGCCAAGCAGACGGTCATCGAAATCAAGGAAGTCAAGTTCCGTCCTGGTACCGATGATGGCGACTACAACATCAAGTTGCGCAATATCCGCCGTTTTTTGGCGGACGGTGACAAATGCAAGATCACGTTGCGTTTCCGCGGCCGTGAAATCACGCACCAGGATCTGGGTCTGGCGCTGCTCAACCGCCTTCGCGACGATCTGGCCGACACTATTCTCGTGGAGCAGTTTCCCCGCCTTGAAGGCCGTCAGATGATCATGATGATCGCACCGGCGCGCAAGAAGGCCGCAGCGGCCCGGTCTGCGGAGGGTTCTGCAGACGCTGCTGGTTGAACGGTCCGCAACGGGGACAAAACAAGATGGTTGGGCTTGATTTGAAAAAGTGAAGCCCGGCACAGGGAAGGCGCTTGCGTCTTCCTGCGGTGGGCTGAAGAGCCTGCCGGTAAAAGTGGCTCGGGGCCACCAAGTTTGCAAGCCGGTTTGCAAACGCCTCACGAGCACAAATAAGAGGAGCATTCACATGCCCAAAATGAAGACCAAGAGCAGCGCTAAGAAGCGCTTCCGCGTTCGTCCGGGTGGCACCGTCAAGCGCGGTCAAGCCTTCAAGCGTCACATCCTGACCAAGAAGACCACGAAGAACAAGCGCCACCTGCGTGGCATTGTCGGCGTGCATGATGGCGATATGGGTTCCATCGCAAAGATGCTGCCCTCCGCTGGCCTGTAATCAACTGACGAACAAGGAGTACTCACATGCCTCGCGTCAAACGTGGTGTAACGGCCCATGCCCGTCACAAGAAGGTTCTGGCCCTTGCCAAGGGTTTTCGCGGTCGCCGCGGTAATGTTTTCCGGATCGCCAAACAGGCGGTCATGAAGGCTGGGCAGTATGCCTACCGTGACCGCCGTGCCAAGAAGCGCGTGTTCCGCCGCCTCTGGATTGCCCGTATCAATGCCGGCGCCCGTGAACTGGGTCTGACCTACAGCCAGTTCGCCAACGGCCTGAAGAAGGCATCCATCGAGATCGACCGCAAGATGCTGGCCGACCTCGCGGTGCACGACAAGGCTGCGTTCGGCAGCATCGTGGAGCAGGTCAAGGCCAAGCTGGCTGCCTGAGTTCACGGTTTGCAACTATCATTTTGATAGCTGTAAGCGCTTAAACAACAAGGGCTAGGGCTTGAAAAGGCACTAGCCCTTGTTTCTTTTGAAGAACACATATGAACGAGTTGGACTCTCTGGTCGAAAGCGCACGGCAGCTGTTTGCGCAAAGCGCCACGCCCGCTGATCTGGAAAATGCCAAGGCCCAGTTTCTGGGCAAGTCCGGTCGCGTGACCGAACTCATGAAAGGCATGGCGCAGCTTTCCGTGGAGGAGAAGAAATCCCGTGGCGCCGCCATCAACGTGACCAAGCAGGCCATCGAGGCCGCCCTCACGGCGCGCCGCCAAGCGCTCCAGGAGGCAGAACTGCAAGCGCAGCTCAAGGCCGAAGCACTGGACGTCACGCTGCCGGGCCGCCAGCGCGGCCAGGGCGGGCTGCACCCGGTGTCGCTGACGCTCGAGCGCATCCAGGGCATCTTCGGCTCCATGGGTTTCGATGTGGCCGAAGGTCCCGAGATCGAGACCGACTGGTTCAACTTCACTGCATTGAACACGCCCGAGGACCACCCCGCGCGTTCCATGCACGACACCTTCTACGTCGAGGGCGGCACGCCCGAGGCGCCCAACCTGCTGCGCACGCACACCAGCCCCATGCAGATCCGCCACGCGGTGCAGCATGTCAAGCGCCACCGCGCGCTGCTCGACGCCGGCCAGTCCATGCCCGAGATCCGCGTCATCGCGCCGGGCCGCACCTACCGCGTGGACAGCGACGCCACGCACTCGCCCATGTTCCACCAGTGCGAAGGCCTGTGGATCGGCGAGAACGTCAGCTTCAAGGACCTGAAGGTCGTCTTCACCGCCTTCTGCCGCACCTTCTTCGAGAGCGACGATCTGGTGCTGCGCTTCCGTCCCAGCTTCTTCCCGTTCACCGAGCCCAGCGCCGAGATCGACATCCAGTTCCAGGACGGCCCCCTGGCCGGCCGCTGGCTCGAAGTCGCCGGCTCCGGCCAGGTGCACCCCAACGTGGTGCGCAACATGGGCCTGGACCCCGAGCGCTACATCGGCTTCGCCTTCGGCATGGGGCCGGACCGCCTGACCATGCTGCGCTACGGCGTGAACGACCTGCGCCTGTTCTTCGACGGCGACATCCGTTTCCTGTCGCAGTTCCAGTAATGCAAAAAGGTGAGCTGCCAGCGCGCTCCCACATTGGGTTTCAAGCAGTTTTCTTTCTGAAACGTCCTATTTACAAGCGCCAGCAGCTCTCTTTTCAAGAGCACGCCAAAGAAGTCTGACTATGCAATTTCCTGAATCCTGGTTGCGCGAATTCTGCAACCCGCCGCTCACCACCCAAGAACTGGCCGACACCCTGACCATGGCGGGGCTGGAGGTCGAAGAACTGCAGAGCGTGGCGCCGCCGTTCACCAAGATCGTCGTCGGCGAAATCAAGGACGCCCAGCAGCACCCCAATGCCGACCGCCTGCGCGTGTGCCAGGTGGACGTGGGCCAGGGCGAGCTGCTCAACATCGTTTGCGGCGCGCCGAATGCCCGCGTGGGCATCCGCGTGCCCTGCGCCCTGGTGGGCGCCGAGCTGCCGCCCGGCGAGGACGGCAAGCCCTTCCTCATCAAGGTCGGCAAGCTGCGCGGCGTGGAAAGCCAGGGCATGCTGTGCTCGGCGCGCGAACTCAAGCTCTCCGAAGACCACGGCGGCCTGCTGGAGCTGCCGCTGGACGCGCCGCTGGGCCAGAACATCCGCGAATACTTGAATCTGGACGACACCCTGTTCACGCTCAAGCTCACGCCCAACCTGGCGCACTGCCTGAGCGTCTACGGCGTGGCGCGCGAAGTGGCGGCTCTCACGGGCGCGCCCCTGAAGACGCCCACGTTCTCTGCCGTGGCCGTGGCGCTGGACGACAAGCTGCCCGTGAAGATCAGCGCCCCGGACCTGTGCGGGCGCTTCTCCGGCCGCATCGTGCGCAACGTCAACACGCAGGCCAAGACCCCGCAGTGGATGGTCGACCGCCTGGCGCGCTGCGGCCAGCGCAGCGTGGCGCCGCTGGTGGACATTTCCAACTATGTGATGTTTGAGCTGGGTCGCCCCTCGCACATCTTCGACCTCGACAAGATCCACGGCGGCCTGGATGTGCGCTGGGGCAAGGCGGGCGAACAGCTCAAGCTGCTCAACGGCAACACCGTCGCAGTGGACGAGAAGGTCGGCGTGATCGCCGACGACCAGCAGGTCGAGTCGCTCGCCGGCATCATGGGCGGTGACGCGACCGCCGTGTCCGACGATACCCGCCACATCTATGTCGAGGCCGCATTCTGGTGGCCCAAGGCGATCGCCGGCCGCTCGCGCCGCTACAACTTCTCCACCGACGCCGGCCACCGCTTCGAGCGCGGCGTCGATCCGCAGCTCACCGTGGAGCACATCGAGCGCATCACCCAGCTCGTCATCGAGATCTGCGGCACGCCCGAAACCGCCTGCGGCCCGGTCGTCGACCAGCAGGTGGCCATGCCCCAGCCCCAGCCCGTCACGCTGCGCGTGGCGCGCGCGGCCAAGGTCATCGGCATGCCGCTGACCCAGGCGCAGTGCGCCGAGGCGCTCCATCGCCTGGGCTTGCCGGTGACGGTGGGCGAGGGGACCCTCACGGTGGCGCCGCCCTCGTACCGGTTTGATATCGCCATCGAGGAGGATCTCATCGAGGAGGTCGCTCGCATGGTGGGCTACAACCAGTTGCCTACCACGCCGCCGCTGGCACCCATCACCCCCAAACTGCAGGCCGAGCACCGGCGTGACCCATTTGCCGTGCGGCGTCAGCTGGCCGGGCTGGGCTACCAGGAAACCATCAATTTCAGCTTCGTCGAAGAGCGCTGGGAGCATGAGCTGGCGGGCAATCCCCAGCCGATCAAGCTGCTCAACCCGATTGCCAGCCAGATGGGCGTCATGCGCTCGACGCTGCTGGGGTCCTTGCTGCAGGTGCTGAAATTCAATCTCGACCGCCGCACCGAGCGTGTGCGCGTGTTTGAACTCGGCCGTGTGTTCCTGCGCGATGCGTCCGTGGAAAACACCGATACAACGGTGCAAGGATTCGACCAGCCCATGCGTGTGGCCGGTCTGGCGTGCGGCCCGGCCGACAGGCTGCAGTGGGGCCGCAAGGAGCAGGCGGTCGACTTCTACGATGTCAAGGGCGATGTCGAGGCCTTGCTGGCGCCGCTGCAGCCGCAGTTTGAAGCGGCTGTTCATCCCGCCATGCACCCCGGCCGCTGCGCCCGTGTGCTCCTCGACGGCCAGCCCATCGGCTTTGTGGGCGAGCTGCACCCGCAGTGGCGCCAGTCGTGGGAATTGGCCCAGGTGCCCGTACTGTTCGAACTGGACCTCCATGCGGTGCAGGGGCGTGCGGTGCCCCGGTTCAAGCCGGTCTCCAAGCACCAGTCGGTCGAGCGTGATTTGGCGGTGGTGGTGGCCGAGTCGGTGACCCATGCCGATATCATGGCGTCCGTTCGTGCCGCCTTGCCGGGCTCTCTGCTGCGCGATGCCGTGCTTTTTGATGTCTATCGGCCCAAGCCGGTCAAGAACGGGGCGGTTGCAGAAGGCGCGCCTGGTCTGGCTGCGGGTGAAAAAAGTCTTGCAGTGCGCCTGACGCTGGGCGGTGACGCCAACCTGACGGACACCGAAATCGATACGGCCATGCAGGCCGTATTGGCCCGACTGGCCGAGCAAGTGGGCGCACGACTGCGCGTGTAGAACAGGAACGGAGCAGTGACGTGATCGAATTTGCGGTGGAAAGCCTTGAAACCCCGGCCCTGACCAAGGCGCAGCTTGCCGACCTGCTGTTTGACCACATCGGGTTGAACAAGCGCGAGTCCAAGGACATGGTGGACGCCTTCTTTGACCTGATTGCGCAAAGCCTGGTGGAGGGTGACGATGTGAAGCTGTCGGGTTTTGGCAATTTCCAGATTCGTACCAAGGCGCCGCGGCCAGGCCGCAACCCGCGCACGGGGGAAGCGATTCCGATTGGCGCGCGCCGCGTTGTGACCTTCCATGCCAGCAGCAAGCTCAAGGAGCAAATCCAGGGCTCCTTGCCTGGGTGACACAAGCCGTGCGCCCGTGCTGTGGCTCAATTGCCGCATCCGGGTGGCGTTTCGCGCGGGTCTGCAGTAGGCTCAAAGGTTTTCGGCTGCTGCATTGTTTCTGATCTGTATCCATGGGCACGCTTCTTCCTTCCATTCCTGCCAAGCGCTATTTCACCATCGGTGAAGTGGCCGAGCTGTGTGGCGTCAAACCCCATGTGCTGCGCTATTGGGAGCAGGAATTCACCCAGCTGCGACCCATGAAACGGCGGGGAAACCGCCGCTACTACCAGCACCACGAGGTGCTGATGATCCGCCGCATCCGGGATTTGCTCTACGACCAGGGTTTCACCATCAGTGGTGCGCGCAACAAGCTGCAGGAAACATCCCATGGCCCGCGCGATGCGCTGGAGGTGCCGCGAGAGGAATCGAGTCCGATGGAATCAGCGCCTGTCGTGCCGTTGTCGGGGCGATTGCCCGGCTGGGATGCCGTACAGAAAGAGTTGTTGGAAATTCGTGCGCTTCTTTCGTTGGAGGCGTGATTTTCGGCCTATAATCACAGGCTTGTCGGCGTGTGGCGCAGCCTGGTAGCGCACTTGCATGGGGTGCAAGGGGTCGAAGGTTCGAATCCTTTCACGCCGACCATTCAGTGATGAGACAACGGGTTACAGTAGAAATGCTGTAACCCGTTTTCATTTCTGCGTACGCAGCGTGCACGCCTCTGGCCTGCGTAGGGGCGCCACCGGATGTGAATCGACGCAGCTGTCGGAGCAAACCATGGACAAGCATTACCTCACCCCTCTTTTTTCCCCTGACACCGTGGCGGTTTTTGCAGGTCGGCAGGACGACGAAGCCCATCTCACGTCGCATGCCAAAGCGCTGCATGAGGCGCTGCGGGCCCAGCGCTACACCGGGCGCCTGGTGTTTGTCGACCTCCACACCACGGGCACCCTGGCCGATCTGGCCCAGACGCGGGCCGATCTGGCCATCATCGCCCTGCCTGCGGCCGATGTGGCAGCGGCCCTGGAAGTGGCCGGGCGCATGGCCTGCCGGGCTGCGCTGATCGTGTCGAGTGGCATCGGCCCTGACCTGGCCCTGCAACTGAAGAAAATCGCCCACCGCGAGGGCATGCATCTGCTGGGCCCCAACAGCCTGGGGCTGCAGCGGCCCGCATTGCAGCTCAATGCCAGTGCCGCGGGGCCCCTGGCTCGTACCGGATCGCTGGCACTGGTGTCGCAATCGGGGGCGCTCACTTCGTCCATCCTGGACTGGGCAAGCAACAACGCGGTGGGTTTTTCCTCGGTGGTGTCGCTGGGCCCGAATACCGATATCGATATTGCACAGGTGCTGGATTTCCTGGCCAATGACCCGCAGACCCACAGCATCGTGGTGTACATGGAGGGTATCTCCAGCGCCCGCGCATTCATGAGCGCGCTGCGCTCGGCCGCCAATGCCAAGCCGGTGGTGGTGCTCAAGGCCGGGCGCAAACCGGCGGGCAACGAAGCGGCCCAGACCCACAGCGGCACCATCGTGGGCAGCGATGATGTCTTCGATGCCGCCCTGCGGCGGGCCGGGGCCGTGCGGGTGCGCTCTTTTGTGGCGCTTTTTTCGGCGGCCAAGTGCCTGGCATCGCGCTACCGTCCGGTCGGGCGGCGCCTGGCCATCGTGACCAATGGCGGCGGGCCCGGCGTGCTGGCGGCCGACTGGGTCAACGAGATCTTCCTGGATCTGGGCCGGCTCTCGCCCGAATCCGTGGCAACGCTGCAGCCGCAGTTGCCGCAGCTCGCTTCGCTGACCGATTTGATCGATGTCTCGGAAGATGCCACGGCCGAGCACTATCGTATTGCCGTGGAAACAGCCTCCAAGGACCGCCAGATCGATGGCGTTCTGGCGATCCATTCACCGAAGGCGGGCGTGGACCCGTCTGCGGTGGCGACCGCCCTCGCGCAAGTCAAACGTCAGATGAGCAAGCCGCTGCTCACCTGCTGGATGGGCGATGCCACCGTGGTGCCGGCGCGTGGCATCTTGCGCGAGGCCTCCATTCCGAGCTTTCGCACACCCGAAGCGGCTGTGGGAGCTTTCGGAAACATCGCCGCATTCCACCAGAACCAGCAATTGCTGCAGCAGACGCCGCCGCCGCTCTCGGCCCTCGCCAAGCCTGATATCAAGGGCGCGCGCCTGGTCATCGAGAGTGTGCTGGCCGAACGCCGCAAGGTGCTCACCGAGATGGAGTCCAAGACCCTGCTGGCGGCCTTTCATATTCCCGTCACCAAGACCATCCTGGCGCGCAGCGCACACGAGGCCATGATGATTGCCACGCAGCTGGGGTTTCCGGTGGCGCTCAAGATCGATTCGCCGGACATCAGCCACAAGTCGGATGTGCAGGGTGTGGCGCTGAATGTGATGGATGGTGCGAGTGCCCGCGATACCTATACCAACATGGTCGCGCGCGTGGCGCGCCTGCAGCCCGAGGCCCGCATCAACGGCGTCACCGTGCAGAACATGGCGCGGGCCCGCCGGGGGCGTGAGGTGTGTGTCGGGCTGGTCACGGATGACCCTTTTGGCCCCGTGATCACCTTTGGTGCGGGCGGCACGATGATCGAGCTCATCAACGACCGTGCCATGGAGCTGCCGCCGCTCAACCAGTTTTTGGCGCGTCGCCTGATCGAGCGTTCGCGCGTGGCTGAAACGCTGGGCGAATGGCGCGGCGCCACGGCGGTCCACCGTGAGGCGCTAGAGCAGATTTTGCTGCGGGTGTCGGAAATGGTGTGCCAACTGCCCCAGTTGCGCGAGATGGACATCAACCCCATCATTGTGGATGACATGGGTGCCGTGGCCGTGGACGCGCGCATCGTGATCGACCACGCACCGCAATCGGCCAGCGGCAGCGTGGGCCAGTACGGCCACCTGGCCATCCTGCCGTATCCCGCGCGCTATGAGCAGATCTGGCCGTTGCGCGGCGGGGGTGAATACACGGTGCGCCCCATCCAGCCAGACGATGCGCAGATGCTCCAGACCCTGGTGCAGAACCTCTCGCCCGAGAGCCGTTACTTCCGCTTCATCTCGTCCATGGCGCAACTCCCGCCGATGATGCTGGCGCGTTTCACGCTGATCGACTACGACCGCGAGATGGCCCTGGTGGCTGTCTTCAAGGAGCGCAAGGCCGGGCCCGAGGGCGAAATCACCGAAACCGAGCGCATCGTCGGCGTTTCTCGCTACATCACCAACCCCGACCAATCCTCCTGTGAGTTCGCTCTGGTGGTCGCGGATGATTTCAGTGGCAAGGGCCTGGGCTCGCGGCTGATGCTCAGCATCATGGATGTGGCGCGCGAGAAGGGCCTGGCCGAGATCGAAGGGCTGGTGCTGGCCAACAACCCCGAGATGCTCAAGCTCATGCGCAATCTGGGGTTCTCGATCAAGGCCTATGCGGATGATCCGGAATTCAAGATGGTGACGCACACCCTGTAGAGGGCGTGCGTCACCAGGTCTGCGGGTCTGCAGAGGGTATCAGCCGATGGTCATCAGGCTGGCATTGCCCCCTGCGGCGGCGGTGTTCACGCTCAGCGAGCGTTCCAGCACCAGGCGTTCCAGTGGCACGGCGGTGCTGCCTGCGGGCAGGCCGGTCACGCTGACGATCGGGCCGGGGCGTGCAGCGATGGCCTGGCAGGCGGTACGCAGTGCATCGCGGTCGCCATGGTGCAGTACGGCATCGAGCCAGACGCCCTCGGCCTGCCACTGCGCCACCAGGGCCACGCGCTCCTGCACACCGGCCGGCAGGCGGGCGTGCAGGGCCGTGTGCTGCACGGGCCAGAGGGCCTGGCCGCCAGCGGCCAGCACGCAGGCCAGCTGGGTCAGCAGGTCGGCTTCTTGCGTGGCCAGACACAGCACCCGTTCACGCGGCAGGATCTGGTAGCTGTTGTGCTCGCCGGTCGGGCCGGGCAGGGTGCGCAGCACTCCGGCAGGCGTGGTGGCGGCCAGGCGCTGGCAGGTGCGCTCCAGTACCGTGTCCTGGTGACTGTGCGCCCAGTCTTCGAGGACCTGCAGGGTTGCCAGCAGTGGGTGGCGCTGCGTTTCGTCGCGCGGCCGGGCCGCGTCGCCGGGTGCCAGTGCGGCGGCCAGCGCATCGGCGGGGTAGTGCGAGAGCATGCGCAGCAGGTACATCGGGCCGCCCGCCTTGGGCCCCGTGCCCGAGAGTCCTTCGCCCCCGAAAGGCTGCACGCCCACCACGGCGCCCACCATGTTGCGGTTCACGTAGACATTGCCGGCATGTGCCTGGTCCACCACCTGGGCGATGGTTTCGTCGATGCGCGTGTGCACGCCCAGCGTCAGGCCGTAGCCTGTGGCGTTGATCTGCTGCAGCAGGCGCGGCAGGTCCTTGCGGGCGTAGCGCACCAGGTGCAGTACCGGGCCGAACACTTCGCGTTCGAGTTCGGCGATGCTGCCGATCTCGATCAGGGTCGGGGGCACAAACGTGCCATGGTCAGTGATGAACGTGGTGCGGGCCGGGTGCTGGTACACGCGATGGCCCTTGCTGCGCAGGGCGTCGATGTGCGCCAGGATGCTGCTGCGCGCCTGGGCGTCGATGACCGGCCCCACGTCCACCTTCAGGGCATCGGGATTGCCCAGGCGCAATTCGCCCATGGCGCCCTTGAGCATGGCCACCACGCGGTCGGCTGCGTCCTCCTGCACGCACAGCACGCGCAGGGCAGAGCAGCGCTGGCCTGCACTGTCGAAGGCCGAGGCAACGACATCGCCCACCACCTGTTCCACCAGGGCCGAGGAATCGACAATCATGGCGTTCTGGCCACCGGTTTCGGCAATCAGCGCCACGGGGTGGCCTGCCGCATCGAGCCGGCCCGCAATACTGCGCTGCAGGAGGCGGGCCACCTCGGTCGAGCCGGTGAACACCACGCCCATGATGCGTTCGTCCGCCACCAGGCGAGCACCCACCGTCTCGCCCTGGCCGGGCAGCAGTTGCACGGCCGCGCGGGGGATGCCAGCCTGCCACAGAGTGCGCACGGCCTGGGCAGCAATCAGCGGCGTCTGTTCGGCCGGCTTGGCCAGCACCGTGTTGCCTGCTGCCAATGCTGCCGCCACCTGGCCCATGAAAATCGCCAGCGGAAAATTCCAGGGGCTGATGCAGGCCACGGGGCCCAGCGGGATGTGGGTGGTGTTGTCAAAACCGTGCTGCACCTGCGCGCCGTAGTAGCGCAGGAAGTCCACCGCCTCGCGCACTTCGGCGATGGCGTTGGCGCAGGTCTTGCCGGCCTCGCGCATCAGCAGGCCCAGCAGCGCGGGCATCTGCTGCTCCAGCAGGTCTGCCGCGCGGGCCAGGGCGGCTGCGCGCTCGGCGGGCGGCGTTGCTGCCCATGGTGGTGCCGCCTCGTGGGCCCAGGCCACGGCCTGGTCCACGTCGCTTTCGGTGGCCTCCTGCACCTGGCCCACCACGTCGCGGTGGTCGGCCGGATTGCGCACCGGCACGGCAGGGGTGGGCGCGGCGTCGTGTGCCAGCAAGGGGCCCGCCAGCCAGGGCTGCCGGGCACTGTCGTGCAGGGCCGGGGCCAGGCGGTCGAGTTCGTGTTCGCTGGACAGGTCCAGCCCCCGGGAGTTTTGGCGGCTGGCGCCGTAGAGCTGCGCCGGCAGCGGGATACGCGGGTGGGGCAGGCCCGCCGCGCCTTCCGCGGCGGCGGCTTGCTGCACCGTGGCGACGGGATTGCGCACCAGCTCCTCCAGCGCGATGGACGCATCGGCAATGCGGTTGACAAACGAGGTGTTGGCGCCGTTTTCCAGCAGGCGGCGCACCAGGTAGGCCAGCAGGGTCTCGTGCGTCCCCACCGGGGCATAGATGCGGCAGGGGCGGCCCAGCTTGCCTGCGGTGACAGCGCCCACCACCTGCTCGTACAGCGGCTCGCCCATGCCGTGCAGGCACTGGAACTCGTACTGCCCGGCGTAGTAGTTGTTCCCGGCCATGTGGTAGATGGCAGCCAGGGTCTGCGCGTTGTGTGTGGCGAACTGCGGGTAGATGGCCTCGGGGGCAGCCAGCAGCTTGCGTGCGCAGGCCAGGTAGGACACATCGGTGTGCGCCTTGCGCGTATAGACCGGGTAGCCGTCCAGGCCATCGACCTGGGCGCGCTTGATCTCGCTGTCCCAGTAGGCCCCCTTGACCAGCCGCACCATCAGGCGCCGCTGTGTGCGCCGGGCCAGATCGATCACGAAATCGATCACGTGCGGGCAGCGCTTCTGGTAGGCCTGGATGACGAAACCAATGCCGTTCCAGCCCTGCAGGCTGGGGGCGTGGCACAGGCGTTCGAGCAAATCGAGCGAAATGTCGAGCCGATCGGCCTCCTCGGCATCGATGTTCAGGCCAATGTCGTATTGGCGCGCCAGCTCGGTCAGGCGCAGCACCTGCGGGTACAGCTCGTGCATCACGCGGTCCCACTGCGCGCGGCTGTAGCGTGGGTGCAGGGCCGAGAGCTTGATCGAAATGCCGGGGCCTTCATAAATGCCCCGCCCGCTCGACGCCTTGCCAATGGCGTGGATCGCCTGCTCATAGGATGCGTAATAGCGCTGCGCGTCCTCGCTGGTGAGGGCCGCCTCGCCCAGCATGTCGTAGGAGTAGCGGAAGCCCTCACGCTCCATCGTGCGTGCGTTGACCAGCGCTTCACCAATGGTTTCGCCCGTGACGAACTGCTCGCCCATCATGCGCATGGCCATGTCCACGCCCTTGCGGATCAAGGGTTCACCGCCCTTGCCGATCAGGCGGCCCAGCGACGCCGAGAGATGGCCTTCGCTGTGCGTGGAGACCAGCTTGCCGGTGAGCAGCAAGCCCCAGGTGGCGGCGTTGACGAACAGCGAGGGGCTTTTGCCCAGGTGGGGCTCCCACTGGCCGCTGCTGATCTTGTCGCGGATCAACGCATCGCGCGTCGCCTTGTCGGGGATGCGCAGCAGCGCCTCGGCCAGGCACATCAGGGCCACACCCTCGTGCGACGACAGGGCAAACTCCTGCAGCAGGCCCTGCACGATGCCGGCCCGGCCCGCCGAGCTTTTGCGCTGGCGCAGCGTTCCGGCAATGCGCAGCGCCAGTGCCTGGGACGCCGCCTCCCTGTCTTGCGGCAGCCGGGCCTGTTCCAGCAAGGGCGCCAGGGCCTCGGGTTCGGGGGTGCGGTAGGCCTGGACGATGGCCTCGCGCAGCGCACCCTGGCCCGCCGTGCGTGGGGCAAAGCTGGCAAAGGGCTGGGCAGGGGCGGCCGAGGGGGGCAGGGGCTGGTTCATGGCGATGGTTTCGTGCAAGAAAGGAGTGTTTCCGATAGAGCGAGATCATCCGTGCTGCAAGGAGAAATTAATGGTCAAATATCCGGAGATCAAACAAATAATTCACTATCAATGGTTGATTTGGTAACTGATTTGGATCGTATTGACCGCAGGATTCTTGCAATCCTGCAGAGCGATGGGCGCATTGCCAATCTGAAACTCGCCGAGAGCGTGGCCCTATCGCCCACGGCGGTTCTGGCGCGGGTGCAGCGTCTCACGCGTGATGGCTACATCGTGGGCTATGAAGCGCGCCTGAATCCGCTCAAGCTCGGGGCAGGGATGCTGGTGTTTGTCGAGGTCCTGCTCGACCGCACTACGCCCAACGTGTTCGAGCAGTTCAACGCGGCAGTGCAGGTGCGTCCGGAAATCATGGAATGCCACATGGTCGCCGGGGGGTTTGACTACCTGCTCAAGACCCGCACGGCTGACATGAATGCCTACCGTGAATTTGCCGGAGCCGTTCTCTGGCAGCTGCCGGGCGTGCGCGAGACACGCACCTACGCTGTGATGGAAGAAGTCAAGCACAGCACCCGGCTGCCCTTGGGCTGAGCAGAGGGCGTCCTGCATAATGGCCCGCAAAGAACCCCAGCGAAGGAGAAAACCCATGCGCACACTTTCGATGGCCGCCGCTGCCCTGGTGATCGGCTTGTTCAGTCAGGGAGCCTCGGCCGCCTGCTACGTTGTCTATGCTGCCGACCAGACGGTCGTCTATCGTGCGCCCGAACCGCCGGTGGATCTGTCGCGCCCCCTGCATGAGACGCTGGCCGAGGTGGCCCCGGGAGGTTCCCTGGTGTTCTCTCTCGACGACTATGGGTGCGAGGTGGAAGTGCACAAGCTGCCCCAGGCGCCTCAGGCGGGGCAGCCCAAGACCCGTTGAGTCCCTGGGTCCAGGCGCCGGATGTGCAAGCTCTGAGACAATCGGAGCATGAGCGATCCGACCGAGAAATCAATATTCCCCGCACCCGACTGGCTGGACATCGAGTCCCTGGACCTGGAGGCCCAGGGCGTGGCCCACAAGAGCGATGGCAAGGTGGTGTTCGTGGAAGGCGCCTTGCCGTTCGAGCAGGTCAGCGCCAGCACCTACCGCAAGAAGAACAACTGGGAGCAGGCCAGTCTGACGGCGATTCACCGCGAATCGTCGCAGCGCGTACGCCCCGGCTGTCCGCATTTTGGATTGCATTCGGGGGCCTGCGGTGGCTGCAAGATGCAGCACCTGCATGCTGGTGCCCAGGTGGCGGTCAAGCAAAGGGTGCTGGAAGACAATCTGTGGCATCTGGGCAAGGTCAAGCCGCAAACCCTGCTGCGTCCGATTGAGGGCCCCGCCTGGGGCTACCGCTACCGCGCACGCCTGTCCGTGCGCCACGTCGTCAAGAAAGGCGTGGTACTGGTCGGCTTTCACGAACGCAAAAGCCGGTACGTGGCCGACATGGAGGTGTGCCCGGTGCTGCCGCCCCATGTGAGTGCGCTGCTCATGCCGCTGCGCGCGCTCATCGCCACGCTCGATGCGCGCGACACCTGCCCGCAGATCGAGCTGGCCTGCGGCGATGCGGTGACGGCCCTGGTGCTGCGCCATCTGGAGCCGCTGAGCGATGCGGATCTGGGGCGTCTGCGCCACTTCGCCGCCGAGCGGGGTGTGCAGTGGTGGCTGCAGTCCAAGGGGCCCGATACCGTGCGCCTGCTTGACGAAGGCGGTGCGCCGCTGGCCTACGCGCTGCCTGAGTTCGGTATCACCATGCCGTTCAAGCCCACGGATTTCACCCAGGTCAACCCGCACATCAACCGGGTGTTGGTTTCGCGCGCCCTGCGCCTGCTCGATGTGCAGCGCGACGAGCGGGTGATTGACTGGTTCTGCGGCCTGGGCAACTTCACCTTGCCTCTGGCCACCCAGGCCCGGGAGGTGCTGGGCATTGAAGGCAGCGAGGCCCTGGTGGCGCGGTCCCGCCAGAATTATGATAGAAATTCGGCTCTAAGGCAGAATGGTAAAGCGCTTGCAGCTACTACATTTGTAGCGCGTAATCTGTTTGAAATGACGCCCGAGATGCTCGTGCGCGATGGTGTGGCCGACAAATGGCTGGTCGATCCCCCGCGCGAAGGCGCTTTTGCTCTGGCCAAGGCCCTGGCCGACATCGAGCAGGCGCGCCGTGGAGCCGACGATGCGGTGCCCCTGCCTGCGGAGGCAGAGCACTGGACGCCGCCCCGGCGCATCGTCTATGTCAGCTGCAACCCCGCAACCCTGGCCCGTGATGCCGGGCTGCTGGTGCATCTGGCGGGCTACCGCTGCACGGCGGCAGGCATGGTCAACATGTTTCCGCACACCGCCCACGTGGAAAGCATGGCCGTATTCGAGCGGGAAGCCTGCTGAATCGTCAGGATTTGTTTTCTGCGGGTGCGTCCCGGCTTTCGGTCCCGATCTCGCCTGCGGGCTTCTCGGCGCCGGGGGATTTGCCCAGCACCGAGGGCGTGCCCTCGATCTTGTTTTCGCGCATGTACTGGTCCATGTCCTTCCAGCCTGTGAACACCGCTGCCTTGTTGGCCTTGGGGTTGAGCGCGTAGCAGTCCTCCAGGCCGCGCAGCGCATGGCGGCAGGCGCCCCCGATGGCCTTGGCTTCTTCCTCGCGCTGTGCGATGCGGGGGTCGGGGCCCATCCCCGGAATCTGGTCACAGCCCGAGAGCAGCGACACCAGGGCAGCGGCCAGAAAAATGTGGCGGAGCATGGAGGGTTGTTGAGCAGGCATCTTTCTCCATTATCGGCAGTCTCGCCGTACGATAAAGGTCTGTGCGGGTATTTGCCCAGCAAAAAGGCTCCCGAAGGAGCCTTTGCGTGGGGCACACGGCCGTATCAGTCGCGCTCGCCGCCCATGATGCCCAGCAGCATCAGCAGACTCTGGAACACGTTGAACAGGTCCAGATACAGGGCCAGCGTCGCGCTGATGTAGTTGGTTTCGCCGCCGTCCAGGATCTGTTTGAGGTCGTACAGCATGTAGGCGCTGAAGATACCGATGGCTGCCACCGAGATGGCCATCATGCCCGCCGTCGAGCCGACAAACACGTTGATGACAGCGCCCACCATGAGCACCAGGGCACCCACGAACAGCCACTTGCCCATGCCCGAGAGGTCGCGCTTGATGACGGTGGCCAGGCTGGCCATGACGAAGAACACACCGGCCGTGCCGGCAAATGCCGTCATGATGAGTTCGGCGCCGTTGGAGAAGCCCAGCACCATGCCGATCAGGCGCGAGAGCATCAAACCCATGAAAAAGGTGAAGCCCAGCAGCACGGGCACACCGGCCGCCGAGTTCTTGGTTTTTTCGATGGCGTACATGAAGCCGAAGGCGCCGCCCAGGAAGACGATCAGCCCCAGGCCGCCGCGCAGCGACTGCGTGATGCCCGTGGCCACGCCCAGCCAGGCGCCCAGCACGGTGGGCAGCAGGCTCAGGGCCAGCAGCCAGTAGGTATTGCGCATCACCTTGTGACGCTGGTCCTGCGAAATGCCATAGCCATGGTCCGCAGAGGGGAGGGTGGTGACCCGATCGTTCATCGTTGCTCTCCTGAGTGACCTGCAAAGCGCAGGCCAACTCATTGTAGATGGTGTTGTATACAGCCTTTGCAAGGGGCGCAAGACTACCCCGTTCTGGGTCAGGGTTCTTTTGCCTTGCAGGCCGGTGACGAATGGTTGACCCGGCGCTATCCTTTGAGTTCCATCACCCAGGCCCGCGGGCCGCTGAACAACGGCCCACAAGGCTGCTTTATGTATGAAAACCACCTTTGAACTCGAACTGGCCGACATCAAGAAGATCGCCGCCGCTGCTGAAGCCGAAGCCCTGAAAAACCAGTGGCCCGTGACGATTGCCATCGTGGATGCGGGCGGCCACCTGCTGTCGCTGCAGCGCCTCGACGGCGCGGCGCCCGTGTCGGCCCACATCGCGCCCTCCAAGGCCCGCACAGCCGCCCTGGGACGGCGTGAGAGCAAGGTGTACGAAGACATCGTCAACGGGGGACGTACCTCCTTCCTGAGCGCGCCCGCCATTGATGGCCTGCTCGAAGGCGGCGTGCCCATCCTGAAGGATGGACAGTGCCTGGGCGCCGTGGGCGTGAGCGGCGTCAAATCAACCGAGGACGCCCAGATTGCGCGGGCCGGCATTGCGGCGCTCGGGTTGTAATGGAGCGCACGATGCTATGAAATACAGAGCTGTTGGCGCTTACTGGCAGGGCGATAAAGCCACTTTCCATTAATAAAAAACCGGCCTGTGGCCGGTTTTTTATTAATGGAAAGGTGGAAAAAAAGCCTGGCTACGCGGGAAAACCGTTGGCTGGCAAAAACGACTCTTGCGGACTTGGCTGTCAGTCCGGGAGTCGCCCCACGATGATCGTTGGGCCCTGCACGCAGGTGGCTGTGGCAGAAGCGCGGAAATTCATTTGGTCAGAATCAGTTTGCCCAGGCGGGTGGCCTGCAGGCGGTAGAGGGCGCCGTTGTGGTGAATGGTCACTGCCTTCTGGCCTTGCAGCAGGGCATGGCTGTCCACGGCGGGAAGATGGTCTTCACGGGGCGCTGCGGTGGACGATGCGGCCGACGGGGTCTGGCTGAACACGGCAGGAAGGTGCAGGGTGGTGGCGTGCATGGAACAAGGAACTGTGCTGTGCGATGCTGTTAATGATAACCATTCGCAATAAATTGTCCAGTACTTTGTTGGTTTTTTATTCCTGCGGGTCGGTCACGAAACCAATCTTGCGTACACCCGCGCGCTGGGCAGCGGCCATGGCCTGGGCCACGCGCTCGTAGCGCACCTCGCGGTCGCCACGGATGTGCAGGTCGGGTTGGGGATCGCGGGCGCCTTCGGCCTGCAGGCGGGTGGCCAGCTCGGCATCATCGATGGCCTGGCCGTTCCAGTAGTAGGTGCCGTCGGCCGCCACGCTCAGGCGCACCGTATCGGGCATGACCTTTTCTGCGGTATTGGCTGCGCGCGGCAGATCGACGTTCACCGAGTGCTTCATCACCGGCACGGTGATGATGAAGATGATGAGCAGCACCAGCATGACGTCCACCAGCGGTGTCATGTTGATCTCGTTCATCACCTCATCGGCTTCATCCTGGGTACCGAAGGCCATGGTCAGGCACCTTTCTTGAGCGGACGCACATTGCCGCTGTCGCCCTGCGCGGTCACGCGGGCGCCGGTCACAAAGTAGGCGTGCAGGTCGTGGGCAAAGCTGTTGAGGCGGATCAGGATGTGCTTGTTGCCGCGCACGAGCGCGTTGTAGCCCAGCACGGCGGGAATGGCCACGGCCAGGCCCAGCGCCGTCATGATGAGGGCTTCGCCGATGGGGCCGGCCACCTTGTCGATGGTGGACTGGCCCGAGGTGCCGATGGCCAGCAGCGCGTGGTAAATGCCCCAGACCGTGCCGAACAGGCCGATAAAGGGCGCCGTGGAGCCCACCGATGCCAGGATGGCCAGGCCCGACTGCAGGCGTGCGGTAAAGCCGTCGATGCAGTTGCGCAGGCTGCCCGTGATCCAGTCGCTGATGTCCAGGCTGTCGTGCAGTTGGCCTTTGGTGTTGCGGTGGTGCGCCGTGGCTTCACGCCCTTCGACGGCGAGCTGGCGGAAGGGATTGGACGGGTCGCTGCCCAGCCGGGTCAGCCCGGCGGCAAAGTCTTCGCTGTGCCAGAAGGTTTGCACCGCGCTGGCGTGCTTCTTGTATTTGACGATGTCCAGCGCCTTCACCAGGATGACGATCCACGAGGCCAGCGACATGCCCAGCAGCAGCAGGGCGACGGCCCGGGTGACGAAGTCGCCCTGGGTCCAGACGTTGGCAAGGCCGAATTGCGATTCCATGAGAACTCCTGAAAATTATTCGAGAACAAAATTGATGGGCACCTGGTACCACATGGCTTCGGCCACGCCGTTGCGCTTGCCGGGCACGAAGCGCCAGCGCCGGACCGTGTCCTGGGCCTGGCGGTCGAGGCGGTCGAAGCCGCTGGATTGCTGGATCTCCACCTTTTGCGGCAGGCCGTCCGTGCCGATGAGCACGCGCAACATCACCTTGCCTTGTTCGCCCATGCGCTTGCTGATGGCCGGGTAGCTGGGTGCCGGGTTCTGCAGGTAGGCGGCATTGCTGGATGGCAGTTCGATGCGCGGTGGTGCGGGCGGGGCTGGCGGTGCGGGTGGCGCAGCCACTTGCACGGGCGCCTCGATGGGCGGGGCCGGGGGCTGCGGCGTGGTGACGCCCATCGGCGCGTTGGGCGCCGGGGTGGGGTCGGGCACGGCCACCGGCAGGGGGGCGGGGCGCGGTTTCTGGATTTTGGGTGCAGGCTGCACTGGCGGTGGGGCGGGAGGGGGCGCAGGGGCGACCTTGGGCGCGGGCGGGGTGACGAACTGGCTGAGCAGTTCCACCGGCACGATCACTTCCGCCGCGCGGCGCAGCAGGCCGGTTTGCAGGGCCCACAGGCCGCCCACATGCAGCAGTACCACGCCGATGGCGATCACAGCGGTGCGGCTCAGCCCGCCGGGTTGCTCGAATCGATCGTAGGATGACATAAAAATGAATAGCAATCAGCGCAAGACTGGCGTGCGCCGGGACGGGAAAAGGCGCATGCTCAGCGGCGCAGAATCCAACCCATGGCGCCTGCCACCAGCAGCAGGCAGATCAGCAGTGTAGTGAAAAGCGCCATGCGGATTCAACCCGCGCAGGCACAGGCCGAAGGCGTGCACACCGCCGTATTGTGCAACGCAGCAACCGGATGGCTGCTTTGGCACTGGGCCACCACATCACGCGCACAGCCCTCACACCGGCCGCACTGGGTGGCCACGCCCAGTTCGAACTGGATTTCGTCAAAGCCCATGCCCGCACGGGCGTGGCGGGCGATTTCGCGGTCAGAGACCCGGCGGCAGACGCAGACGATCATGGCAATCCATGGTGAATGAGATGTAGTGATTATAAATGCGAATCCATCGCATTAGCAATATGTATTGGTGAATGCGGGGATGCAGCCCTGGCTGGTTCCAGCAGGGCGCGGCTGGCCTGGGCGGGCGTGGCGCAGCCCGTGAGCGCCATGGCGATTTCCAGTTCGTCGATCAGCAGGCGCAGCACATGGGCGACGCCCGTGGCGCCCGCCGTGGCCAGCCCGTAGACGGCGGGGCGGCCCAGAAGTACCGCGCTGGCGCCCAGGGCCAGGGCTTTGAGCACATCGGTGCCGCGGCGGATGCCTCCATCGACCAGCAGCGGCAGGGCGCCCTGCAGGGCATCTGCAATCCGTGCCAGCGCGTGGGCCGAGGCGGGTGCGGTATCGAGCGTGCGGCCGCCGTGGTTGGAGACGATCAGGCCGGCCACGCCCAGCGCGGCGGCCTGCAGCGCATCCTGGGGGTGCAGCACGCCCTTGAGCAGCACTGGCAGCCGCGTGTGCGATTGCAGCCATTGCACGTCGTCCCAGGTGGGAGTGTGTTCGACGAGGCCCTGGCACAGCAGGCGGGGGCCGTCGGCGGCCTGCGGCAGGGGCGGCGGGGGCGCCAG
Source organism: Burkholderiaceae bacterium (assembly GCA_023954095.1). Classification (GTDB taxonomy): domain Bacteria; phylum Pseudomonadota; class Gammaproteobacteria; order Burkholderiales; family Burkholderiaceae_C; genus Simplicispira. The sequence continues at coordinate 42,721 of JAMLIQ010000005.1, read as the reverse complement.
CCCGGCCAGGTTGACGGCGGTCATGCCGGGCGGCAGCCGAAAACCGGCGCGGCGTTCGCGGTCGCGGGCGCCGCTGGCGGGGGCGTCTACCGTCAGCACCAGGGCTTCGTAGCCTGCGGCCTCGGCGCGCTGGACCAGTGCGCGGGTAAATTCCCGGTCGTGCTGCAGGTAGAGCTGAAACCACAGCGGGCCACGCCCCGGGTCGTCCAGGAAGACCTGGGCCACTTCTTCCAGCGGTGTGCTGGCCTGGGTGCTGAGCACCATGCCTGCCCCCAGTGCGGCGGCGGCATAGGCGCTGGCCCGTTCACCGTCGGGGTGGGCCAGGCGCTGGTAGGCCACCGGGGCCAGCAGGATGGGGTGGGCCAATGTGCGTCCCAGCAGGGTAGTGCGGGTGTGGCCCCCGGCCAGGGAGCGCAGCACGCGCGGCTGCAGGGTAAGCCCGTCCCAGGCGCTGCGGTTGGCGCGCAGCGTGATTTCGTCGGCGGCGCCGCCGCTGAAGTAAGCCCAGGCCGGGTCGTCCAGGCGCTGGCGTGCATACCGCTCGTGATCGGCCAGCGCGACGGCGTCTTCGGGGAGGGGCTGGCGCTGCAGCGGGGAGGCGGAAGTATTGGTCAAAATGGCCTCCAGGGCAATACCATCAAGCGCTGGCAGCTATTGTTTTTGAATCAGGCGTCGGCCCACATGCGCAGCAGGTTGTGGTAGGTGCCGGTCAGTCCGACCACGGCCGGGGCACTCTCGCCGAGGGTGCTGCGCAGCTTGAGCAAATCCATGTCCATATCGAACAGCAGCTGGCGCTGCTCGGTCGAGCGCACCATGCTTTCGACCCAGAAGAAGCTGGCCACGCGGGCACCGCGCGTGACGGGCGTGACCTGGTGCACGGTGGAACTGGGGTAGAGCACCATGTCGCCCGCGGGCAGCCGCACGGCATGCTCGCCCTGCGGATGCTGTATGAGCAGTTCGCCGCCGTCGTAGTCCTGCGGGTCGGTGAGGAACAGGGTGCAGGAAATGTCGCTGCGCACCCATTGGTCTGGCGCCTTGGAGCGCAACACGGCGCCGTCCACATGGGGGCCGTAGAAGTTGCTCTCGCCGCTGTAGCGGTTGAACAGCGGGTTGAAGATTTTCTTGGGCAGCGCGGCGGAAAAAAACAGCGGGTCACGCTGCAGCGCGGCCAGCACCAGGGCGCGCAGTTGCTGCGTCTGGGCACTGTCCTGCGCGAGTTGCTCGTTGCGCTTGTGCGCCAGCGCCTGCACCCCTGCGCTGCTGCGTCCGTCCACCCAGGGGGCGTCGTTGCCGAGCAGGCTGCGGGCGGTGACGACCTCTTGGAGGGTGAGAATGTTTTTGAGATGCAAGAACATGGTGGATGCCGCAGGCAGGGGCTTAGGGGGCTTAGAAGCGTGTCTTCAGCGTCAGTTGCACCGAGCGCGCAGCGCCTGGGCCGTAGAAGCCCCGGTACAGCGTATCGGCATACAGCTTGTCGGCCAGGTTGGTCACGCTGAGTTTGAGCGAGGTCTTGTCGTCAAAGCTGTACTCGGCCATCGCATCCACCGTGGCAAAGCCGGCCGCCGTCATGTGGCGGGCGCCTTCGGGGTTCTGGCTGCTTCGGTAGGTGAGGCCCGCACCCACGCGCAGCTTGGGCATGAGAGCGTAGGTGGACCAGACGCTGCCGCTGTGCCGGGGCGTGAGTGCGGGGCGGTCGCCCTGCACCTGCGCGCCGGTGCCGGCGGCGTTCAGGGCGACGTTGCTCTTGTCGATCTTGGCGCTGGGAATCCAGGTGTGGTTGACGAAGATTTCCCATTTCGGCGTAAAGCGCCCCGCCAGGTTGAATTCCATACCGGCCGCGTGGCGGGCGCCCGACAGGAGCTCTTGCACCGCAGCCACATCGGGATCGGTGTTGCGTTCGTTGAACTTCTCGCTGTAGAAGGCCGAGACGCCCAGCAAGGCACGCTTTTCGAACAGTTCGAACTTGGCGCCGATCTCGATGTTGCGGCTCTTTTCGGGCGGTGTTCTGGCCGTGCGGCCGGTGTTGTCGTTCAGGTTGATGCCGAACTGGTAGGTGTCGCCCGAGGTGTTGTACGAAGTGCCGTAGGAAACGTAGTAGCTGCTCAGCTCGTTGGGCTGGTAGAGGGCGCCGATGCGCGGGCTCCACAGGCCCTCGGATTGCTCGTTGGTGAGCGCGCCGGTGGCACTGCGGTAGGACGCCTTGAACTGGTCGTAGCGCAGCCCGCCGATGAGCTTGACGGCCGAGTTCAACGACAGGGTGTCCTGCAGGTACAGCCCCAGGTTCTGGGCCTTGAAGGTGTTGAAGGCCACGGGTGCGCGGCCATCGGCCACGCTGTCGCCGTTGTTGGGTGTGCCCACCGTGGTGCCGGGGCGCGCCGTGGGGTTGGCGTAGCTGGAGTTGCGCAGCGCATCATCGTTGTAGAAGTCGATGCCGGTGATGATGTCGTGCTTCTTTCCTCCCCAGACGAACGTGTTGGTGTAGTCGCTCTGCAGCTGGGTCAGCGTGCTTTTGCCAATGCGGCCCTTGGAGCCGCGTGTGAGGGCTGTGCTGTCGTTGATCTGGTCCAGGGCTGTGGGGCGTGGTGTGGCAAAGCCGATGGTGCTGGCCAGCAGGTCGCGCTCGTACGTGCCGTGGCGCAGGCGCGTCTGCAGTTCACCGCCATCACCAAAGCGGTGAATGTGGCCCAGCGTCAGGTACTGCGACGAGGTGTTCAGGTGGTCGCTGTCCAGACCGTAGTAGTTGCGTGCGGGCAGCGTGGGAACAATCTTGCCGTTGTCGCTGATCCACGGGTGGTTGTAGCTGGGGCGGCCCTTCACATCCAGCGCGTACAGGCTGACCGAGAACTCGTCGCGCGTGCCGATGCCCCACGCAAAAACGGGTGCAATGCCGCGCTTGTTCTGGCGGGCGCCGTAGTTGTCGGCGTTGTGCACCATGGCGTTCAGGCGCAGGGCGGCGTCTTCCCCGGTCTTGAGGTTGAAGTCGCCAGTGATGCGGTGCTGCTGCCCTGTGCCCAGCGTGTAGGAGACTTCGTGCTGGTCGATGGGCAGCGGCGCCTTGTTGACCTGGTTGACGACGCCGCCGGTCGATCCCTTGCCGAACAGCATGGAGGCGGAGCCTTTGAGCACTTCCACGCGGTCGAGATTGAAGGTGTCACGCTCGTACAGCGGCGCATCCTTCATGCCATCGGTATAGATGTCGCCCGCCTGGCCCAGCGAGAAGCCGCGCAGGCGCACGTCTTCCTCACCGGTTTCACCGGCCTGGAAGGTCACGCCTGCCGTGGTGCGCAGCACTTCGCGGAAATCGTCCTGGTTGCGGTCGGCCATCAGCTTCTCGGTGAACACCGTGACCGACTGGGGGATGTCGCGGATGTCCTGCTTGCCCTTGCCCACCGTGGTCTTCTTCACTCGCACGGTGTCCTTGCTCTGGATTTCGGCCGTGTCTTTCACTGTGACCGTGGACAGCGTGGCGGCCGACTCGGCGGTTTGCGCCCAGCTGCCCATGGAGGCGGCGAGCATCAGTGCGCCCAGGGGAACCAGCGCCCTGTCGGCTGCAGTGGTGGGGGTGTGCAAAAGCGTGGCGGGACGCTGCTGCGTGTGTTTCTTTGCCAAGATGGCCTCCGTCGGTTGGGAATGGGACGCGCGGGGCAGTGGCTTGGCAAAGGCGTGGCTGTGCGGTGTCGCGCACAAGGATGTTAAATCAAACAATAGTCATTATTATTCGTATTGATGTATTTTTGCCACATCGGTAGATCAAAAGGACGAAAAAAAGCCGGCAGAGCCGGCTTTGGGGAGTCGCAGGAGTCCGTTACTTGACGTGCTTGCCAATCAGGCCGGCCATTTCAAACATGGAAACCTGGGGCTTGCCAAAGACTTCCTTGAGCTTGGCATCGGCATTGATCATGCGCTTGTTGGCGGCGTCCTGCAGGTTGTTTGCCTTGATGTAGACCCACAGCTTGCTGATGATCTCGGTGCGTGGCAGCGGCGCGGCGCCCACCACCGCCGCGAGGGCGGGGCTGGGAGTCAGGGCTTTCATGAAGGCTGCGTTGGGGGTGCGCTTCTTGGCGGGAGCAGCGGTCTTGGCAGCGGCGGCGGTTGTGGCCGGGGCTTTTTTAGCAGTTGCCATGTTGGGGCTTTCCTTGTTGGGATGGGTCGTTGCACCAGCGAAAACCTGCTTCTCCACTGGCATATGGGATGCTAATGGGAAAAAATCGGCTTTCCAAGCGGGTGCGGCTTTTTTTTGCTTCGCCATGTTGCAGCATGGCCATGGCGGTGCGCTGGAGACACGTTAGTGACAGGCCTGCTGGCTGTTGACGATGCGTTTGAGCGCATCGGTGCTCAAGATCCGCACATGGCGCTGCTTGACCTCGACGATGCCTTCCTCGACAAACTTGGAAAACGTGCGGCTCACGGTCTCGAGCTTCAGGCCCAGGTAGCTGCCGATTTCCTCGCGCGTCATGCGCAGCACCAGTTCCGATTGCGAAAACCCGCGCGCATGCAGGCGCTGTACCAGATTGAGCAGAAAGGCCGCCAGGCGCTCCTCGGCGCGCATGCTGCCCAGCAGCAGCATCACTCCGTGCTCGCGCACGATTTCACGGCTCATGATCTTGTGCACGTGGTGCTGCAGCGCGTTGACTTCGCGCGACAGTTCCTCGATGCGGTCGAAAGGCATGACGCAGACTTCAGCATCTTCGAGCGCCACGGCATCGCAGGTGTGGTGGTCGTTCACGATACCGTCCAGGCCGATGATTTCGCCGGCCATCTGAAAGCCCGTGACCTGGTCGCGCCCGTCTTCCGTGGCCACGCAGGTCTTGAAGAAACCCGTACGGATCGCAAACAGGGAGGTGAACTGTTCGCCATTGCGAAACAGCGTGGCGCCTCGCTTGATCTTGCGCCGTACCGCCACCACATCATCGATGCGCTTGAGTTGATCGTCGTTCAGGCCCACGGGCATGCACAATTCACGCAAATTGCAGTTGGAGCACGCCACCTTGAATGCCTGCGGCGTCATATGAACCGGAACCTGCCCGGTTTCAGGCAAAGCGCCCGAAGACACGTCGGCGTGGGATTCGGGGACGATGGGGATGCGGGGTGGGGCTGACATAGGTCAAATTATCACCCATTCTGCACTTTTGCCCGAAGAGGGTCTGGCGCCCCATCGAGCGCTTGACGGAAATCAAGAAACAAGCCCGGGATCTGGGGCACATTAGACAAGCCAGCTAGGAACCTACATGACCGTTGTCACCCCTGAATTGCTCACCCGGTTTGATGTATCGGGCCCCCGCTACACCTCGTATCCCACAGCCGACCGTTTTGTCGATGCTTTCGGTGAGGACGAGTACGTTCTGGCCCTGCAGCAGCGCAGGCAAAGTTCTGTGGGCAAGGCCATGCCGTTGTCGGTGTATGTGCACATTCCGTTTTGTGAATCGCTGTGCTACTACTGCGCCTGCAACAAAATCATCACCAAGCACCATGACCGCGCAGATGTGTACTTGCGCTACCTGAACCGCGAGATCGAATTGCACACGGCGCACTGCGGCGTGGGCCAGATGGTCAGTCAGATCCACCTGGGTGGAGGCACGCCTACCTTCCTCTCGGATGAGGGCTTGCGCGATCTCATGGGCATGCTGCGCAGCCATTTCACGCTGGTGCCGGGGGGCGAATATTCGATCGAGGTTGACCCCCGTACCGTGGATGCAGATCGGCTGGCCCTGCTGCACGAGCTGGGATTCAATCGCCTGAGCTTTGGTGTGCAGGACTTTGATCCCGAGGTACAGAAGGCTGTGCACCGCATCCAGCCCACGGAACAGGTGTTTGCCTTGGTCGCTTCGGCGCGCGCCATCGGGTTTGACTCCATCAATGTGGACCTGATCTACGGCCTGCCCAAGCAGACGCCCGACTCGTTCGATCGCACGCTGGCGCAGGTGGCCGAACTGCGCCCGGACCGCATCGCGCTGTACGCCTATGCGCATCTGCCCGAGCGCTTCAAGCCGCAGCGGCGCATTGTCTGGGCCGACCTGCCCATGGCGTCGGCCAAGGTGTCCATGCTGGCCCGTTCGCTCGAAGCGTTCAGCGCGGCAGGCTACGTTTATGTGGGCATGGACCATTTCGCGCTGCCGGACGACGCGCTGGCCATCGCCAAGCGACAGGGGCGTCTGCACCGCAACTTCCAAGGCTACAGCACGCAGCCCGACTGCGACCTGATTGCGCTCGGGGTGTCGGCAATCGGGCGCGTGGGCGCCACGTACAGCCAGAACGCCAAAACCCTCGACGATTATTACGACCGGCTCAACCAGGGCCACCTGCCGGTGGTGCGCGGCCTGGCATTGACGCGGGACGACCTGGTACGGCGTGCGGTCATCATGGCCCTGATGTGTCAGGGAGAATTGATTTTCGAGCCGATAGAGCAATCCTGGCTGATCGACTTCCGCACCTACTTCGCTCCTGAACTGGAGCAGCTGACCGAGATGGCGGGCCAAGGTCTTGTGACATTGGGCCCGGACGGTGTCGAGGTGACCGACATGGGCTGGTACTTCGTGCGGGGCATTGCCATGGTGTTCGACCGGTATCTGCAGGCGGACAAGAACCGGGCGCGGTTCTCACGCATCATCTAGGGCCTGTTCGCACTATTTTTATCAGATGCGTTGTGATCCAAAAAGGCCAGGCGCAAGGCGCCAAACGAAGCTGGGATGTGGCCCCAGCGAGGCTTGGCAACGCCGCGAATGGACCTTTTGGGACACAACCCGAAGGGAACGAGGTGAAAACCGCGCCACTCGTCGTTGCATTCCTAGCCAAGGCGTCCGCCTTGGCTTCGTCACGCGCCTAGATTGGCGCGGTTTTCACCTCGTTCGCACTGACAAAAATAGTGTGAACAGGCCCTAGTCTCCATGCTGGCATCCCTGGCCTCGACTGCGCTGCTCATGGGGCTTGCAGGCGGGCCCCATTGCCTGGCCATGTGCGCGGCTCCCTGCTCTGTGGTGACGGGGCAGGCGACGTCACAGGCGTCAGGTCCGACCGGTGAACATCCGCTGCATTGGATGCCTCGCCCCGCAGACCGGTGGCGCAGGTTGCTGGCCTACCACAGCGGGCGCCTGCTGGGGTATGCGACAGCAGGCGCGCTGGCCGCCATGGCGATGCAGGGCTTGGCCTGGATGACGCAACACACGGCAGCGCTGCGCCCGGTCTGGACATTCATGCATGTGGCGATGCTGGCCTGGGGCCTGATGATGCTGTTGCAGGCACGCCAGCCTGCGTGGGTGGAGCGGGCTGGCCGCAGCGTGTGGGGCCGTGTTCAGCCGCTGGTGCGGGCGCCGGGTGGCGTGTTTGTGACGGGATTCCTATGGGCCCTGATGCCCTGCGGCCTGCTGTACTCGGCCTTGCTGGTGGCAGCCCTGAGCGGTGGCGCGTGGCAGGGTGCGCTCAGCATGGCGCTGTTTGGCGTGGGCAGCGGAATTTGGCTGCTGGTCGGCCCCTGGGCATGGCAGAACGTGCGCGCACGCATGAATGGGTTGCGCGCCCAATGGGGTACGCGGTTTGCGGGCCTGCTGCTGATGGTGGTGGCCTGCTGGGCCTTATGGATGGATCTGGTGTACCGGCCGTCGCTGATGTGTCAGTAGAAAGGCCCTTGGAGCGGGTCCGGCTTTTGTGGCGCAAAAGCGCCATTGGTGCGATGTCAGCAAAAGTATCTCTGGTTGGCTAGATAATGGGACGCGCATTCCTTTCACGGACCCTTTCCGCGACGCACCTCTGCAATGGATGACAACACCGCCATACCCATCGCCATAGACCAATTGCGTATTGGTATGTACATCCAGCTCGGGCTGAACTGGATGAGCCATCCCTTTCCTGTCAGCAGCTTTCGCATCGCGTCGGAATCCCAGATTGAAATTTTGCGGGGACTGGGGCTGTCTGAAGTCCGGTATGTGCCCGCCAAGAGCGATCCTGCTCCATTGGCGGGAATGCAGGAGAAGGCAGCCACGGTTCCCGACACCCAGCCGCAGTCGAATGGAACGGCCGCAGCCCCGGTGCCTGCCGAGCCGGATGACTCGGCCCTGCGGCTGCGCCTTCAGTTACTGGAGCAGCACCGTCGACTGGAGGCCTGCGACCAGCGTTTCATGGCTGCCACGCGCAACTACCGCAAGCTGGTGGAGAAGGTGGAAGGCGGGCCGACGCTGGCGCGGCTCGAAAGCGAGGCGCTGGTTACCGATTGTGTACAGGACCTGCTGGACAACACCGAATCGGTCATCAGCCTGCTCTCGGAGGGGGTGGGAGAGCGCAATGCGCTGCACCCGGTCAATGTCATGGTGCTGTGCCTGCTGATGGGCAAGGCCCAGGGGCTATCACCCGAAGGGATGCAGGATCTGGGCATGGCTGCCTTGCTGCACGATATCGGCAAGATGCGCTTGCCGGATTCGGTCAATGGCCCGCAAGCGGGAATGACACCGGCGGAACAAGCCCGCTACCGTAGCCATGTGGGCGAATCCGTGCGCCTGGGGCAGAGCATGGGCTTGTCCAGCGGTGTGCTGCTGGCGATTGCGCAGCACCACGAGATGGCCGATGGCAGCGGCTTCCCCCTGCGACTCAAGGGCGAAGAGCTGTGCCAGCTGGGGCGCACGCTGTCGCTGGTGAACCATTACGAGCGCTTGTGCAATCCGGGTCGCAGCGCGGCAGCCTTGACGCCGCATGAAGCACTTTCCATCATGTTTGCCCAGCAAAAGGGTTGTTTTGATGCGGTCGTGCTCAATACCTTCATCCGCATGATGGGCGTCTATCCTCCGGGGTCGGTGGTGCAATTGGTGAATGACCGCTACGCCATGGTGGTGTCGGTCAACTCCTCGCGTCCTTTGCGCCCGCGGGTGATCGTTCACGACACCCGCGTTCCACGGGATGAGGCCTTGATTCTGGATCTGGAAACCGTGCCCGAACTGGGTATCCGGCGCAGCCTGCGGCCCGCGCAGCTCCCCCGGGAAGCGCTTGAGTACCTTTCTCCCCGCAAACGCATCTGTTACTTCTTCGAAAGAGCCGTGAACCAGGCTGCTGTCGGGGAAAGGACGTGAGCGCAAGCGCACAACAGAGTTTCTGGCAAGCGGCATTCGACGGATTGCAGGAAGCCGTCTGGCTGGTGGATACGGGCACGCGCACCATCATCTTTGCCAACCAGCGTGCTGCCCAGTTGGTCGGGTTGCCGCGTGCCGCGCTGGCCGGGGCACCGGTCGAGCGTCTGGCGGCCACCCCCGAAGACCACTGTTTCTGGTCCGAGAGTGCCGAAGGGCTGGCCCGCGGCATTCATTCCATGAGCAGCGTGCTGCGGGACGATGGCCAGCTGGTGCCGGTCGAGCGCAAGGTGGTGCCTTTCCACACGGAGGGGCCAGACAAGCTGTTGCTGGTAAGCATGGTCGATTGCAGCGCTCGCCAGGCGGTTGAACGCGACCTGGAAACCTTGCTGGCCGAGTTGCGTGCCACGCTCGATTCTGCTGCCGATGGCGTGCTGGTCTGTGGGCTGCATGGCGAAGTGCGGGCATTCAATCAGCGGCTGGTGCAGATATGGGGCATGCCCCAGGATCTGCTGCTGCAGCGCAATGACGACCAGGTGCACGCCTTTCTGGCATCGCGTGTGCGTCACCCTGCGGTGTACCGGGCCCGCCTCGAAGCAATTGCAGCCGACGAACAGGGACAGAGCCAGGATGTGATCGAACTGCACGGCGGACAGCTCATCGAGCGGCGCAGCGTGCCCCAGTGGATCCATGGCGGCGTTACGGGGCGGGTCTATTCGTTTCGCGACATCACGCTGGAAGTGCAGGCGCAGACCGCTTTGCGGCTGGCGGCCAGGGTGTTCGAGTCCAGCCCCTATCCCATCTTCATTGCCGATGACCAGCACCGTCTGACGCGGCTCAATCCGGCCTGCGAACAGCTTTTTGGACGAACCAGCCAAAGCCTGCAAGGCTACGACGTGGTGGACGTGCTGGGCCTGGGCGCAGCCCGGCAGTTCATGGAGGGCGTGCACACCGAGTGGCAGCATGGGGGGTTATGGAAAGGTGAGTTGTGGCTACCCCGCGAGGATGACAGCGGATGCGCGATCCACCTTTCGTGGGTGGTGCTGCGCGACAAGGCGGGCTGCACCGAGCAAAGCATCGGATTCGTGCGCGATCTGACCCAGCAGCATGCTGCGCAGAAACGCATTGATGAACTCGCCTACAGCGATGCCCTTACCGGTCTGCCCAACCGCCTCCTGCTGTCACAGAAGGTGGATGCGGCCATTCGCGCAGCGCGGCCAGGCGGGGCGGGGTTCGCCATCCTGTTCCTCGACCTCGACCGGTTCAAGGTCATCAACGATTCGCTTGGACACCTCTTTGGCGACAAGGTGCTGCAACTGGTCACCGAGCGTCTGCAGACCTGCCTGCGCCAGACCGATATGCTGTGCCGCATCGGCGGAGATGAATTCGCCATGTACCTGCATGCGGGCGACACGGCGGGCGCCGAGCAGGTGGCGCGCCGCATGCTGGATGTGATGCGCCGTCCCTTTACGCTTGATGGCATGGGGTTTTCCATCCAGTGCAGCATTGGTGTGGCCCTGTATCCGCAGGACGGCCGTTCACTGGACGAACTGATCAAGCAGGCGGACACCGCCATGTACCGGGTCAAGGAGCGCGGGCGCGGCAGCTTTGGTTTTTATCAGCCTCAAATGAACGCCCACCTGCTCGAGCGCATGCAGATGGAGCATGCCTTGCGCCAGGCTCTGGAGAACCAGCACATGAGCGTGCATTACCAGCCCCAGGTGGATATGGCGTCGGGCCGCATCATTGGGGCAGAAGCACTGCTGCGCTGGACAGACCCCGAACTGGGCACGATTGGCCCAGGCGTTTTCATTCCGCTGGCCGAGGAAACGGGCTACATCGTCACCCTGGGTGCGTGGGTGCTGGAACAGGCCGTGCAGGAGGCGGTGCGCTGGAAGCAGGCGGGTACGCCCATCGTCGTGTCGGTGAATGTCTCTGCGCTGGAAATGCGACAACCCGATTTCATCGAGCGCTTGAACCGGGTTTTGCGCGAGAACGATCTTCCGGCCGAACTGCTGGAGCTGGAGCTGACGGAATCCATTCTTTTGCAGGACGCCCAGGAAGCTGCCCAGCGGCTGGAGGTGGTGGCCGCCCTGGGCGTCACGTTGGCCATTGACGATTTCGGAACCGGGTATTCAAGCTTGGCCTATCTGAAAAACCTGCCCATCCATAAGCTCAAGGTGGACCAGTCCTTCGTGCGCGGCCTGCCTGACGACGAGGGCGACCGCGCCATCGTCAGCGCCATCGTGTACCTGGGCCGTTCCCTGCATCTGTGCGTGGTAGCCGAAGGTGTGGAAACACCGGCCCAGCGCGCAGCGCTGCAGCAGATGCAGTGCGACCAGTACCAGGGCTATCTGTGTTCGCCCGCGCTGCCTGCATCGGGTTTTGCGCGTTTGCTGGCCGGGCAGGGCTCCGGCGCGGCTGTCACGTCGCCGTAAGGCCCTTCCAGAGCATGTATACGGCCAGCCCCAGCAGCAGGGCGGCAAATACCCGCTTGAGCTGTGCCACGGGCAACTGGTGCGCTGCGCGTGCGCCCAGCGGTGCCGTGAGCACACTGAACACTGCAATGGAGAGCAGGCCGGGCAGCCACACATAGCCGATCGATGCCGGCGGCAACCCGGTGACGGACTGGCCGCTGACCACATACCCGGCCGCATTGGCCAGGGCAATCGGGAAACCCAGTGCCGCACTGGTGGCGACGGCATGGTGGATGGGAATGTTGCACCACACCATGAAAGGCACGCTGACAAATCCCCCGCCGGCGCCGACCATGCCCGACAGAAAACCGATGCTGCCACCGGCAGCCAGCTGTCCTGCCGTGCCGGGCATCTGGCGAGAAGGAGCGGGCTTCTTGTTGCGCAGCATCTGGTAGGCCGAAAAGCTGACAAAGCAGGCGAAGACGATGGCCAGCACCGAACCCTTGAGCAGTGCAAACACGCCCAGGCTGGCGGCCATGCTGCCCAGCACAATGCCCGGGGCCAGCCGCCGGGCAATGTCCCAGCGCACGGCGCCGCGCCGGTGGTGGGCGCGCACGCTGGAGACCGACGTGAAGACGATGGTGGCCATGGAGGTGGCAATGGCCATCTTGACCGCCAGCCCCGGCGCTACGTGCTGCTGCCCGAGGAAATAGGTCAGGAAAGGCACCAGCACCATGCCGCCGCCAATGCCCAGCAACCCGGCAAGAAAACCCGTGCCCAGGCCGAGCAGGGCCAGTTCGGCGATCAGAAGGGGGTCGAGCAGCATGCGGCGCGAAACAGAGAAGGCGGGATGCGCCGGTGAGAGAAGAAAAAGGTGTCTGCGAATGCCGCCGGACCCTCATCCTGAACCGGGGGTTCAGGTGGGCGAGGGCAGCCAGGCGTTGGGTTCATCTGACGCGAGATGATCACGCTCACCGGGCGATGTACCAAGCCCGGGCTCAATGAGCATTGGTTCAAGGAAATATAAAGCCCGGCAGCACCGCAGACCATTGCATTGTAGGCGCAGCGCGGGGCGGGCGCGTGCTCAGATCAGGCGGCCGTCGTTGCCCAGGACTTCGTCCAGGCGCTGCACCAGGGCGCGCAGGCGATCGTCACCGTTCTGGGGCACCGTCTGGAGCGCGGTGGGCGATGGGGCAGCGCTGGCGGCAGCCAGGTCGGCCGATTCACGGTCGGCCAGCTCGAACGCCATGTTCAACGCGGCCAGTACGGCGATGCGCTCACGCGCACGCACCTTGCCCGCGTCGCGAATGCGCAGCATGGCGGTGTCCACCCGCTCCACGGCTTCGAGCAGGCGCGCCTCGCGGCCCTCGGGGCAGCCCAGCAGGTAGCTTTGCTGCATGATCTGCACCTCAAGCTGTTTCATGCGTCGTCCTTCGGTTCGGGCGCGGGGGGCAGCCGCTCGATCAGGGCATCAATGCGGTGGCGGGCCGCCTGCAGGCGCGAGCGCAGGGAATCGCGCTCCTGCGTGAGGGCCGCGACCTGTTCGGCCAGCAGTTCGTTGGTGCGCTGCAGCTGCTCGTGGCGCACCAGCAGGCGCTCCACGCGCTCGGCAATCTGGTCGAGGGGAGACAAAGAAGCCATAGAGCCATGGATTGTAGGCAGTTGGCTTCCAAAGCGCCGTAAAATCCTTCCTGTTGGTGCTCGCGGTGTGGTTCACATGCCGCAGTTCAACGGGAAGCAGGGAGGTCGCCACCAACCATGGAGGCGCCGAGCCTGCGCTGCCCCCGCAACGGTCAGCGGACGAATCACCCGATTCTCTCTTCAACACTCAGCCACTGGGCGCCTTGAACAAGCGCCTGGGAAGGCGTTGGAGGGCGTTCCGCCAGCCCGGATACCGGCCAACACGGTGGCCGTGCGCGCCCTCCAGGGCCTGCGCGCGGCCGTATCACCTATTTGCTGGCGGGGAAGCCGGCCCGGGTTGTTTGCTGACACTGATTTCCATGAAAAACCGTTCCCTTCGTGCGCGCCGTTCCGCGCCGCTGCGTCCTGCCGTTCTGGCGGCCCTTTCCTTTCTTGCGGCCACGGCGGCGCAGTCCCAGGAGCCGATGCAGCCCCTGCTGCTGGCGCAGAACGCGCGCATGCCCTCGCTGCAGGACACCGTGGTGACCGCCACCCGCACCGAACAGCCTTTGGCCGATCTGGTGGCCGACGTCTCCATCATCGACCGCGAAACCATCGAGGCCAGCGGCGCCACGGGCCTGGCCGACATGCTGGCACGCCTGCCCGGCGTCGAGATCACGCGCAACGGCGGCATCGGCAATGCCACCAGCGTGTACCTGCGCGGCGCCGAATCGCGCTTCACGGCCGTCTACATCGACGGCGTGCGGGTGGATTCGCAGTCCACGGGCGGCGCCCAGTGGGAGCAGATTCCGCTGGCGCAGATCGAGCGCATCGAGGTGCTGCGCGGCCCGGCGGCCGCGGTCTATGGCTCGGACGCCATCGGCGGCGTGGTGCAACTGTTCACGCGCAAGGGCGAAGGCCCGGCCGTGCCTTATGTGGGTATCGGCCTGGGCAGCCAGGGAACACGCAAGCTCGAAACCGGCGTCAGCGGTGCGGCCGGCCCCGACGGGGCGCTGGACTACGCCCTGGGGCTGACCCACGCGCGCAGCAGCGGTTTCGACTCCAAAACCAGCGGCTCCCACAACGCCGACCGGGACGGTTACCGCAGCACCTCGGGCCATGCCCGGCTGGGCTACCGCATTGATGCGCGCCACAAGCTGGACGCCACGCTGCTGGCCAGCCGCATGAATTCTGCCTACGACGGCTTCGCCCACACACCCGCCAGCCCGGTGGACGACCGCAACCTCAACCGCATGCACACGGCCGGGCTGAACTGGTCGGCGCAGTGGACAGACGCCTACAGCACCCGCGTGTCGGTCACGGATTCGGCCAGCCGCTATGAAACCACTCCCTCGCCCTACCGCACCGAAACCCGGCTGCGCGGCTACCTTTGGCAGAACGAATACCGCCTGGGCGCGCACCGCTTCAGCGCTGCGCTGGAGCGCCGCGAAGACCATCTGACCAACGCCCCCATCGACCAGGGCCGTTCGCAGGATGCGTTGGCGCTGGGCTACGGCTACCAACGGGGTGCCCACACGCTGCAACTCAACGTGCGCCACGACGATGACAGCGAATTCGGTGGCAAAGGCACGGGCAGTGTGGCCTATGGCTACGCCCTTACACCGGCGTGGCGTGTCACCGCCTCGGCGGGCACGGCCTTCCGCGCGCCCACGCTCTACCAGCGCTTCAGTGAATACGGCCTCGCCTCGCTGCGCCCCGAGTCCAGCCGCAACGCCGAACTGGGCCTGCGCTACGCGCAAGGGCGCAGCAGCTTCTCGGCCGTGGTGTACCGCAACCGCGTGAACAACCTGATCATTTTTGGCTCCCCTGGCGGATGCCCGTCTGCCTTCGGCTGCTACACCAGCGCGGCGCGCGCCCAATACGAGGGTGTGACGCTTGCAGCCTCGCACCACTGGGGCGGTGTGCAGTGGCATGCTTCCGTCGATCTGCAGAACCCGCGTGACCTGGGCACTGGCAAGCAGCTGCGGCGCCGTGCCAAGCGCCATGCGACTTTCGGTGCCGACACCCAGGTGGCGGGTTGGACCCTGGGCGCCGAACTGCAGGCATCGGGCCGCCGGTTTGAAAACGAAGCGAATACCCAGGTGCTCGGCGGCTATGGGCTGGTCAACCTCTACGCCAGCACCCGCGTGGCGCGCGACTTCACGCTGCTGGCGCGCATCGACAACCTCGGCGACAAGGCCTACGAACTCGCTCGCACCTACGCCACCCCGGGCCGCACGCTCTATATGGGCCTCAAGTGGGCGCCGTTGTGAGACCAACCCCCTGTGGCGCTTCGCGCCTTCCCCCTTCTCTCACGCTTCGCGTGGGAAGGGGGACGCCGCCCATGCGGCGGGGCGGCCCTTGCACGGCGGCCCGCGCCTGGGGCGTGCCTGGTTCAAGTCTTGTCGGCGTTTTCCAGTGCCAGGGGGCGATGCGATGACTTCTTGCCCCGCACTGCTGATTGCCGCCCCGGCTTCGGGCCAGGGCAAGACCACGGTGGTGGCCGCCCTGGCGCGCCTGCATGCGCGCCAGGGCAGGCGTGTGCGCGTGTTCAAGTGCGGGCCCGATTTTCTTGACCCGCACTGGCACCAGCTTGCCAGCGGCGCGCCCGTCCATTCGCTCGATTTGTGGATCAATGGCACCGAGGACTGCGCTGCCCGCCTGCACGCCGCGGCGCAGGAGGCCGACCTGGTCCTTATCGAAGGCGTGATGGGCCTGTTCGATGGCGAGCCCAGTGCCGCCGACCTGGCGCGGCACTTTGGCGTGCCGGTGCTGGCCGTCGTCGATGCCTCGGCCATGGCGGGCACCTTTGGCGCGCTGGCGCATGGCCTGCGGCACTACCAGGCCGACCTGCCTTGGGCGGGCGTGCTGGCCAACCGCGTGGCGGGCGAGCGCCATGCCGAGATGCTGCAGCGCAGCCTGCGCGAGCCGGGCGACTGGCTGGGCGCCTTGCCGCGTGTGGCGCTGGCCGATGGGGCCCCTGCAGGCAAGCCCGCCGCCTTGTTGCCCGAGCGCCACCTGGGCCTGGTGGCTGCGCACGAACTGCCCGATGCGATGGACCGGCTCGACGCCGCCGCCGATGCGCTGGCCGCGACACCGCTGGGGCAGATGGATGCGGCGGACTTGCAGCGCTGGGCGGTGGATTTCCCTGCGCCGTCTGCGCCGCAGCCCGTGCCGCCGCTGCTCGCAGGCCGTACTGTGGCCGTGGCACGCGATGCCGCGTTCAGCTTTATCTACCCGGCCAACCTCGACACCCTGGCGCAGCTCGGCGCCCAGGTGCGGTTTTTCTCGCCGCTGGCAGGCGACGCCTTGCCGCCGTGCGATGCCGTGTGGCTGCCCGGCGGCTACCCCGAGCTGCACGCGGCGCAACTCGCAGCCCACCACGGTCTGCAGAACGACCTGTGCGCGCATTGGGCTGCGGGCAAGCCCTTGTGGGCCGAATGCGGCGGCATGCTGGCGCTGTTCGCGTCCTTGCGCCTGCAGGATGGCCGTGAGCAGGCGATGTGGGGCCTGCTGCCAGGCACAGCAGCCATGCAGCCGCGCCTGGCGTCGCTCGGGCCGCGGCAGATCGACCTGGCGGGCCAGGTGCTGCGCGGCCACAGCTTTCATTACTCCACTGCCGACTGCCGCGCCCCGGTGCTGGCGCGCAGCAGCCGGCCCGGCGGGCAGGACGCCGATGGCGAGCCGCTCTACGCGCATGGCAGCCTGCGCGCCAGTTATTTCCACGCCTGGTTTGCCTCGAACCCGGTGGCGGTGGCGCAGTTGCTCGGGGGCGCAGCATGACCCTGTCCATTGCCCGCAGCGAGCTCATTCTGGGGGGCCAGAAAAGCGGCAAGTCGCGCCGCGCCGAGGCGCTGGCGGCCCAATGGCTGGCGGCCCACCCTGCGCACCGTGCGCTGTTGGTTGCCACCGCAGAGGCAGGCGACGAGGAAATGCGCCAGCGCATCGCCCGCCACCAAAGCGACCGCGCCGCGCGCGTGCCGCGCATGCAGACGCTGGAGGAGCCGCACGACCTTGCGCGGGTCTTGCTGCAGCACAGCGCGCCCGACACCCTCATCGTCGTGGACTGCCTGACGCTGTGGCTGACCCACTGGCTGTTTCAGCATGACGAAAAGTTTGAACGAAAAGAGGCTCCAGGGCAGGATTGGCCTGCGCAAGCAGCTCTCTTTTTCGAAGCAATGGAAAAAGCCCCCGGGCCGGTTGTTCTGGTGGGCAACGAAATCGGCCTGGGGGTCATTCCCTTGGGCCGCGAAGTACGCGCCTTTGTCGATGCGCTGGGCCTTGTGAACCAGCAGGCGGCGCAGGCCTGCGAGCGCGTCACGCTGATGGCAGCCGGGCTGCCGCTTTTCCTGAAAGGTGCACCATGAAACCCACCCCGGTCAAACGCATTCTCATTGTGCTGGCGGTCTTGCTGGCGCTGGTGCTGGCCATGGCTACGCTGGCGCAAGCAGAGCCCATGCAGGTGGTGGACGACACAGGCCGAACCGTCACGCTTTCCCGCACGCCGCAGCGCATCGTCAGCCTGCTGCCGTCGCTGACCGAGACCGTGTGCGCGCTGGGCGCCTGCGAACGCCTGGTGGGTGTGGACCGCTATTCCAACTGGCCTGCCAGCGTGGTGCCCCTGCAGGGCGTGGGGGGTGGGATGGACCCGAACATCGAGGCCATCGTGGCGCTGCGGCCCGATGTGGTGCTGATGGCTACCTCGTCGCGCGCGCAGGCGCGGCTCGAATCCTTGGGCTTGAAGGTGGTGGCGCTGGAGCCCAAGACGTACGCCGACGTGCAGCGCGTGCTGGGCAAGGTGGGCCAGGTGCTGGGTGTGCAGGATGCGCAGCGGATCTGGCGCGTCATCGACGCGGGTGTGCAGGCCGCCGCCCAGTCGGTGCCGCCCACTGCGCGCGGCGCACGGGTGTATTTCGAGGTCAACAGCGGGCCGTATGCGGCGGGGCAGGCGTCTTTCATCGGCGAGACACTGGCCCGCCTGGGCGCAGGCAACATCGTCTCTGCATCGCTGGGGCCTTTCCCCAAGATCAACCCCGAATTCGTGGTGCGCGCCGACCCGGATCTCATCATGGTGGGTGCGCGCAGCGCCGACAGCCTGGCTGCGCGCCCTGGCTGGGCGCAGATGCGCGCGGTACGCGAGGGGCGGCTGTGCCGGTTTGACGCAGCGCAGTCCGACGTGCTGATCCGCCCCGGCCCGCGCATGGCCGAAGCGGCGCGCCTGATGGCCGCCTGCCTCGGCGGCAAGGCCCCGGGGAAAGCTGTGCGACCATGAGCGCCGTCATGCCCATGCCGCCAGCTTCCGTGCCCTCCTGCGCCCGTGCCGTGCACGCGCAGCGCGGCCGCTGGCTGGCCCTGGCGCTCATCGTGCTGGCGCTGTGCCTGCTGGCACTGGGAACCGTCGTGGGCAGCATGGGGTTTGAAAACCTGTGGCCCGCGCTGTGGAACCCGCAGGGCGACAGCGCCGCGCACGCCATGGCGCAGCAGATTGTGTGGGACATCCGCCTGCCGCGCACACTGGGTGCCTGGGTTGCAGGGGCGCTGCTGGGCCTGGGGGGCGCGGTGGCGCAAGGGCTGTTCCGCAACCCGCTGGCCGACCCGTACCTGCTGGGCAGCGCCTCGGGCGCGTCGCTGGGCGTGGCGCTGGCGCTGGCCCTGATGGGGGGCGCAGGCGGCATGCTGGGCGGTGCCCAAGGTGCCCTCACCGTCTCGGTGTATTCCAGCCACTGGCTGGTGCGCCTGGGACTGACCGGTGCAGCCTTTGTGGGCGCGGTGCTGGCGGTGCTGCTGACCCTGGCGCTTGCGCGCGGCGTGCAGCACACGCTGCGCCTGCTGCTGGCCGGGGTGGTGGTGGGCGTGGTGCTGGGCGCGCTGACCTCGCTCATCCTGCTGCTCTCGCCCGACTCGCTGCAGGCCATGCAGGCGTTCTTGCTCGGCTCCACCGGCTTTGTCGGCTGGACGTCGTGCCTGCTGATGGCCGGTGTGTGGCTGCTGTGCCTGGCGGCGGCCTGGCTGCTGGCGCGCGGGCTCGATGGCCTGGCGCTGGGCGAGGCCACCGCGCTGAGTTTGGGATTGCGGCTGGCGCCGCTGCGCGCCGCGCTGGTGGCGGTGCTGGCGCTGGCGACGGGCACTGCGGTCGCGCAAACGGGCCTGATTGCCTTTGTGGGCCTGGCCGCGCCGCACCTGGTGCGCGCTGCGGTGCCGGTGCCCCATGGGCGGCTGATGCTGCTCTCCAGCCTGATGGGCGGCGCGTTGCTGGCGGGCGCCGACCTGCTGGCGCGCGGCCTGCTGGCGCCGCAGGAGCTGCCCGTGGGCGTGCTCACCGCCGTGCTGGGCGGCGGCTATTTGCTGTGGCTGATGCACCGCCGCACATCCCCTGGGGGGTTGCTGTGAAACACCCCCCTGTGTCGCTTCGCTCCTTCCCCCCGCTCTCGCAGCGCTACGCGCTGCGGGCAGGGGGACGCCCCCAGCGCGGCGGGGCGGCCCTTGCGCGGGGGCCACTGGTTTTGGCCGTGCCCGTTTTTTGCGCCGTGAGCGCAACGCAACGCAATGGGTTGCGAAAATGATAGCTATATGCGCCCATGAAATAAGCGCTGGCATCGGAAAACGCTCCATATTGCACGGCATTTCGCTCGGTGTTCGGGCCGGCCGCTGGACCAGCATCGTCGGCCCCAACGGTGCGGGCAAGTCCACGCTGCTCAAGGTGCTGGCCGGGCTGCTGGCGGCGCAGAGCGGGCAGGTGACTTTGGCGGGCCGTTCCTTGCCCGACTGGCCTGCGCGCGAACGCGCCCGCCAGATGGCCTGGCTGGGCCAGAACGAGGCCGCCGCCGACGACCTGACGGTGCTCGACGTGGCCCTGCTCGGCCGCCTGCCGCACCAGGGCTGGCTGCAGCCGCCCAGCCCGGCCGACCACGCCGCCGCCGAGACCGCGCTGCGCCAGACACAGGCCTGGGCGTGGCGTGAGCGGCCGCTCGGTCAACTCTCGGGCGGCGAGCGCCAGCGCGTGCTGCTGGCGCGCGCCCTGGCCGTGAACGCCCCGGTGCTGCTGATGGATGAACCCCTGGCCAACCTCGACCCGCCCCACCAGGCCGACTGGCTGCTGCTGGTGCGCAGCCTGGTGGCGCAGGGTTGCACCGTGGTCAGCGTGCTGCACGAGCTGTCGATGGCGCTGCACGCCGACGACGTGGCCGTGCTGGCGGGTGGCCGCCTGCAGCACCATGGCGCCGCGCATGATCCGGCCACCCACCGCGCGCTGGAGGCAGTGTTCGATCACCGGGTTGTCATCCGGCAGGTGGAACATCAATGGCTGGCCCTGCCGCGCCTGCACGCTCCTGAACCCCTACCTGCTTGAGAAAACCCATGCATATCGAAACTGCCCCCACCGAAAAACGCTACGAAAAACCCGAGGGCGAGCGCCGGGGCCTGGTCATCGTCAACACCGGCGACGGCAAGGGCAAAAGCACGGCGGCCTTTGGCCTGGCGCTGCGCGCTCACGGGCGCGGCAAGGCCGTGCGGATCTTTCAGTTCATGAAGGTGCCCAGCGCGCGCTTCGGCGAGCACCGCATGTTCGAGCAGATCGGTATACCCATTGAGGGCCTGGGCGATGGATTCAGCTGGAAGAGCAAGGACCTGGAGCACTCGGCACAACTCGCCCGTGACGGCTGGGAAAGAGCGCGCGCCGCCATCCTCTCGGGAGAGCACTTCATGGTGGTGCTGGACGAAATCACCTACCCGCTGATCTACGGCTGGCTGCCGCTCGAACCCGTGCTGGAGACGCTGCGCACACGCCCCAGGGACGTGCACGTGGTGCTCACCGGCCGCCGCTGCCCGGGCGAGATCATCGAACTGGCCGACACGGTGACCGAGATGCAGCTGGTCAAGCATGCGTTCAAGGCGGGCATCCCGGCGCAGCGGGGCATTGAGGACTGAGGCAGCGGCATCCATGCCCTGGCACTGGCTCCATCTCCTCGGGGTCTCGCCCCTGGAGGGCGTGGCCTGCCTGGCCTGGGCGGTGCTGGTCGCGCTGGCGGTAGACCGCCTGTGGGGCGAGCCGCCCGTGCGCTGGCACCCGGTGGTGTGGATGGGCCGGGCACTGGAGGCCCTTGGCGCGCGCATCGCGCCCACTGCCGAGGCAGGGCAAAATTACAAGCATTTTTGGCTTGCAGCGCTTGCCTGGTGCGCGCTTGCAGCTTTTGTTTTTGTAGCGTTTTCGGCGGTGCAAGGCCTGCTGTGGCGGCTGGGCTGCCCGGTGCATTCCAGCGCCCATGCCCTGGACATTGCAGGCGTTGGCTTGGTTGGCGCCCGCTCGGTGCAGGCAACGCTGGCCGCAGTGCTGTCGGCCACGGCGTTGGGCCTGGCACTCAAGCCCTTGCTGGCACTGGCCCTGCTGCAAAGCGAAGTGCGCGCCGTGGAGGCGGCCCTGGGCGAATCGCTGGAGGCGGGCCGCGCGCGCCTGGCCTGGCTGGTGAGCCGCGATGTGGCGCAGTTGAGTGCCGACGAGGTGCGCCAGAGCGCCATCGAATCGCTGGCCGAAAACCTGAACGATTCGGTGGTGGCCCCTGTTTTCTGGTTCGCGCTGGCGGGCCTGCCCGGCGCCGCGCTGTACCGCTTTGCCAACACCGCCGACGCCCTATGGGGCTACCCCGGCATGCGCGGCGGGCGCTACTGGCAATGGGCGGGCAAATGGGCGGCGCGGGCCGACGATGTGCTCTCGTGGCTGCCCGCGCGGCTCACGGCCTTGCTGCTGGCGCTGGTGGCCGGGGGCGTGCCGCTGCGCAGCTTGGCGCAGGAAGCGCGCAAGACGCCGTCACCCAACAGCGGCTGGCCCATGGCGGCGATGGCGCTGGCGCTGGGTGTGCGGCTGTCCAAGCCGGGCGTGTACCAGCTCCATGCTGCGGGCCGCGCACCCACCCGCAGGGATGCCGAGCGCGCGCAGAATTTAGTATCAAAAGTGGCTCTAACGCTTGTGCTGATTGCGCTTGCAGCTATTGTTCTTGTGGTTTTTGGAATGCTCGCCTGATGCCCCATGCACTCGCCATTCACGGCGGCCCGGATGCCCAGGGCGTGCCGCGGTACGACTTCTCCACCAACGCCAACGCCTGCGGGCCGTGTCCCGAGGTGCTGGCCGCCGTGCAGCAGGCCGATGCCACGCGCTACCCCGACCCGGCCTACACGGCGCTGCGCGAGGCGCTGGGCGCCTTCCATGCGGTGGCGCCCGGGCGCATCGCTCTGGCGGCGAGCGCCAGCGAAGCCATCCACCGCTTCACGCAACTCGCCGCTTTGCAGGGCGTCCGGCTGGTGCGCGTGCCCCGGCATGGCTACGGCGACTATGCGCAGGCGGCGCGGGCGCGGGGCCTGGCCGTGGCGCACGACGCTGCTGCGCCCGCAGGCCTGCAATGGGCGTGCGAGCCCGCCAGCCCGCTGGGCGGCGTGGACCTGCAGCGCGCCGACTGGCTGCTGGCGCCCGAGGCGGGCGCGCTGCGGGTGCTCGATTGCGCCTATGCGCCGCTGCGGCTCGACGGCACGCCCTGGCCGGCGGCGGCGCCTGGTGTCTGGCAGCTCTGGACGCCGAACAAGGCCCTGGGCCTGACGGGGGTGCGCGCCGCCTACGCCCTGGCGCCGGATGCCGAGGCGGCCGGCCGCTTTGCGGCGCTGGCGCCGTCATGGCCCGTCGGGGCGCATGGCGTGGCGCTGCTGGCCGCGTGGCGGCAAGCGTCCGTTCAACGCTGGCTGGCTGAATGCCTGCCGCAGCTGCGCACCTGGAAGGCACGCCAGCAGGCGCTGTGCACAGCCTTGGGCTGGCAGGAGCTGCCGGGCAGCACCGCCAATTTTTTCTGTGCCAGGCCACCGCAGGCGCATTTGCCACAGCGGCTTGCGGCGCTGCGCGCGGCGGGCATCAAGCTGCGCGAGTGCAGCTCGTTTGGATTGCCCGGCGTGCTGCGCCTGGGCGTGCTGCCACCGCCCGCGCAGGATGCGCTTGCTGCGGCCTGGCAGGCGGCCTGCAGCACCCATTCCTCCATGGAAAACATGCAATGACTCTCCACACTGTCCAAGGGCGCCGCCCCGCTGTCTGCATCATGGTGCTGGGCACCACCAGCGGCGCCGGCAAAAGCTGGCTCACCACCGCGCTGTGCCGCCACTACAGCAACCTGGGCCTGAAGGTGGCGCCGTTCAAGGCGCAGAACATGAGCAACAACGCGCGCGTGGTCGAGGGCATCGACGGCGCCTGGGGCGAGATCGGCTCGGCGCAGTACTTCCAGGCCCTGGCCGCACGCGCTGTGCCTGAGGTGCGGATGAACCCGCTCTTGCTCAAGCCTGAGGCCGACACGCACAGCCAGGTGGTGCTGCTGGGGCAGGTGAGCGAGCCGCTCACGGCACTGCCCTGGCGCGGCCGCAGCGCCGTGGTGTGGCCGCAGATCGCCGCCGCGCTGGATGCACTGCGTGCCGAGAACGACGTGGTGGTGATCGAAGGCGCGGGCTCGCCCGCCGAGACCAACCTGCACGCCAGCGACATCGTGAACATGCGCGTGGCGCGCCATGCCCATGCGCGCTGCCTGCTCGTCACCGACATCGACCGGGGCGGCGCTTTTGCCCACCTCTACGGCACCTGGGCGCTGCTGCCCGAGGACGAGCGTGCGCTGATCCACGGCTTCGTGCTCAACAAGTTCCGGGGCGACGCCAGCCTGCTCGCGCCCGCGCCGCAGCACCTGCAGGAGCGCACCGGCGTGCCTACCGTGGCCACCATTCCCATGCAGTGGCACCACGGCCTGCCCGAGGAGGATGGCGTGTTTGATATGACCCCCACGCTCGGCACTGGCGTGTCCTCGCTGCCCCCCGAGGGGGCTCTCGCGGCTAGGGGCGGCCCGTCGCCGCTCAATCGACCGCACACCACCCCCGGCGCCGTGCACACCACCGTGGCCGTGGTGGCCTATCCGCGCATCAGCAACCTCGACGAATTCCAGCCGCTCAAGAACGTGCCCGGCGTGCGCCTGCAATGGGTGCGCAGCCCGGCCGACGTGGCGGGCCTGCGGCCCAGCGACTGGATCGTGCTGCCGGGGTCCAAAGCCACCGCCGCCGACCTGGCCTGGCTGCGCGCCCAGGGGCTGGACCAGTCCATCGCCGCGCACGCGGGGCAGGGCGGCGCCGTGCTGGGCGTGTGCGGCGGCCTGCAGATGCTGGGCGAGGCGCTGATCGACCCCGACGGCATCGACGGCAACGGCCCCGGCCTGGGCCTGCTGCCGCTGGTCACCGTGTTCGAGCCCGCCAAGACCGTGCGGCGCACCAGCGCGGCCTTCGGGCAGCTTACCGGCACCTGGGCGCCGCTCTCGGGCGTGCGTGCCCAGGGCTACGAAATCCACCACGGCCAGACGGCCCAGCACCCCGCCATGGCCGCCAAGGGCGACGTGGCGCGAGGCGTCATGCCCGGCATCGCCTGGCAGAACCCGGCGGGCAATGTGCTGGGCGTGTACCTGCACGGTTTGTTCGAGGATGCCGCCGTGCTGCACGCCCTGTTTGGCGCCCAGGCGCCCACGCTCGATGCCGTGTTCGACGGCCTGGCCGATGGCGTGGCCCGGCACTTCGACCCGGGCGTGCTGGACGCGCTGATCGCGTAAGCCTTGCGCAGTGGGCGGCTGCTATCATCGCGCCCCTCAGGTGCCCAATGCCATGATGGCAAAGGGAGAATCGGGAAGGCGGTGCAAATCCGCCGCGTGCCCAACGCTGTAAGGACGATGACCCCTGCTGAATGCCACTGGCCGCCAAGGCCGGGAAGGCGCGGGGGCCAAATGACTCCAAGCCAGAAGACCGGCCTGAGCCATTTTTGGCGCTGCAAGGCCGGGCAGCGCTGCCACTATTCACGCACAGGGGACTGCCATGAATACCAGCGCAGTGGCGCAAGCCACGCCCAGCGCGCACGCCTTCACGCAAGAAGCGCGCGACGCCATCTACCACGCCCTCTTTGCACGCCGCGACATGCGCGGTCAGTCGAAGGCTGGGGCGTGGGCCACCTGAGTCCCTTCCCCGCCAAGCCCGAGCTGGAAACCGCTGGCTGGCTGCCGCGCCTGCCCGTGGAAGACTTCGTGTGACCAGACTGACGCCCAGCGCGGGCGCGCAGACCTCGCCTGAGCCTGCCGCAACGCGCCATGCCCGGCGCGCACCGCCCTTCAACACCCTCCAACGCCCGGCCCCTGTGTGCGGGCTGCGCCAAACCTTCCATTGAAAGTTGAACAAACCATGAAAGCCCACCTGCCCCTGATTGCCGACATCGCCGACCCGCAGCTCACCCAGGCCCTGCAGCACAAGCTGGACCACAAGACCAAACCCCTGGGCTCGCTGGGCCGCCTGGAGCAGCTCGCGCTGCGCCTGGGCCAGATCCAGGGCACGGCATCCCCCCGGCTGGAGCAGCCGCAAATGGTCGTCTTCGCAGGCGACCACGGCCTGGCCGCGCGCGGCGTGTCGGCCTTCCCGAGCGACGTGACCTGGCAGATGGTCGAGAACTTCCTCGCAGGCGGCGCCGCCGTGAGCGTGCTGGCGCGCCAGCACGGCCTGGCGCTCACCGTGGTGGACTGCGGCGTGGCGCGCGACATCGCCCCGCGCGAAGCCGCCCCCGGCCAGCCGCGCCTGCTGCTGCGCAAGGTGGCGCCGGGTACGCAGGATGCCAGCCAAGGCCCGGCCATGAGCGCCGCGCAATGTGCCCAGGCGCTGGCCAACGGCATCGAACTGGTGCGCGGGCTACCGGGCAATGTGCTGCTGCTGGGCGAAATGGGCATCGGCAACACCTCGGTGGCCTCGCTGCTGCTGGCGCGCCTGTGCGGCCTGCCCATCGCCGAATGCACGGGCGCGGGCACCGGGCTGGACGCCGCAGGCATCGAGCGCAAGCGCGCCGTGCTGCAGCAGGCGCTGGACGCCAACGCCGCCGCCACCACGCCGCTCGAAGCCCTGGCCGCCTTGGGCGGCTACGAGGTGGCCACCATGGTCGGCGCCGTGCTGCAGGCCGCACAAGAGCGCCGCGTGATCCTGGTGGACGGCTTCATCACCAGCGCCGCCGTGCTCGTCGCCAGCCGCCTGCAGCCCCATGTGCTGCAACGCTGCGTGTTTGCCCACCGCTCGGGCGAGCGCGGCCACCAGCTCATGCTCGCGCAAATGCAGGCCGAGCCGCTGCTCGACCTGGGCCTGCGCCTGGGCGAAGGCTCCGGCGCCGCGCTGGCCTGGCCGCTGCTGCCATCGGCCTGCGCCATCCTGCGCGAGATGGCGAGCTTTGAGGCGGCGGGGGTGTCGGAGCAAACCGTAGCGTGATGGACCTGCCCTGGTGCTGTTGCCTGCTTGAGGAAGCGGAACGCGCTAACAGCTATGGAATCAGTAGCTGTTAGCGATTGCTGGGTAAGCGCTACAAGGTGACTTGGCAGTTGATTTGCGTGGTGCGGGAGAGGCAGAGCTGGCGCGAAATGGCGTTGTATGTTGGGCACCACTCTGCTTCGCAGGATCACTGGCCACGAAAATGGTGAATCCATGGCGAGTGTTGGCGTCCGAGTTGAACCGTCAGTTAGACCCTGGCACTAAATGTGAACCTGAGCGGTGCTCCACGACGTTTCATAAGTTGTTTGAATTGGAGCGAAAGCATCGTTAACTTGCGCCAGACTTGTTGGAGCCTTCTTGGCGCCATCTTTGAATGAGGCCCCTGATTGATAGCATGATTTCTTGTCAATAAAGACGAATCGGTCATGCAGCGCGGTTGCTGCACGGACTTGTATGTTCACGCTGTTTTGTTGCGCGAATGCTTGCACCGCTGGTACCAGTGTGGGCATTTTCTCTTTTCCCAGAAGACGAATGGCTACTCCAGACCTTACGTACGGAAGGTACCTGGAAACGAACTCCGCATCTAGGTAGGGGTCGACGAAAAGTAGATCGGTTTGTGCTTCTTCGATTAGTTTTCGTACTTCGTCGAAATAGTCAAAGACGCTTCCTTTGTCTATGGCAACAGTGAGCGGTCCAACAGCCTTTAGTCGAAGGTCGTGCCGAGCCTGTTGAAGTAGCGTGAGTATGCCGCCGAGCGCCTGACTTGCATCCATTGCCATGAAGCTATGTATTTGCCGAACGCACAAATCAAACTCTACTGACTTTACCGAGTTCCACTGAGCGACAAGAGCGGCTGCACGTCCAAACCAAGCGTAGTTTTCCGGCAGTTCATGGCGGATAGTTTTGCGCTCTGGCATTGTGCGCAAAACGTCCTCGACCTCTGCTAGGAGTTGTTCTGGTGTAAGTGAGTTCATCGTCTTGAGGGGCTAACGTTTAAGGGCTCAGCGTGAAATGCCTGTTGGGTATCGCTCTACATCCGCAACTCTTGCAAAACCTCCGGGTGCGCAACGGCCACACGGAGCAGTGTCTTGGCTGCGCCCGTAGGCGAGCGGCGGCCCTGCTCCCAGTCTTGCAATGTTCTCGCGGAAACGCCCAGCAGTTGCGCGAATGCTTGCTGGGACAGTCCTATTTTTGCGCGTGCCTCCGCAGCCTCCGGCAGCTTGACTTGGGTGGTGCGGGCGGCCTCGCCGCGTTTCATTTGCTGGACGGACTCCAGCAGGTCACGTTGGAATTTTTCGATTTCAGAGGGCATCTTCGACTCCTTGCTTCAACTGCGCCAGGAAGGATGTGGGGAGGTTGTCGAACTTGGCTTTTTTATAGACGATCAAGAGCCAAATGGTCTCCGTGCTCGCGTTGAAGTAAATCACCCTGGCTCCGCCGCGTTTGCCTTGCCCAGCGGAAGTCCAGCGTACCTTTCGGCAGCCGCCGCTGCCTCGGATCACGTCTCCGGCGTCGGGATTGGCGGCGATCCAGTTGATGAACTCAGCCCGTTCGGCGTCTGGCCAGACTTCGCTGGCGTAGCGCTGGAAGACGGCGGTTTCGGCAACGGTTTTCACTAAAAGGTTATACGGCAGTGCCGTATTCTAAACGATGGGGAAAGAGCCGGAGGAAATGGAGCAGAGCCACTCGGTCCAGTGGGCTGGCGCTCTTGGGCCTGAGCGACTTGGGTATGTTTGCGGATGCTATGAAATAAGTAGCTTGTAGCGCAATAGGGACGGGCGTTAGAGGCCAATTTTTATCAAAGCCTTTCCGCCCTGCCGCGCTGAGGCACCGTGCGTTAGCTACCCCGGCAAATGGCACACCGCCTCGATGTTGTTGCCCTCAGGGTCGATGACGAAAGCGCCGTAGTAGTGCGCGTGGTACTCGGGGCGCAGGCCGGGGGCGCCGTTGTCCTTGCCGCCGGCAGCGATGGCGGCGGCGTAGAAGGCGTCCACCTGGGCGCGGGTCTGGGCCTTCCAGGCCAGGTGGCAGCCGGTGGTGGCCGGTGGGCCGCCGTAGGGGGAGGGGCCGTCGATGAACCACACGTCGGCCTTCTTGCCATCGGGTTCGGCGGGGTCGGAGTAGGCGAAGCCGAGGATGTTCATGCCGTAGTTGCCCTCGAAGCAAACGCTGTAGCCCAGGGGCGCGAGGGCTGCGCTGTAGAACGCCTTGGCGCGCTGGATGTCGGTGACGCGGAAGGTCATGTGGTCAAGCATGGGGTGGCTCCTGTAGGGGTGGTCGTGCGTATTGTGCACATAAAAACTGTATATGTATACAGTTTTTATTCGGCAGGCGGCCCGTGCGCCTGCACGGCTGCGCAGCACCCTCTTCAGGTGCTGCAGGTCTGGTTGCGCCCTTGCGCCTTGGCTTGGTACAGCGCTGCGTCGGCGCGGCCGAGCATGGCATCGAGCGTGTCTTCGGGGCCGCGCCAGTGGGTCAAGCCGATGCTGGCCTGGCAGTCCAGTGCATGCCCTGCGGACAGTGCGGCGCGAATGCGCTCGGCCACGGGCAGTGCCACATCGGCGGCGGTGTTGGGCAGCAGGATCAGAAATTCCTCGCCGCCATAGCGTCCGAAGCGGTCGGCACGGCGCAGGGCACTTCGGGTGCTGTCGGCAAAATGCACCAGCACCCGGTCGCCGTGCTGGTGGCCATGGGTGTCGTTGATGGTTTTGAAGTGGTCGAGGTCGATCATCATCAGCGCGAACGGCTGCTTGTAGCGCAGGCTGCGCTCGTGCTCGTCTGCGCAGCATTCCAGGATGGCCCGCCGGTTGAGGGTGCCGGTGAGCGCATCGTGCGTGGCCATGTGTTCCAGCTCGGTGCGCACCCGGTCTGTGGCCATGAGCACGGCGCCAATGGACAGCAGCAGCACGGCCAGCACATAGGCGCCGAGATAGTAGGTCTGCACCGTGGACGCTTCCATCAGGTCGCCCACTTCGGGGACGGACAGTACCGTTTGCAGCCGCACCAACAGCACGCACAGGTGCAGCGCCAGCGTGGCCTGCACCATGCGCACCGGGAAGTTGCGGTTGCCGCTCTGCCACAGAAACACCAGTGTGCTGGTGTGCGTCACGGCGATGGCCGCAGTGACAATGGCCACGCGCATGCGGTACGACGGCTCGGGCCCGGC
The DNA here is from genome assembly GCA_023954095.1 of Burkholderiaceae bacterium. Lineage (GTDB taxonomy): Bacteria > Pseudomonadota > Gammaproteobacteria > Burkholderiales > Burkholderiaceae_C > Simplicispira. Next base: position 13,178 of record JAMLIQ010000005.1, on the reverse strand, counting down.
AAACCAGGCCAGGGACAGCATGACCAGCGCGAACGGAATCACGATTCGGCGCCATTGAACGGGCCGCTCGAAGAAACGGCGGCAGCCCACGTGGAACAGGATGAAGCCCAGCAAGATCAGTCCGTTGCCCAGCCAGCGCCCCACTTCTTGGAGCCATGGACCGGGGGCCGCGAAAAAAACCGTGGCAATCAGCCATGCGGCGGGCGCCAGTGCCCAATAGCCCAGCCCCAGGATGCTGGGCGGGTAGTAGCGCCGCATGAAGCCCAGCACCAGTCCCATGACCAGGGCCATGAAACCGCCCATGGCAATCAGGGAGCGTGGATCAAGTGAGTTCATGGGCGCGGGCGAAAGGCGTGGTCAGTGCAATTCAGTATACCGAGAGGTGTATACAAGAGGTCCCTTGGGGAAATGGCCGTTATCGCGGCTTATGGCGGTTTTTGAGCTTGTCTGGCAGGCGTAGTGTGCTATTAATCAAATAGCATTCGGCGCCTTTCAGGGGCGCTGGGTTTTGGGTGTGAAGTCGCAGTACGGCGCCACGGCGCATTCCCAGCAGCGCGGCTTGCGCGCCTGGCACACGTAGCGGCCCAGCAAAATCAGCCAGTGGTGTGAATCCACGGCGTATTCGGGCGGCACGCGCTGCAGCAGTTGCTGCTCTACCGCCCAGGGGTTCTTGCCGGGCGCCAGGCCCGTGCGGTTGCTTACGCGGAAGATGTGCGTGTCCACCGCCATGGTCGGCTGGCCAAAGGCCACGTTGAGCACCACGTTGGCGGTCTTGCGGCCCACGCCGGGCAAGGCTTCAAGCGCCTCGCGCGTACGGGGCACCACGCCGCCGTGGCGTTCGACCAGGATGCGGCAGGTCTGCAGCAGGTGGCGCGCCTTGCTTTTGTAGAGGCCGATGGTCTTGATGTAGCCCTCCAGGCCCTCCAGCCCCAGGTCCAGGATGGCCTGCGGCGTACCGGCCACCGGAAACAGCCTGCGCGTGGCCTTGTTCACGCCCACGTCGGTGGCCTGGGCAGAGAGCAGCACGGCGGCCAGCAGCTCGAACACGGTGGTGTACTCCAGTTCGGTGTTGGGCTGGGGGTTGGCGGCTTTCAGGGTGGCGAAAAAGGGTTCGATCAGCGCGGGCTTCATGGTGTGTGGGGTATGGGCGGGGATGGGTGTTGGTCGTCAGCCAATGCGTTGCACGGGCACGCACAACCAGCACGCAAAGCGGCCGGTGTCCGGGTCCACTGCAAAGCTTTCGTCGTAGAGCTCCAGCGCAGGCCGTGGTGCCGGGGCCCAGCCGGCAGGAATCATTCCGGGGGCAAACAGGGCCGCCCAGGCCGGGGCGATCTCGGGGCCTGTGCCGGAAAAGCGCATGCACGCATGCTCGCAGCCGACAAAGTCGAGCACCCGTACCTCGGCACCCGGGTGCAGATCGTGTCCGATCTGCACGCAGGCGTCGTAGCGGCACTGGTCGGGCGGCGTGCAGGCCGGGTTGTCGTGGCTGATGCCGTAGAACCTGGGGCGCGGCTCACTCAGGCCGTTTTCCGCGCACCATTGGCCAAAGCGTTCCCAGAGCCGGGTCAGGGCGGGGTGTCCGTAAGGTCCGATGTGCCGCATAGAGGCCAGGCGCATGGAGGGAATGGTTCGGATTTCAAGGGGCATGGCGGCTCCCCGGGGCGGGGTGTTGGCGTGGGGGCTGCTGTTCGCAGGGGCTGGGGCCAGTGTAAGCCGCAGGAAACCTGCTTGCCAATTGGCGACAATGTGCAGTCCATTGCCAACCACTCCTGTCCACGCCATGCAATTTGCCGACCGCCTGAACAACGTAGAAACCTCCGCCATCCGTGAGCTTTTCAAGCTGCTGGGCAAACCCGGCATCATCAGCTTTGCCGGGGGCTTTCCCGACAGCGCCCTGTTTGACGTGGAGGGCATCCGCGCGGCCAGCAATGCCGCGCTGGACCAGGAGCCCGGCGCCGCCCTGCAATACGGCGCCACCGAGGGCTACCAGCCGCTGCGCGAGCAGCTGAGCCAGTTCATGGCCAGCAAGGGCGCCCGCGATGTGGGGGCCGACAACCTCATCGTCACCACCGGCAGCCAGCAGGCGCTCGATTTGCTGGGCAAGACGCTGATCAGCCCCGGCGACAAGGTCATTGTCGAAGGGCCGACCTTTCTGGCCACCATCCAGTGCTTCCGCCTGTATGGCGCTGAACTCATCAGCGCGCCCATCGACGGCCATGGCGTCAAGACCGACGAACTCGACAAGCTCATCGCCGAGCACAAGCCCCGGTTTGTCTACCTGATCCCCACCTTCGGCAACCCGAGCGGCGCCACGCTCAGCCTGGAGCGCCGCAAGGCGGTGCTGGAGATGGCCGTGCGGCACCAGACGCTGGTTGTCGAGGACGACCCCTACGGCGACCTGTACTTTGGCGATGCGCCGCCGCCCAGCCTGCTGGCCCTGTCGGCCACCGTGCCGGGCAGCCGCGAGCTGCTGGTGCACTGCGGCAGTCTGAGCAAGGTGCTCTCGCCCGGTCTGCGCGTGGGCTGGATGATTGCCCCGCCCGAGCTGCTGGCCAAGGCCACCATGTGCAAGCAGTTCAGCGACGCGCACACCAGCACGTTTGCCCAGGCCACGGCCGCGCACTACCTGCAGGCCGGGCGCATGCCTGCCACGCTGGCCAAGGTGCGTGCGGTGTATGCCGAGCGTGCCCAGGCCATGGGCGAGGCGCTGCGCAAGGATCTGGGCGAGGCCATCGCGTTCGTGCAGCCCCAGGGCGGGCTGTTCGTGTGGGCGCGCCTGACGGGCGCGGGCGGCAAGGTGCAGGACGGCAATGTGTTTGCCAAACGCGCCATCGAACAGGGGGTGGCCTTTGTGCCCGGCACGCCGTTCTACTGTGCCCAGCCTGACCACGCCACGCTGCGCCTGTCGTTTGCCACGGTCGGCGTGGACAAGATCCGCGAAGGCGTGGGACGTCTGGCCCAGGCCCTCTGAGGCCCATGCCCGCTGGGACCGGCAGGCGCAACGCGTTGGAGGCGCGGCAGGGGGTACAGGCAAGGTCGCTATTGAAATAAGAGCTTCTGCCGCTTGTATTTATTGAATTTCAATGCTTTTTGATATTGGAAATCAATATACATAAGCGCAAATAGCTAGATTATTGATAGCGCAAGCGCTTAACCCGCCAGCCCCAGCGCCTGGTAGACGCGTGCCGCGGCGTACGCGTCGTTGGCGGCATAGACCAGTTGCGCCTCGCTCAGCTGCAGTTGCGCCCAGTTGGAGGTGGCGGCTTTCTTCGACTTGATGAAGCGCCGCTGGAACAACACGGCCACAGCGGTCTTGACGCCCAGGTCCTTGCGGTAGCCGCGCTGCTGCAGGGTGGTGTTGAGCTCCAGGATGTCGGCCACGTCCACGCCCAGCCGGGCCTGGATGCGCTTGCGGTCGTCCCCCAGCCCGAACCCTGCCTTGGCGATGCCGCGGTGCGCCAGCAGCTCGGCCACCACCGCGCTGCAGCCGGGGTCGTGCAGCTGGAACACCCAGGCCTGCTCCAGGGTGGACAGCTGCACGGTGTGCGGCCCTTCGGATTCCTGGCCCTTGGCAAAAGTGGGGCGCGATTCGGTATCCAACCCCCAGAACCGGCTGGCCGTCAGCGCAGTGCGCGCACGCTCGGCCTGCGCGGCGGTGTGGACCCGGTGGATGCGGTCCAGGCCCAGGCGATCAAAGGGGTCGAGCAGGGCGATCTGCTCCTTGCCGGGAACGGGGTGGCGTGTGTGCATGGGGGCATTGTGAACCAGGCCCCCTGCAGGTCGTCGAGGCCGGTCAGGGCGGTGCGGCCGGCGCGGCCATGGTGCCGTCGCTGCCCGCGTCAAGCACCGCAAGCTGGTTGCGGCCCCGGCGCTTGGCCAGGTACAGGGCCTGGTCCGCGCGGTCCAGCAGATCGTGCAGGCTGCGGTCCCCCGGGCTGAGTGTGCCCAGGCCCATGCTGGTGGTGATGCGGTAGGGCTGGCCGTTGCTGTCGGTCAGTTCCAGCGCGCGGATCGCCTCCAGGATGCGCGTGGCGATGTCGGCGCCTTCTGTTGGCGTGGTGTGGGGCAGCAGCAGGCCAAACTCCTCGCCGCCCAGGCGGCCCACGGTATCGCTGGCGCGCAACTGGTGTCTGGTGGCTTGCGCAAACTCTGCCAGCACCCGGTCGCCCTCCAGGTGACCAAAGCGGTCGTTGATGGTTTTGAAATGGTCCAGGTCGAGCATCAGCAGGGTCAGTGGCGCATGGCTTTCCCGGGCGCGCTGGAAGGCGGCCTCGGCCACTTCCAGAAAGGAGCGCCGGTTGGCCATGCCCGTCAGCATGTCGGTGGTGGCCAGGCGCTGCAGTTCGCGCTCGAGGTTCTTGCGCTGCGTCACGTCGCGGTACAGGCCCTCGACGCCCGCAAAGTCGCCGTTGTGGTCGAACAGCGCGTGGCTGCTGATGGAGATGTCGATGACGGTACCGTCCTTGCGCACCATCTGCCCCGGAAAGTCGGACACCTCGCCGTGCGCCATGATGGCGGCCTTGAAGGCATCGCGGTCGCTGCTGTGCGGGTAATACGACTCGGCGGTGTGCCCCTCGATCTCATGGGGCTCGTAGCCCAGCACGCGGCGCACGCCCGGGCCCACATGCTGCACCACGCCCTGGGCATTGGTGCGGTAGTACACGTCCTGCATGCTTTCGAACACGCGCCGGAAGTGGTGTTCGCTCTCGCGCAATTGTTCCTGGATCTCGTTCTGGTGCGTCATGTCCATGCCGCAGATCAGCAGCGCTGGGGCGCCATCGAGTGTGATGCCCACGGTCGAAACCAGCACCATGCGCAGGTTGCCGCGGGTGGTGCGAATGCGGAACTCGGCCGGTTTGTTGGGCAGGCCGGTCTGCTCTGGCGCACTGGCCTGGTGAAGCCGGGCGCTCGAGCGCAGCTTGTCCAGCGTGTGCACAAAGTCGGACAGCAATCGGCCTTGCAGGTCGCCGGGCGTGCCCGCCTCCAGCAATGCTGCGCCAGCCGCATTGGCCCGGCAGATCAAGCCTTGCCGGGTGACCAGTATGGCCACCGGCAGGGCGTGCAGCAGTTCGAGATCGCTTGACAACACAACGGCCTCTCCAGATTTGTAAGCCATTGTGGCACTGCAGGGCTACCGGTGGCTGACGGCGCGCTACCATTGGCCATGAAAAAAACCTTTGCCCTGCACGTCGAGGGCCTGCACCCCGACCGGCGCCTGGACGCCATCAAGCACGAAATCCGCAAATACCTGCGCCGCGAACGCGGCAAGACCTTGCCCGAAGGCGCGGATTTCTGGGATTTCGACTGCCGTTTTGCCGTACCGCCCAGCGCACCCGAACCGGCTGCACTGGCCGGTATCATGGGGTTGATTGACGCCGCGGCCGCCGCGCAGGCTGGGCAGTTTTACCTGGAAATCCTGGCGCGCGCCGCCCAGCGCCCGCCACGGAACCGCCCTGCCGAACCTCACTCCGAGGATTGACCGAGCGGCGGGAGCAAGCCTGCGGCCCGCAACTTGTCTTTCTTGCTGGGCCGTCGGCCCTTGACGCCGCCGATGCCCGGCACGGCGGCTGCGGGCGCGGTTTTCGTGGGCTCGAAGCCGGGCATCTGCCCGTGGGGGATCTTCCGGCCCTGGCGCTTTTCGATCAGCTGCCAATGGGTTTGGGTGTCCGCGCTGATAAAGCTGACCGCCACGCCGCCTTCGCCTGCGCGCCCGGTGCGGCCAATGCGGTGCACATAGTCCACGGCGGAGCGCGGCAGATCGTAGTTGACGACGGCGGGCAACTGCGCAATGTCGATGCCGCGTGCGGCCAGGTCCGTGGTGACCACCACCTGCCAGCGCTCGTCCTTGAACTCCTGCAGCACCTGCTTGCGGGCGCCCTGGCTGAGCCCGCCATGGAAGGGTGATGCAAAAATTCCGGCCTTGTAGAGCTTCTCGGCCACATGCTCGGCCGCGTACTGTGTGGCCACAAACACCAGCACACGGGACCACCCGTGCGTCTGCACCAGATGGCGCAGCAGTTGGGTGCGGCGTTCAGGATCGACCTGGATGGCACGTTCCTGGATGTCGGGCGCGTGCGTGGGCGTTGCCGCAATCTCGGCGCGCACGGGGTCGCGCAACAAGCGCTGCGCCAACTGCTGCACCTCGTCCGGGAAAGTGGCCGAGAACAGCAGGTTCTGGCGCTGGCGCGGCAGCAGCGCCAGTACGCGCTGCAGCTCGTCGGCAAAGCCCAGGCCGAGCAGTCGGTCGGCCTCGTCGAGCACCAGCAGGCCCGCCCCGGACAGGCGCAGCGCGTTGTGTTCCACCAGATCGAGCAGGCGGCCCGGGGTGGCGACCACCACGTCGGCGCCACCGCGCAGCGCCATCATCTGCGGGTTGATGGAAACACCGCCAAACACCACGGCAATGCGCGGCGGCGACGGCAGTGCGGCGGCCAGGCCGCGCAGCACGCCACCGACCTGGGCCGCCAGCTCCCGGGTGGGCACCAGCACCAGGGCCTGCACATTCCGCTGGCCGGGCAGGCGGGTCTCTTGCACCCGCTGCAGCAGCGGCAGGGCAAAGGCAGCGGTCTTGCCCGAGCCCGTCTGCGCCTGGCCCAGCAGATCGGCACCGCGCAGGATGGGGGGAATAGCCTCGGCCTGGATGGGCGTGGGGGATTGAAAGCCCTGCGCTGCGGCCGCAGCAGCCAGGGCGGGGGAGAGACCGAGAGAGGCAAAAGGCATGAATAGGCGCTGGAGCCGCGGCGGCCCCTGCTGGCGAAGATGGAACAAAGACAGGCATTGTGCGGCACCGCCGATAATCCACGCCTGCTTTTCACAAAAAACCAGTCCATGGCCTTTGCCCTCGATTCCAGTGCCATTACCCATGGCATCCAGCTGGCGGTTGCGCCGGTGTTCCTTCTCACGGCCGTGTCGGGCATGATCGGCGCGGTGGCCGGGCGCCTGGCGCGCATCATCGACCGGGCGCGCCTGGTCGAGGACCGGGCCCGCAGGGAGGCCGATTTCGTGGCCTCGGCCTACCGGGAGCTGGCCCAGTTGCGCACGCGCGGGCGGCTGGCCAATGGCTGTATTGCGCTGCTGACCTTGTGCGCCTTCCTGATCGGGCTCACCATCATTCTGCTGTTTCTGGGGGAGACCACCAGCTTTCAGGCCAACCGCATGGCGGTGGCGGGGTTTCTGGCCGGAGTGGTGTCGTTCCTGCTGGCGCTGGTGTGCTTCTTGACGGAAACCGTGATTGCCACGCGCCTGCTCAATTTCCCGCTGTTGAATGAAGGCGCTGCCCCATGAAGTCGGCGTCCAGGACCGGGGGGCTGGTGTATTCCACCGATGCGGGCCGCATGTGCCCGGACTGCCGCCAGCCCGTGGCCGAATGCATCTGCCGCCAGGCCCGGCCGCGTCCGGCCGGTGATGGCACGGCCCGCGTCAGCCGCGAAAGCAAGGGACGCGGGGGCAAGACCGTGACGGTGGTGCGCGGATTGCCCCTGGATGATGCGGCCCTGGTGCCACTGGGCAAGCTGCTCAGAACGGGCTGCGGCAGCGGCGGTACGGTGAAGGACGGCGTGATCGAGGTGCAGGGCGACCACGCCGACCAGGTGCTGGAGCTGCTGCGCAAGCAGGGCCTGGCCGCCAAACGGGCCGGGGGCTGAACGCATGGCGCCCATGGACCCCGCGCAGCTGCAAAAGCTGGTAGAGACGCGCATGCCCTTTGGCAAGTACGAAGGGCGCCTGCTGGCCGACCTGCCCGGCAACTACCTGAACTGGTTTGCGCGCGAGGGCTTTCCACGCGGCGAGCTGGGCCGCTTGCTGGCCCTGATGCACGAGATCGACCACAACGGCCTGTCAGCCTTGCTTGATCCCCTGCGCCCGCGCGGGGTTGACGGTTGAGACCGGATTTTCAGGTTCAGCCGCACTGGCAGCCGCCGCCGCTGCCTCCGCATCCGCCGCCGCCCATGGCTTTCTGGGCCTGGGCTTCGAAGGCGGGGAACAGCACGTTGTTTTCCAGGTGGATGTGGTTGATCAGATCGTCATTGAGCTGCGCAATGCCGCTGTAGAGCGCGCGCCAGGTATTGCAGGCGCCAGCCGGCGGCGTAGCGTCGTTGGTCAGGGCGTTGAGTTTGTCCAGGGCAGCGCCGTGGTCCACATGCTCCGAGCGCATCACGCTGATGGGGTGCTGAACGAAAGGGTTGCCACCCGACTTGAGCATGGGGAACAGAATGTTCTCTTCCTTCTGCATGTGGCTCAACAGTTCAGCCTGGATTTCTTCCAGCAGGTCGCCCAGGCCTGCGGGGACATGGGGGTTGGCGCGGTGCACGCTTTCCACGCGGTGCGCCATGCGGATGAGTTCGGGCAACTGGGCACGATGCACCTCGTGGTAGCGCACCAGGATGTGGTCGATCAGCGCGCCGGGCTCGGTCACCTCGGGCAGGCTGGCGGGGCGCTGCAACTGCGCCAGTTCATCCAGGACGGCCTGCAGGTCCAGTCCCTTTTCCGCCACGGCCTGGGCCAGGCTCAGGTGGCCACCACAGCAAAAGTCCAGCTTCAGGCGGCGGAACACGGCGGTGGAACCGGGCAACTCAACGGCAAGCTGGCCAATGGACTGGCCTGCATCCAGAGCAGATGCCGAGGCCTCAGCAGGCGACATGGGGGCGTTCATGGGGTATGTCCTTATAAAGATGCACTGTGATTGCATATTTTATAGAATAAAATTCAAAACATATGCGTATTTTTCTTGACTTGCGGCAAGTTCCATGAGACTCACCCAGTGGACGGATTTCACCTTGCGGGTGCTGATGTACTGCGCCGCCTGCGAGGGGCGTGCGCAGCCGGTCACCATCAGCGAGGTGGCTGAGAGCTACGGCATTTCCCGCAGCCATCTCACCAAAATCGTGCAGGAGCTATCGGCCATTGGCCTGCTGGAAACCACACGCGGCCGTGGCGGCGGCATGCGCCTGATGAAGCCCGCCCGCGAGATCAATATCGGCGCGGTGGTTCGTGCCACCGAGACGGATTTCACGGTCGTCGAGTGCTTCGACCCGGAGAACAACCAATGCCGTCTCAGCAGCCACTGCCGCTTGCAAGGCGTGCTGGGCAAGGCCGTGCAGAGCTTCTTCCAGGTGCTCGATGCGTTGACGCTCGAAGACCTCATGGCCCCGCCGGCCGAGCAACGCCCGGGTACGATCCGGCTGGTGCCGGGCCTGCCGACCCTGCCTCACTGAACCATGCGCACCCAGAGCATGCGCAGCCGCATGCCGATTTCGCTGGTATAGCCCACCGATGCGGCGCGGATGCGGCCGTTCGCATCCAGTACCAGCAGGGCGGGCACCGACTGCACACCCAGACTGCGGGCCAAGGAGCCCTGGCTGTCAATGGCGGTGTTCCAGGGCAGCCGGCGTTTTTCCAGAACCTTTTGTACCGGCTGCAGCCCGCCAGACTGCATGGCCAGCGTGAGCACGGGCCAGTCCTGGTGCAGCCGCGTGATGCTGTGTTCTTCCGTGCGGCAGATGGGACACCATTCGGCCCAGACATGCAGGGCCACGGGCTGGCCAGGGTACTGCGCCCGCCACGCATGCAAGGTGGTGGTCTCGCCCGTGGTCAGCACCAGCGGCAGGTCGGGCACGGGCCCGGGCGGCACATGGCGTGTCTGCCAGAGGTGTGCGCCCACCAGCACGGCCAGCACCGTCAACAGGGTGCCCAGGTGCGCGCGCCAGCGCTGGCGTCGCAGCACCGTGGCAAGGCGCTGCCACAGCGATACCGTCAAGATTGAACCACTTCGAGCAGGCGGTCGAGGCCGCCGCTGTTGATGGCAATGCGGGCCTGCGCGCGCACCGAGGGTTTGGCCCGGAAGGCGACCGAAAGCCCAGCAATCGCCATCATGGGCAGATCGTTGGCGCCATCGCCCACGGCGATGATCTGCGCCCGGCTGACGCCCAGCAGGGCCGCCAGTTCCAGTACGGTGCGGCGCTTTTCCTGGCCGTCGCAAATATCGCCCCAGTCCTGATCCACCATGCGGCCTGTCAACTGGCCGTCCTGCACCTCCAGCACATTGGAGCGCGCGTACTGTATGCCCAGCCCGGCCCGTACATGGTCGGCGAAGAAGGTGAATCCGCCCGACACCAGCAAGGTGGCAAGCCCTGCGCTGCGGCAGGCGGCAACCAGTGCCTGCGCACCGGGGTTGTACTGCATGCGTTCGCGCAGCACCTGTTCCATATGGGCCACGGGCACGCCGCGCAGCAGGGCAACGCGCTGGCGCAGGCTTTCCTTGTAGTCGGTGATCACGCCTTGCATGGCGGCTTCGGTGATCGCGGCCACCTCGGCCTTGCGGCCGGCAGCGTCGGCAATTTCATCCACGCATTCAATGTTGATGAGCGTGGAGTCCATGTCAAAGGCGATGAGCTTGAAGTCGGACAGGCGCAGGGGGGGAGCAATGTCCTGGACGATGATGCCGGGTGCAAATTCGGTAGCGTGGGTCATGGGCGTGGCGGGCGGTGAGGAAGGGGGATATTAACTTTTGCGGCGCAGGTACAGACGGTCTGACCAGGTCGCAAGCCAGTCGGGCTTGAAGGCAACGAAGACGGCGCAGACCATGCCGGTGACGACGGCATCGCCCCAGGCCATGAGCCAGTGGGCCACCAGCGAGAGCTGGCCACCCACGCCGGGGAGCGGACTGCCCGCCCATTGGGCGAGCACCGAGGCGGTGAAGATGCAAAGGGCCGTGCCCAGAAAGCCCCGTCCGAGGATATAGACGAACATGTTTTCGCCCGTCAGGCGCCGTAGCACGGCGCCCAGCAGCAGAGCCAGTGTGGCGGGAACCAGGCCCTGCCACACGGTGGCCACCAGGCATTGCGACCCGTCCATGGGTGATACCAGGCCAGTGGCCGCGCCCACGGCCAGCAGCACCAGGACGGCCAGCGGCCAGCCCAGCATGAGCACCACCAGGCAGGCCCCCGACCACTGCAATTGCAGTGGCATGGCGTGCAAGGCCGGCAGCGCCCACAGCCAGGGCAGCAGCACCATCGTAGCCAGCAAGGGAGTGAGCAGGGGGCTGGCGGTGGCTGCAGCTCCGGCGGTTGCTGGCTTGCTGGCGAGCAGCCGCCAGGGCCGGGTGGCCAGGGCGGCTGCCAGCGCCAGGCCGACGATGAGCCATTCGAGCCACATGCGGATCATGCCGTCGTATCCAGTCCCTCAGGCCGACAGGGGCTGCCCCAGGCTGCGCAGAATGTCGCGCACCATTTGCGCCCGGGCCTTGGGGTCGGGCAGTTCGCGTTCGATGCGCAGTTTTTCGTTGCCTGCCAGCTTGATGTGCCGGTTCTTCTGGATGAGTTCGATGATGCGCATCGGCTCCACCGGCGGCTGGGGACGGAAGGTGATGTTCGTGATGCCGGGCGCTGCATCCACCTTGATGACGCCGTAGGGCTGGCTCAGCACACGCAGCCGGTGCACGTCGATCAGTGTCTGCGCCTGCGGGGGGAGTTTGCCGAAACGGTCCACAATTTCTTCGAGCAAGGCATCGATCTGGTCGCTGGTCTTTGCGGTGGCCAGTTTTTTGTAGAACGACAGGCGCAGGTGCACGTCGCCGCAGTAGTCGTCGGGCAGCAGGGCGGGCGCGTGCAGGTTGATGTCGGTGGTGACGGACAGGGGCGCCAGCAGATCGGGCTCCTTGCCCGCCTTGAGGCAGCGCACGGCCTCGGACAGCATCTCGTTGTAGAGCTGAAAGCCGATCTCCATCATGTTGCCGCTCTGGTTTTCGCCCAGCACCTCGCCCGCGCCGCGGATCTCCAGGTCGTGCATGGCCAGGTAAAAGCCGCTGCCCAGTTCTTCCATCTGCTGGATGGCTTCGAGCCGCTGCTGCGCCTGCTTGGTCAGGCCCTCGGTGTCGGGCACCATCAGGTAGGCATACGCTTGGTGGTGGCTGCGGCCCACGCGGCCGCGCAGCTGGTGCAGCTGCGCCAGGCCGAACTTGTCGGCGCGGCTCATGATGATGGTGTTGGCCGTGGGCACGTCGATGCCGGTCTCGATGATGGTCGAGCACAGCAGGATGTTGTAGCGCTGCGCCACAAAGTCGCGCATCACGCGTTCCAGCTCGCGCTCGGGCATCTGGCCGTGGGCGACGGCAATGCGCGCCTCGGGCAGGATTTCTTCGAGCGTCTGGCGGCGGTTCTCGATGGTCTCCACCTCGTTGTGCAGAAAGTAGCACTGTCCGCCGCGCTTCAATTCGCGCAGCACCGCCTCGCGGATCACGCCCGTGCCCTCGTTGCGCACAAAGGTCTTGATCGCCAGGCGCCGCTGCGGCGCGGTGGCGATGACCGAGAGGTCGCGCAGCCCTTCGAGCGCCATGCCGAGCGTGCGCGGGATGGGCGTGGCCGTGAGGGTGAGTACGTCCACCTCGGCGCGCAGTTGCTTCATCTGCTCCTTGTGGCGCACGCCGAAGCGGTGCTCTTCGTCGATGATGAGCAGGCCCAGGTTGTGGAACTTGGTGGATTCGGATAGCAGCTTGTGCGTGCCGACCACGATGTCCACGGTGCCGTCGCCGATGCCCTTGATGGCGGCGGTGATCTCCTTGCCCGAGCGAAAGCGCGAGACCTCGGCAATCTTCACCGGCCACTTGGAAAAGCGGTCCACCAGCGTCTGGTGGTGCTGTTCGGCCAGCAACGTGGTGGGCGCCAGGAAGGCCACCTGTTTGCCGCCCGTCACCGCCACGAAGGCCGCGCGCAGGGCGACCTCGGTCTTGCCAAAGCCCACGTCGCCGCAGACCAGGCGGTCCATGGGGCGGGGCGAGATCATGTCCTGGATGACGGCGTGGATGGCGGCATTCTGGTCGGCGGTTTCCTCGAAGCCGAAGTCGTTGGCAAAGGTTTCGTAGTCCTGCGCGCTGTAGCGGAAGGCATGGCCTTCGCGCGCGGCGCGGCGGGCGTAGATGTTGAGCAGCTCGGCCGCGCTGTCGCGCACCTGCTCGGCGGCCTTGCGCTTGGCCTTTTCCCACTGGCCGCTGCCCAGTTTGTGCAGCGGCGCGTCGTCGGGCGACACGCCGCAGTAGCGGCTGATGAGCTGCAGCTGGCTCACCGGCACGTAGAGCACGGCGTCTGCCGCGTATTCAAGGTGCAGAAATTCTTGCAGAGCGGGCGTGCCGTCGGGGTTCTGGTTGCCTACGTCCATGTTGACGAGGCCCCGGTAGCGGCCGATGC